>JAFZPF010000004.1 GCA_017550455.1 Prevotella sp.
TCGCCACCGGTTGCTGATGAGTTACGACGAGATACGCCATGTGCTGGAGAACTATGTCACGGATGTGGCGATGACGAGTCTCGACGGTTGGTCAGGCGCTGATGCGGGGAAGTTGTCTGAGGTGTATAAGAACCATCAGCAACTGATGTCACGCCTTTTCTATACCTTGCTGATATCCCGCCAGTGGCGCACCACCGATGCGGAATTCTATAAGTCGTTGATCCTTTCACCGACCATCGACAGCAACGATGCATTGGTAATCACAGCTGCTATCATGCTGGCTTGCATCAATGAGTATGACACCCTGAAATTCTCAACGCTTGCAGAGGTGTACAGCGAGACAACCGACGAGTATATCCGTCAGCGTGCCTTGGTGGGGTGGGTACTCAGCATGAACAAGACATTGACGCCGGAGGAACAAAAGCTGATTGACCGTCTGATCGCCGACGAGAAGGTGGCACGCGACTTGATCGACCTGCAGAAACAACTGCTCTTCACGGTGAGTGCGGAGAAAGACACAGAGACGATACAACGCGATATCATGCCTACGCTCATTAAATACAACCAGTTCAGCATTACCCGCGACGGTATCGTGGAGAAAGATGATGACCCGATGCAGGATATCCTCGATCCGGAAGCCGACGACCGGAAGATGGCTGAGGTGGAGGAGATGCTCCACCAGATGCAGCAGATGCAGAATGCGGGCTCCGACGTCTATTTCGGTGGTTTCTCACAGATGAAAAGGTTCTCGTTCTTCTACGACCTCTCCAACTGGTTCACACCTTTCTATATCCAGCATCCGGGCATTGCAGGGGTGGTGGAAAAACTCAATTCCATGCAGGTGATGCGCAACATCGCTGAGAACGGTCCTTTCTGCGATAGTGATAAATACAGTTTTACGTTGGCTATCTCTACCATCCTGAACCAACTGCCCGACAATGTGAAGGAGATGATGGGTAATGCGGATGTGTTAGGACCCACCGTGCCGATGGAGACGATGACGACACCTACGTATATCCGAAGGATGTACCTGCAGGACCTCTACCGTTTCTTCCGACTCTTCCACCTGCGCAGTGAACTGCGCTCGCCATTGGCCGACAAAGGTTATCTCTTCCTGCACGACCAGCGTTTCAACAAGATGGCGATCAGTGATTTCCGTACAGAACTGGCTCGCTTTTTCCATCAGCGTCACGACGGAGACAGTCTTGCGATGGTAACGCCCTTTATGACTGATGACAGTAACGACAGTCTTTACTACCGTGCTATCTGTGCTTACTATTATCAGAATGACTATGATGAGGCGATCCTTCGTTTAGAACCCTTGATGGACCGTCAGCCGGACAATACCCGTGTGATGGCGATGCTCGCCCGTTGCTATATGCAGGTGGACCGCTATGAGGATGCCCAGACGCTCTATTCGAAGCTTATCCTCATGAATCCCGAGAATAAACAGTATGAACTGAACTATTGCGTGGCTCTTTGTCGGCGACATGCTTTCGATGAGGCTGTAGAACGACTCTACCGACTGAACTACGAGGATGAGAACGACCTGAATATCCAACGCATCCTGGCGTGGGCACTGATGGGACAAAACCGCTTGGCACAGGCCGATGATATGTACCATCAGGTGGTGGGCCATGACCACCATGTAGCTGCCGACTGTCTGAACAGCGGTTATTGCAAGTGGTTTATGAAGGATTACGACGGAGCCGTAGCGTTCTTCCGTCAGTATCTGGAAGAACAACAGTTGTCGCGCGATGATAAACAGTTGATGAGCGAGTTTGATACGGATCGTCAGACATTATACGACCATGGTATCACACCGCTGGATATCACACTGATGCGGGATATGGTCAAAGGAACGGACTGAGCAGGTGGGCAAACCATCCACGGAACTTCTGCCAGGGGGTACGCCATTTGTTCCATGACTCTTTCGTCAACAGGAAGGAATGGCCTTTATCCCGCTCAAACATATTATCAAGCTCCTTCGTCGTGCACGGATCGATGATCACGGCATTCTCTTCGTAGTCGGCTTTCAGACTACGGGCATCGAGGTTTGAACTGCCCACGGTGCATACTTTCCCGTCAACCATGATGATCTTCGTGTGGTGGAAGCCGCGCTCGTAGATCCACACCACAGCACCTTTCTTCTGCAACTTTCGCATATTGTAGAAACTGCAGTCGGGTGTCAAGGGGATATCACTGTTGGCGGCAATCATCAGTTCTACCTTCACCCCTCTCTTGATCGCTTTCTTGATGGCTTTCTTCACCGTGGGAATCAGGGTGAAGTAGGGGTTCACGAGTTTGATGCTGTCCTGCGCATGGTTGAAACAACCCTTATAGAACGTGCGGATAATCTTCGTGGTGCGATGAGGCTCACGGTTGATAATACCCACCATCTTATGTCCTGCTGTGGCTGTCGTGTCGGGTTTCAGTCCGTGGAAGGCTACCTTATCACCGGGCGAACAGAAATACTTCTCACCCGTAAGTTGTTCACCCGTAACGTGTTTCCACATTTTTATGAAGATCCGCTGCAGGGTGTTCACCTCCTCACCCTCTATACGGCAATGGAGGTCACGCCATTCACCCACCACATCAGTACCTTTGATATAATAGTCGGCCACGTTCATACCGCCGGTGTAGGCAATCACCCCGTCGATGACCACGATCTTACGGTGGTCCCTGCCCATGATATCATTCACCCAAGGGAAGTTCACGGGGTTGTACTCGTACAACTGGATACCTTGCTCACGACGTTTCTTCACATGTCTCTTCTTCAGCGGTTGGTTGTTGCTGGTATTGCCGAAGCCGTCGAAGATAGCACGTACCTCCACACCTTCTTTCACCTTCTCGGCCAACAGGTCGAAAAGCCGGTCGGCGATGGAGTCGTTACGGAAATTGAAATACTCCAGATGGATGCTGCTCTTTGCCTGACGGATAGCCTTGAACATATCGTCGAACTTCTCCTGTCCACTGTACAGCAACGTCACGGAGTTGTTGTGTGAGAAGGTGACATGCTCATTCTGCAGATCAGCCACAATCAGACTATCAGACGACAGCTGAAGCGTATCATCAGCTGATGTCTGAGCCATGGCGATGGTGGCGAACCAACAACAGAGTAGGGTAGAGCAAATCTTTCTCATCATATCATACAACTATAATGGTCAACGACACCGAGGAGGCGTTTCTCCTGATCCACCACGAGGACGGAGTGGATGAAGTGCTTCTGCATGATCTTCTGTATCTCGGTGATACGCATGGTGGGCAGCACACATTTCGGGGTGCGGGTCATGATATCTCCTACCGTACGGTTGAAGAAATCCGCTTGCCAGCGTTCCATCGCCCGACGGATATCTCCGTCGGTGATAATACCGATGACCCTGTCATCCTCCAAGGCAACACCCAGTCCGAGCTTTCCTTTGCTCACCAGGATGATGGCATCACCGAGATGCATCTGCTCATCGAGGATCGGCAGGTTCTCGTGCTTCATCACATCCTGTGCCGTGGTGAGCAGTCGTTTACCCAACTCTCCACCGGGATGGAACTGTGCGAAGTCACGTGGCTTGAAATGACGCATCTCCATCAGTGCCACTGCCAGTGCATCACCCATCACGAGTTGTGCCGTCGTACTGCTGGTAGGAGCGAGGTTCAACGGACAGGCTTCTTTCTTCACCTTGGTGTTCAGATGCACATTACTGTATTTCACTAACAGTGAGTCGGGGTTGCCGGTCATGGCGATGATGGGGATATTCATATGGAGCACCATGGGGATGAACCGCAGTAGTTCGTCGGTCTGTCCGGAGTTGCTGATGGCAAGCACCACATCATCATGGGTCATCACGCCTAAGTCACCGTGGAACACGTCGAGGGGGTTGACGAAGAACGAAGGGGTGCCGGTACTTGACAATGTAGCGGCAATCTTCGCACCGATATGTCCGCTCTTCCCGACGCCGGTGACGATCACCTTTCCCTTACAGTCGTAGATCATCTTCACGGCATTGTCAAACTGTTCGTCAAACTGCGGTATCAGGTCGAGTATCGCCTGTGCCTCGTCTTTCACACACTGTATTCCATACTGTCTAATCTCTTTCATCTGTGTCTGTTTTTATCAATCGTCTCATGATAGTTTCCAGATCCTTCAGGTAGAGCATGTTCGCTGCATCACTGAGTCCTTTGTCGGGATCGGGGTGTACCTCGAAGAAATAACCGGTAGCTCCGAAGGCTTTTGCTGCATAGGCCATGCTCGGCACAAACCGTCGGTCACCACTTGTCACGCCATTGCCGCCACCGGGACGCTGCACGCTGTGTGTACAGTCCATGATCACCCTCGGCACGATCTCAAGCATGTCGGGGATATTCCGGAAGTCAACCACCAGGTTGTTATAGCCGAAACAGTTGCCGCGCTCGGTGAGCCATACTTCTTTGGCACCGCTCTCCAGTGCTTTTCCTACCGGGTAACGCATATCTTTGCCACTGAGGAACTGGGCTTTCTTGATATTTACGATCCTGCCGGTTTTCGCTGCCGCCACCAACAGATCGGTCTGACGACAGAGAAAAGCCGGGATCTGCAGCACGTCACACACTTCTGCCACGGGGGCTGCCTGATAACTCTCATGGATATCGGTGAGGATGGGGAGTGCGTAACGCTCCTTGATCTCACGGAGCATCTGTAATCCCTTGTCCATACCTGGTCCGCGGAAAGAGTGCAGGCTCGTGCGGTTGGCTTTGTCGAACGAAGCCTTGAAAAAGATGTCTGCCTGGAGGCTGTCACGCAGTCTCACCAACTCAGCAGCCACGGTCTCCAACAGCTCCATCGACTCGATGACACAGGGTCCGGCAATAAAGAGGGTTTTCATCATGTAGTTATGCTTTCTTCAACGTTCTTCAACTGTTTTGTATCTCCTGGCACGGTCTTGATATATACATCGCGCTGTGGGAACGGTATCTCGATATGATGCTCATTCAGTGTGTCATACACACATTCGATGATATCACTCACGGCATAGATCTGCTTCACGGCATCTACCCAGCAGAGGATATTGAAATTGATGCTGCTGTCACCGAAGTCGGTAAACACCACCTTCACATTCTTCTCCGGATCGAGATAGTCATGGTGCAGACGGGTGACACGGTCTTCTATCAGGGTTACCACCTGTTTGATATTACTGCCGTATGCAACACCGAAGGGGATGAGCGACAGCACAAAACCGTGGTTCTTCGTCAGGTTCTTGTAGTTCTTCGTGAACATCTGGGAGTTGGTGAAGGCAATCACCGAACCGTCGATAGCTTCCACCATCGTACTCGTATAACTGATGCTCGCCACCTTTCCCTTGACGCCTTCTACATCGATCCAATCGCCTACCTTGATACGTCCGGCCATCAGCGACACACCGTAATAAAGGTTCTCCAGGATATCCTTCGAGGCAAAACCGATACCGGTGGACAGACCGCCGGCGATATAACCCATCCAGGTGCCACCAACGTGGAGGATACCCAGGCAGATCATTAGCCAAGCGCCCCATACCACCACCTGGATGATATTCTTGCCCATCACCTCACGGGAACCGACATTTACGAAGTTCTTACGGTCGAAATGCAGACGGAGGAATGACAGGCTCACCCGGTTGATATACCGGAAGATGAAATACAGGGCGATAACGGTCAGCACACTTAAGATGCTTACCTTGAAATTGTTGATGTCGATAAAGCGGGTGTTGAAAATCTTCCAGGTGAGATCACTCAGGTTGAACACATCAGCCGCCATAAAGATACTCAGCGGGATGGAGATGAGTCCGATGATCGGCAGTATCACATAGTAAACGAGTTGGAAGAACCATGTCTTCGTGATCGGCAACTCATCGATATGCTTACGCTCACTGTATTTCTTCATCCAACCGGTCAGACAGGTGATGGTGAGGATACATGCCAGCTGCATGATCCACCAGAGCAAGAGCTGCACACTCATCAGTGTATAACCGATCCATGCACAGACGGTGCTAACCACGAAGATGATCAGTGAGATATAGGCATAGAACGTGTCGCTGTAAGGTAGTCTCTTGCTGTGTTTGGCAATCATCCTCCATTGCCAGAGCGTACATATCAGCAGCACCGGCGGGAAGATCAGGTTCACCAGGTCGTTCGGTATCAAGACGATACGGAAGGAGATAACCAGGAATCCCATGATGATCAGCGGGGCATAGATACGGAAAGCACTCTTGATCTGGTCGCCCTCCAAACGGAGAATCAACGATATCAGGATAACACCCAACAGCCATGCATACTCTATCAACAGCTCACTGGCCATGATGATGAAGTTCTGATTGATCAGGGCATGGATAACGCCGAGGATGATGGCAAAGGTGATCGTCGTGGTGGCCATGATGATACATGTCTTCTTCTGCATGAACAGTTCGGTCTTAAACCGTTTCGGCATGGCATAACGGAAGAAGAGCTGGTTCAACAGGATAGACAGTAAACCGTACATCATAATCAGTAGGAAGAGGTCGAGGATAATCTTCACATCCCACTGAGAACGGATATTTTCATACGGACGGTATTTCTCACTCACGGTCTCTGCCGTGCTCATCAACCGGCGTTTCAGCGTTCGGAGGATTTTCAGATAACTGTCACCTCCGTTATTGAAGATATTATGCTGTATCTCACTATAGCGTTGGTTGGCATAGTCGTTCAGGTACGACAGTCGCTGCTCCATCCTGCTGTAACGCTCGATATATTCATCAAACGCCTGTTTGTTCTCCAACAAAGACTTACGGATATTCACCGCATAGGTAAGACAGACATTACGGTCGATCTGCGCACGCTCGTCAAGGTTGATAACGGGCATACCCTGTAACGAGGATATCAGACTGTCGTAGCGGGCAATCTCCGTCTCCATACGCTCGATATAGGTACGGAAGGGTAGGGAGAGTTGCTTGAACTCATGAAAATGATCGGTGGCTTCATGACAGGCATAGGTAAGGTCGAACACATAGTCAGACTTCTGTGAGTAGAGCATCATCGCATTCTGGTTGCTCCGCTGCCAGATATTCATGAATTCCCTACGTGTGCGTTCCTCCTGCTGCGCTAATTTCTGTGTGTTCTTCTCCTGCTCACTGTGTGTTTTCGTCAGTTCTGCCCGTAATATGCCGAGGGTTTGTGTAAGGTCTTTCTCCTTCAGCACAGCACCGGCAGGTATGAGAACGACGATCAGGAAAAGTATCAGCGCGTAAATTCTTTTATTCATTATCCTTTTTAATTATTCCGTGCAAAATTACAGATTTTCCAAACATTATAAGTATATTTGCACGGAAATTATTGTTAAATACGAAAAAAACTTGCTTATGTTGTTGGTTGCAGACAGTGGCAGTACAAAAACCGATTGGATGATTTCCGGTGAGTTGATCACCGCACAAGGCATCAATCCTGTTACCATGGTCGACGAGGATATCACTGCGCGGATACCGGTCTTTCCAGGTATCTCGGTCTCTGAGGTGTTCTTCTATGGTGCCGGTTGTGTGGAACCTTTCTCACAACGTGTACGACAAGCCCTCGCACAGGTGTTTCCACAGGCAACCATTCATGTGGAGAGCGACTTATTGGGTGCTGCCCACGCCCTCTTCGGTCATCAGCCGGGCATCGCCTGCATCTTAGGAACCGGTTCGAATACCTGTCTGTATGATGGAAAGTCGATCACTGACAATATACCGCCGTTAGGATATATCCTCGGTGATGAGGGTAGTGGGGCAGTCTTGGGAAAACTTTTCCTAAACAAACTTTTTAAGCGTGAACTCCCAGATAGTCTCTCGCAGGATCTCTTCCAGTGGTCACAACTCACTTATGCTGAAATTATTGACAAGGTGTACCGCCAACCCGCTGCCAACCGTTTCCTGGCCTCTCTCTCTCCCTTTATCCATGAGCATCTCGATGAGCCTGCTATCAGTATCCTTGTGTACGAGCATTTCAATGCTTTCGTGAGGAAGAATGTACTGAAATATCAGCGCCCCGACCTGTGCGTCAGTTTTGTTGGCAGCATCGCTGAGCATTATCGTGATGTGCTCTCAAACACCCTGCAAGCCAATGACCTGCAACTCGGCGAAATCCTCTCACGCCCCATCGAACGGCTCTGGACATATCATCAGGGGAAATAAGATTGTCACAGCCTCAGAGGGTATGAAGATGCTGACAGATGAGAGGAAATAAAAAGTTGATGTGTTTTTAATTATAAATTATTAATTACTAATTATTTATGGATCGTTCTTCACAAATTATTCGGACTAGTTGGATAGGAATAGGGGCAAATGTCCTGCTTGCCTTCTTCAAGGCAGTTGTCGGTACCCTTGCGAGTTCTATCGCTATTGTCATGGACGCAGTAAACAACCTGAGTGATGCCCTGTCGAGTGTAATCACCATCGTCGGCACCAAACTGTCAAAGCGTCCTGCCGACAGGCAACATCCTTTCGGACACGGTAGAATAGAGTATCTTACCGCCATTATCATTGCTGTCATCGTACTCTCTGCAGGTATTACCTCACTGATAGAGTCAGGACAGAAACTGTTCCATCCTACCACACCAAACTACACCACGATAACACTGATTATCATTATCGTGAGCGTCCTTGTGAAGATCGTATTGGGACAGTATGTCAA
>JAFZPF010000277.1 GCA_017550455.1 Prevotella sp.
TCGATGTCGGGCATTGAGAAAGCATATTACGGTGTGGAGGTAGGACTGAAATACAAGCTCACCCCCAGTCTCGACTTCATGGCGCTGGGTACCATCAGTGAGGCAAAGAACACCAACAACGCCCATGTGTGGTACATGAAATCCACCTCGGGAACCTTCAACGACGCCAACGGCGGTAAGCCCGAGACAGTATATAATAAGAACATGCGTGAGGCAGGCACACCGCTGACCGCTGCCAGTGCCGGACTCAGCTACCATGCCAGCGGCTGGTTCATCGATCTTAACTGTAACTACTACGACCGTATCTACCTCTCCTACTCACCCAGTTACCGCTACGGCAGTACGCTGCAAGGCAGACAGGAGGTGAACGGTGATGTGTATGATAATGACGGCAGCATCCTGGAGTCAGCACTTGCGCAAGGTAAGGGCAAGGGCGGTTTCATGGTGGATGCGAGCATCGGCAGGAGTATCCGTATGAAGAGCGGTTCGCTGTCGATCAACATCAGTATAACAAACATCCTGAACAACACCAAGCTTTGTACGGGCGGTTACGAACAGAGTCGTAGCGACTACACCGCATCGGGAAATGTCCGTGCGTACAAGTTCTCTCTTAATCCGAAGAAATACTATGCTTACGGCACTAACGGAATGGTTAACCTCGCTTATAAATTCTAAAACATGGACAGTATGAAAGATATAAAATATATTCTGTTAGCGTTGACCTGTTGTCTGTTTACCGGTTGTATGGACTCCGACTGGGAGAACCCCTACCCTGTCAGCAGTCCTTATGGCAACAGAGAGTTAAAGGAGACGAATGTAATCTCGATCGCTCAGTTGAAGAGTGATTATGCCGCTGTGGTATATAATTCCACCAACTCTTACAAGGAGATTACCGATGAGGTGCAGATCAAGGGATATGTCACCGGCAATGATATCGGTGGGAATATCTATAACGAGGTGGTTATCGACGACGGTACCGGTGCCCTGCTGGTATGTATCGCCCAAGGCGGACTGTTCAGTTATATGCCGATAGGTACGCAGATCCTCATCGACCTGAAAGGATTGTATATCGGCGGCTACGGCCAGCAGCCGGAACTCGGCACACCTTATTCTAATAAGAACGGAGCCAGCTACGTGAGTCGAATGAGCCGTATCCTGTGGAACGATCATTTCAAGATCCTCAAGGAAGGAGGCTCGGAGGTGATCGCACCGGTGGAGTTTGACAAGAGCAAATACCGCGATGCCAAATACATCCAGGAAAACTGCGGTAAGCTGATGACCATCAAGGATGTGACGTTCAAGAAAGGTGACGGCAAGACGACCTTTGCTCCTGACAAGGATAAAGACGCTGCCAACAGCGTGAACAGAGGATTGGTGGGTCTGAACGACAGTTATATGGTGGTACGCACCAGTACGTATGCCAACTTCGCTGCCGACCCGTTGCCTACGGGTCCGGTGAACATCACGGGTATCTTCACCCGCTACCGCAGTACGTGGCAGGTTCTCATCCGCACTGCTGATGATATTGAGATAACATATTAATAGTAGAAAAGTATAAAAATAAGATAACATGAAAAAGATTATTTATTCCGTGTTAATGATGTTCATGGTTGCCATGACATTCACAAGTTGTGCGGATGTACCGATGCCCTACGATGACCCTAACCAGGCAGCGATCGATGAGGAGGGATCTGCCGTTGAGCCGGCAGGATTGGGTACTATCGACGACCCGTATAATGTGGCAGCAGCCAACGCACTGATTGAGTCGGGCGAGGCACCCGGCACGAATGTTTACGTGAAAGGTAAGATCGTATCCATCAGGGAGATAGATACCGCAAGCTTTGGTAATGCCTCCTTCTATATCTCTGACGACGGCAACTCAAAGAATCAGCTCCTTGTCTATCGTTCCATGAGCTTAGGTAAGAAACCGTTCAAGTCGGAGGATGAGATCAAGGATGGTGACGAGGTGATTATCTGTGGTGTGCTTGTCAACTACAACGGTACCTATGAGTTCACCCAGGGTTGTTACATCTATTCATTGAACGGTGAGACAAGCGGTGGTGGTGGTGCTACCGGTGAAGCAAAGGGCTCAGGTACATTAGACGACCCGTATAATCCGGCTGGAGCAGCTGCAGCAGTGAAGGATCTCACTTGGACGGACAAAGACAACTACGAAACGACAGGCAATGTCTATGTGAAAGGTAAGATTTCCCGCATCGCAGAAAAAGGTACCTTCACTGAAGGTGGCAGCTATGGCAACGCATCCTTCTATATCTCTGATGACGGAACAGAAAATGGTGAATTCTACTGCTTCCGCATCCTTTATCTGGGCAACAAGAAATTCGAGGCCGGCAAGACCGACATCAAGGTCGGCGACGAGGTCATCATATGCGGACAGCTGATGAATTATCGCGGCAACACACCAGAGACGGATGCCGGCAAGGCATATCTCTATTCGCTCAACGGTGAGACCGATGGTGGCGGCAGTCAGGGCGGCGGAGAGTCTGACGGTACAGCAACAGGATCAGGCACTCTGGCAGATCCATATAATAGTGTCGCTATCAATAACATTGCCAAAGCCCTCGGCTCCAATGAGAAGAGCGCAGATTATTATTTCAAAGGTAAGGTGGTATCTATCGCTGTTGACCGGAACGGAGTATCTCAGAACTATAATGCGGGATACGGAAACGCTTCTTTCTATATCTCTGACGACGGCACCGAGAAAGGTCAGTTCTATGTTTATCGTGCACTTTATTTCGAAAATAAGGATTATACCTCGGGCGACACTCTGAAGGTAGGCGACGAGGTGGTGTTATACGGAAAGGTTACCAATTACAACGGTAAGACACCGGAGTCGGCACAGAAAGAAGCCTACCTCTACTCACTGAATGGCAAGACCAGCAGTAGTGGTGGCAGCGGTGGCGGAGAAGGTGGTGGCACCAGCACAAGCACAGTCTCCAAAGCAACGGATGGTGCTACATTGACATTCACGGATTCTGGTCTCACAGCTTCCAGCAGTAAGGTTACCGTTACTTTCAGTGAACAAGGATTCACTGATCAGCAGGAGGTGAAGTCGCTGACACTCTCCGACGGTACTACCATCACCTTCTCCGCTGAAGACAGTCAGACATCTCCCAAGTATTTTAACTCCGGAGAGGCATTGCGTCTATATGCGAGAAACTCCATGACAATCACGGGAAAGGACAAGGGTATCGCCAAAGTTGTGCTGACTTGCCAGAGTTATAGCGGCACTAATTATGTGGGTAATGAAGACGCTTCTGCGACAAGTAGTGACAAATCCATGAAGATTACGAACACATGGGGTAAGGGCTCTGGCGGAACACAGATGCGTATTCAGAAAATGGAGATAACTTACGCTCAATAAATGAAATAATTGCGAAAATATTTGGCGGGCTGCAAAAATATTCTTACCTTTGCAGCCCGAAATATTAATTAACAAGAAATAAATAAAGAAATGAAAAAAGGTATTCATCCAGAAAACTATCGCCCCGTCGTATTCCGTGATATGTCCAACGGCGATATGTTCCTTACACGTTCTACATGCAAGACGAATGATACAGTAGAATTTGAAGGCGAAACTTACCCAGTGGTAAAAGTAGAAATCTCTAACACCTCTCACCCGTTCTATACCGGTAAGAGTACGCTTGTGGACACTGCAGGTCGTGTTGACCGCTTCATGAGCCGTTACGCTAAGAGTACTGCTAAGAAATAATTATATACCTTATATATAATACATATTCATAAGGTGTGTCCGCGAGTAGTTGCATATGCCCGCTGATGCACCTTTTTTAATGTTAAACCTATGAAGTATCCAATTTATCTTTCACTGCTTTGCATCTCACTGACGCTCACAGCCTGCGGTGGTGACGATGATGACAATGGTGGCGGCGGCTCTTCATCAGCCCAAGCCAACAGCAATCGTAATGTATCTGCCTCTCAGCCGGAAATCAGTAGATTGGAATTTCCGAAGGTAAAAGGCGGCAACAGTTTTGTGGTGATCCACAAGGTGAACAATGCTCCCGATCCCGACGGTGTGAACTACTCCATCGAATGGGATAAAGACAAGAAGGCACAGCGGTGGAGCTGTTATCAGATGAATAAAGGATATGTCGGCAATGCCGGGCGTGCTCCGGAATTTACAGAAGACCCCGATATTCCATCTTCTTATCGTCTGGATAATTCCAGCTATTACTATTCCGGATCCGGATTTCAGAGAGGACATATCATTCCCTCTGCAGACCGTCAGTATTCCGTCTCTGCCAACAGACAGACGTTCTACTACAGTAATATCCATCCTCAATACGGTGGATTCAATTCCGGTAAGAACTATGACAGTCCGTGGCTAAGGTTGGAGGATCAGGTACGTACCTGGACCCGTCGTTCATCCACCGATACGTTGTATGTCTGCAAGGGTGGTACCATCGACAGTGAGGATAATATCCTGATGCGTATCAAGAATGAACTGATTGTACCGAAGTATTTCTTCGTGGCTTGTCTGGCAAAGGGCAAGACCGGTTATTCGGCCATCGCCTTCTACATCAAGCACGACAACAACGACCATGGCAGTAACCCTCTTTCCGACTATGCCATGAGCATCGACCAGCTGGAGGAGAAGACCGGCATCGACTTCTTCTGTAACCTGCCCGACAACGAAGAGAAAAGGGTGGAAGGCAGTTACTCACTGAATGTATGGGGAATCCAATAGGGATTTCCCTATTTCTTTTATAGAAAATACCTTTGAGGAAAGTTTTTTATCCTTTATTTTTGCAGTAGAATTAAAAGATAAGATTACTCATTTAAACGATTACGACTATGAAGAGAATCAATAACCTGATGGTAATGGTACTACTGGCCGTTCTGTCAATGACATTTGTTTCCTGCGTGGAAGATGACGAAGATGTAGCATACAACCTCGAAGGTACGTGGTATGGCTCTGTAAAGAGTGATTACTTCGACCGTCGTTATGGATATACCACTGAGTGGACCGATGTACAGTTGGAGTTCTACAAAGATCCTTATGTCTATGCTGAAGGCTCCGGCCGTGAGATCGACTATAACGGACGTTATTACTCCTCTGTGGTGGGTTTCAACTATATTGTCCGAAATCACGTGATCTACATTGAATACTACGATGGTTCAAAGATCGCTATCTACAACTATTCCCTGTGGATGGATGAGTTCAAGGGTGAGTTCCACGACTACTACACCGGTGAGTATCTGGCATCCTTCCGCTTTGAGCGCATGGATTACGGATGGGACTATGGTTACAACAAACTGAAGGAGGGTCTCACCGATCAAGTGATCCAGTTAGATAAATAACTATAACCACCTTACCGCCTGTTGCATCGGTTAAAAATCGATAAAATAGGCGGTAATTGTTTGTATATGAAATAAAATGATTATCTTTGTCAGGATAAATATATAATAACAATAAGTTTACAGAAATGAAAACCGTTTATGATTTCTCTGTCAAAGACAGAAAAGGGAAAGATGTTTCTTTAAAGGAATATGCCAATGAAGTGCTGCTCATCGTGAACACCGCAACGAAGTGTGGCTTTACTCCCCAGTATGAGGAACTGGAAAAACTCTATGAGACATACCACAGCCAAGGCTTTGAGATTTTAGACTTCCCCTGTAACCAGTTCGGGCAGCAAGCTCCCGGACGTGACGAAGAGATACATGAGTTCTGCAAGCTTAACTACGGCACAGAGTTTCCACGTTTCAAGAAAATCAAGGTAAACGGACCGGATGCAGACCCTCTGTATCAGTTCTTGCAGGAACAGAAAGGTTTTGCCGGTTGGGATATGGATCACCCCATCGCCCACATCCTTGACGATATGCTCACCAAGGCTGATCCCGACTATAAGGAGAAAGCCGATATCAAATGGAATTTCACCAAGTTCCTGATCAACAAGAAAGGTCAGGTGGTTGCCCGTTTTGAGCCGACAGAGAAGACTGAGAATATCATTGCCAAGATAGAAGAACTATTAACTCAATAATCTAGGATACATATTATGGAACATGTTAAATGTCTGATTATCGGCAGTGGACCCGCTGGGTATACTGCCGCTATCTATGCCGGAAGGGCCAATATCCAGCCGGTAGAATATTGTGGTATGCAGACTGGCGGTCAGCTGACACAGACCACGATTGTAGAGAATTTCCCCGGTTATCCGGAAGGTGTGGATGCCAACCAGATGATGATGGAGATCCGCGAACAAGCTGAGCGTTTCGGTGCCGATATCCGCGACGGTGTTATCGTAAAGGCTGACTTCAGCAAGGCTCCTTATGTGCTGACCACGGAAGACGGTCATGAGATTGCTGCCGATACCGTAATCATCGCTACAGGTGCCAGTGCCAAGTACTTAGGCTTGGAGGATGAGAAGAAATACAATGGTATGGGTGTGAGTGCCTGTGCTACCTGCGACGGTTTCTTCTATCGTAAGAAAGTTTGTGCTGTGGTAGGTGGTGGTGATACTGCCTGTGAGGATGCCCTTTATCTCTCCGGACTCTGCAAGAAGGTTTATCTGGTGGTTCGCAAGCCTTTCCTCCGTGCTTCGAAGATCATGCAGGAGCGTGTGATGGAAGCAGAGAATATCGAGATTCTCTTCGAGCATAATGCCACCGGGCTGTATGGAGAAAACGGTGTGGAAGGTATGCATGTGGTAAAGCGCAAGGGTGAAGCTGACGAGACACACTACGATGTAGCTATCGACGGATTCTTCCTGGCTATCGGTCATAAGCCTAACTCTGATGTCTTCAAGGAGTGGCTCGACACTGATGAGGTGGGATATATCAAGACAATCGGTAACACTCAGTCAACGAAGGTTCCCGGTGTATTCGTTGCCGGTGATGTATGCGACCCGAACTATCGTCAGGCCATCGTAGCAGCAGGTACAGGATGTAAGGCAGCCTTGGAAGCAGAGCGTTATCTCCAGACGCTGAGATAACCCCTACCCTATCCAATAGATACAAAGAGA
>JAFZPF010000278.1 GCA_017550455.1 Prevotella sp.
AAGTACGACCACATTATGATGGCTATGAAGACCACCATGACAGAAGAGGGTGCTAAGTACGAGGTTCCTCAGGGCACACCAGAGGAGAACGCCAAGCTGGATGCTTCTTATGAGCACCTCTGCAAGATGCGTGACGAGCTCGTTACACTGAACATCGTTCCTCCAATCAGCGAGTGGAACAAGATCAACCCGAACTTGTAATTTGATAACAATTGCAGTCTAACGCTTAATGCTTAATGAACTGTGCATTAGCAACATTTGCATGGTTTTATTAAGCATTAAGTGTTTTTATGGTATTGCACGAAACTACCCATGATGAATATCGATTTACTTTTTCAACAGCTTTACCGTCCGCTCTGTATCTATGCCCTCCATTATCTTCAGGACACCGATGCTTCTGAAGATGTGGTACAGGATGCCTTCGTGCGCCTTATCGAGAAGATGCAGGATGGCCATCAGGTGGATAACACCAAGAGCTATCTTTATACATCCGTACGCAACAGTTGTATAGACATCTTGCGGAAAGGCAAACAGACGGAATCCGTCATCCTCCCACAAGACACCAACGGACCAATCACTGATGAGGAAGCTGCTGAGCGATCCCTGCATGAGGCAGAGCTGTGGACGGCCATCGACACCCTTCCCAAACGTTGCCGGGAGGTTTTCCTAATGGCAAAGCGTGATGGCAGGAAATACCGGGAGATTGCCGAGACACTCAACATCTCCGAGAAGACTGTGGAACACCAAGTCAGCAAGGCACTTAAAATCCTGCGGGGAAAGGCAGATGACTTCTTCTATATTCTCAGTTTTGTTGCATGACGCTTACACCAAAGCGACTTTAAAACTTAACAAAAGTTAAACAATAAAGATACAATAGGGGATATCTCTCTTTTTCAGTCATACAGGAAAAAAGATAACTTTAAAATGAAACGTATTTTTTTATTTCTGTTCATTCTGCTGTCGATGAGTGTCAGTGCCCAACAGCGTACACTGAAGCAGCAGATGGAAACACTGCAAAAAGAGAAAAATGTCAACTTCGTTTATGACAGTTCCTTGGAAAAGTTACTGCAACAGCAAGTCAATGTCGTACCCAAACAAAAGAACACCAAAGAGTGGTTGCAGCTGCTTTTCAACGGCACGGATATCGACTGGCAACAGCAAGGAAGATATGTACTGCTCCACAAGAGTGAGGGGAAAAAGACACAAAAACAAGTAAAGTCGGCCTCAAAACGAAGATTCACTCTCAGCGGTTATGTGCGTGATGAGAGTGGTGAGAGTCTTATCAATGCGACAGTTCTTGTAAAAGGTGCCGGTGGCACGACCACCAACAACTACGGTTTTTTCAGTCTCACCCTACCGGAAGACAACTATGACATAGAAGTGTCGTATATCGGTTTTGAGAGTAAGCACATGACGGTGAAGATGGATAAAGACCAGCACATAACCCTTCAACTGAAAGAGAACAATATGTTAAATGAGGTGGTCGTGACAGGAGACCTGAACTCACGGTTGCTCACCACACAGACGGGTAAGCGCACCCTTACGCGTGATGACCTGAACACGGAGTTCTCACTGCTCTCATCACCCGACCTTATCAAGACCCTGCAGCGCACATCTGGTGTGAGTGAGGGTCTCGATGTGGCATCAGGACTCTATGTGCATGGCGGCAACGATGATGAGAACCTCTTCTTATTAGACGGCACATCCATGTATACCATCAACCATGCCCTCGGACTGTTCTCGGCCTTCAATACTGATGTGGTGAAGAACGTCGACTTCTACAAGAGTGGATTCCCTGCCCGCTATGGAGGAAGGCTATCCTCTGTTACCGACGTACGTACCAGCGACGGTGATATGAAGAACTATCGCGGTTCGTACAGTATCGGACTGATAGACGGTAGATTCCAGATAGAAGGTCCTATCAAGAGAGACAAGACCTCCTTCAACTTCGGTATCCGACGCTCTTGGATGGATATCATATCAGAGCCTATCTTCTTTATCGTCAACAGAAAAAAGGACGAGAAGATCCATGTACACTATTTCCTGCACGACATCAACGGTAAGATCACCCATATCTTCAACGACCGCAGCAGGGCTTACTTTAGCATCTACTCTTCGAAAGACATGCTGAAGAGCACCTACAAATGGGATCAGATCTATAATGGGGAGGATTACCACGATATAGAAAACGACGAGACGCACCTGACATGGGGAAACATGAACATGGCACTCAACTGGAATTATCAGTTGAAGTCTAACCTGTTCGCCAACTTCAGTGCGGTCTATACCCATAACAGAAGTATCTACGAGTATAAGGAAGACTGGCGCTCTGGTAAATCGGGGCAAATGACCGTTACCCATCTTGACAGGGAATACCGCTCGACCATTTATGACGGCACCCTGCGGGCTGACTTCGACTACCGTCCGAATACCAAGAACCATATCCGTTTTGGTGGAGATATGACGTGGCATCTCTTCCGTCCACAGACACAAGGCAGGTACGACTTCTCAGGTAATGAGCACGAAGAGATGGACTCTATCTCTTCCCACAGCAGCAACCACCTCACAGCACAGGAACTGAATCTCTATGCGGAGGATGAGATGCGATTGAACGATCGTCTGAGCATCAATGCCGGTCTGCATGCCACGCTCTTTCACGTCAGCGGCAAGAACTTCTTCCTGTTGGATCCCCGTGCTGCCATGAAGTATCAGATAAGCAACAAGACATCACTGAAACTATCGTTCACGGAGATGTCACAGACCATCCATCGTATGAGCAGTACCTACCTCAGCATGCCTACCGACTACTGGGTGCCCACCACCAAAAAGCTGCATCCCATGCATTCCTATCAGATGGCAGTTGGTCTCTACTCACAACTGGACAAACACTGGTTCGCCTCTTTAGAAGGCTATTACAAACTGTCGCATCACATGTTGCAATACTCCAGCTACGGATCGCTGACACCACCCGCCAAGTACTGGGATAACTTTGTGATCGAAGGAAAAGGAAAATTCTACGGTATAGAGGCCGACGTGCGTTATCACAATCAGCGTCTTACCCTGGATGCCTCCTATACATTATCATGGAACAAGCGCTATTTCAAGGAATTCTATCCGGAGTGGTTTTACGATAAGTTCGACAATCGTCATAAGTTCAACATCACCGGACGTATGAAACTCAGCGACAAGGTAGAGATGTATGCTGGTTGGGTGTACCACACCGGTTATCGCACCACCGTGCCTACACAGATCACCAAGATGCCCGATGTACCCTACGGCAATTACGATTATTCCATTCAGGTGGACTACAACTACGACCAGCCCAACAATATCATTATGCCCGCTTATCACCGACTGGACCTCGGACTGAACATACATCATACCACCAAGGCCGGACATGAGCGCATCTGGAACATCAGCGTTTACAATGCCTACTGCCGACTGAACCCCTTGTACACCGATATTAAACAGAAATCAGACGGTAGTGTCTACTTACATGGACAAGGGTTCATCCCCATCATCCCAACAGCCAGTTACACCATTAAATTTTAAAAAGTCATGAAACAAACAATATATAGCCTCATCACCCTATCACTTGTATTGCTATGTGCCTGCACCAAAACCGACATGGACATAGAGATTAAGAAAAGCGACCCAAAACTGGTGCTCTACTGTTTCCCGAATACAGAGAGCGACACCACCATCATCAGTCTGACCACCAGTCTGCCGCTGACGGTCAGCACACAGTTTGTCAAGATGGAGCAGTTGACTGTAAAGAACCCACAGATCACCTATCGGGTGAACGGACAGGAACGCACCGTGTATTATACGGAAGATCGAATGGAGAATGTTCCTCCTAAGTCATACTATGTATTAGGGAATCATCAGCCCGGTGATCAAATCAGTATCGACGCCTCAGCACCAGGATATCCCGACATCCACGCCGAGACCTGCATCCCAGAGAAGCCCGAGGTGACAGCATTCAGGAAAGCATATCCTGTGTTTCACGACGGATCCACCTACGACCAATATCATCTGACCCTTAACGACACACAGACAGAGGATTACTATGCCGTACAGGCGTACAGCATACATGAGTACAAACTATACCAGGGTGAAGGATATGGTTATATTGACTATTCTGTAAAAGCAGATACGATCTGTGAATGTTGTCGCACCGATATCAATATTGACGACGATCCGGCACTGAATCCTATCAGCACCCTTGATGATTTCTTTAGCTACGACAATACTTTCCTCGGTTGCTTCTATATCTTTAACGACAATATCTTCAACGGCAAGTCCTATACCCTCCGACTGAACATGTGGCCTCAAGCTGATTATACATATACTCATGGAATCAAGTCCATAAGAAGTGGATACCAGTTCAAGTTATACAAGATTTCACCCGAATACTATCACTTCATCAAATCGGTCAACGACATCAACAACAATGATTTAGGAGAGATCGGACTGGCACCTGTCAACCCTACCTTAAACAACGTAACCGGTGGCTATGGCGTAGTTGGAGGATATAGTGCAGTGGATTATATGGATTTAAAAGAATATGACGAAACAAGTTGACAAGGATCTCCGCTTTGTACTCAAGCATTACAGGCATGGAGCATTTGATACCCGACAGGCTTTACAAAACGTAAAGCAGCGCACAGGAATACATACTGTGCACACTACTGCCATGAGATACCGTTGGATTGCCGTGGCGGCATCCCTACTGCTGTTGGTTGCCCTCAGCACCACCTATTATTATAATAAGGAAACACTGCTGGCTGCCGGTGACGTGACACAGACATTCCTACTTCCCGACCAGACACATGTCACCCTATCGCCACACTCTACACTTGCCTACAAGAACCGTGTTCCCCGACAGGTGACGCTTCATGGAGACGGCTACTTCGAGGTAACACGCGATGAACAGCATCCCTTTACCGTCACCAACGAGATCTCACAGGTTCGGGTATTAGGAACCAAATTCATGGTATCCACAAGAAATGATTCGCCTGCCATCACCACCGAGGTGTATGTTACAGAAGGCAAGGTGGGCTTCTCTACAAAGGATGACCATGCTCAACAACTGGTACTCACACGTGGGATGAAGGCACGACTGACAGCCAACGACGATATGCCTCGACTGATCACGGCTGGCAGTATCAACCAGACGGCATGGGCCACCGGCACCTTCCACTTCGAGAACACACCACTCGACAGCGTCATAGACGACCTCTCCGACTTCTACAAGGTGAGACTGCAATGTACTAACTCGTCAAAGCACCTGAGTGGCGACTTCAAGGCTGATCCTTCCGACAGTAATCTTCATGAGATTATACGCATCATCGAACAGACATTGGAT
>JAFZPF010000279.1 GCA_017550455.1 Prevotella sp.
AGACAGATATTCCGCAGCGAAAGCTAAGCTGAGTGTCCACAACGAACTCTCCCACTGATGATGCCACTGTCGTTGCTCATCTAAATAGGTTCCCCAGTATTTCCCATCAGTACATCTTTTCTGTCTTACGGTATGATGTGTGCTGTATCCATATCGAAAAGCACAGAGTGCCATCTCTATCAACCTATCGGTGGTGACTCCCCGAGGGAGCTTTATCTCCACGTACGTAGAATCATTCCCTGCAAGGCAAGCACCCACAAAGGCGCATACCATCGCCATGTCAAGGTTGGTGCGCACCCCGTCTTCATTACTCTTTCCCGCATCGGTAGCCTTGAAATACCCTACCCTCTTACCGTGTTCATTCACACCTGCATCCACATAGAGAGAGGTGGCATATTGCGTGAAGTCAGCCAGCGACTGCATACCTCTCACGATGATATACCGGTCATCGACCCCTCTTGCCGTCAGGAAAGAAGGAAGGATCAGGAATAAAGCCAACAGAAGAAACGTCGCCGATAAGCCCGTATGATACCTGTATGCATTCATCTCATCATCTTTTTATTCCACTTCTCCAAACGGTTGTATTCCTTTTTCGTTATCCACAGGAAAGAACCATGCTGTGGAGCTTTCACTCCTTGGATATCCATGGGATCATGGAAATTACGCAGATATTGGTCGGCCTTACAGATACGGTAATGCTTGGGTTTTGAAGAATATTCTATATACCCCACTTGCCATGTATCCTCACCGATCAGTTGGAAGGCAGAAGGTCCCTCACATTTCTTCTTTCCTTCAAAGTCAACATAATCGCTCTCATCAGGTTCCGGCCAAGGACCTGTCAGCACCTTCGAAGAAGAAGTGAAGATACCGGGCTTACCACCTTCTTTCTTAATCATCAGATGATACATCCCGTCACTCTTCAACCAGTTGATATCGGTATCTATCGTGGCATATCCCCAGTCGATCAACAAACGAGGCTTCGTCAGTTTCGTAAAACTCTTGTCGGCATAACTGTAGAAGATACGGTCGTATTTGTCTTCTTTCTCGTTCAACAACGAGTAATAGATAAAGTAACCACCTTGTTCTCCGTCAGGCCACACGTAGTCGGCATCCCACATAATCTGTGGCGCCCATACCCTGCAAATCTTCGAATAGTCCTTATAGAAATCAGGCGCTTCGGGATCACAGAAGATCGCAGGTCCTCTACGAAAATCGAAAGTGACGGATGTCCAGTGTATCAGATCTTTACTCTTCAATAGGTTCAGTCCGTAGTTAAACCACTGGTGACTGTTCTTCACGCACATATCCGTAGTGGTCATCACAAACCCCTTATTATTATAAGCACGGGTGATAAAAGCATCCCGTGAGCCGCCTTCTATACCATTGAGCTTTTTCGTATCATACACCGGTTTCCCATCCAACAGATCATGAAACACTTTACCATCCTTACTCAAGGCAAACGACGTCCACTCACCCTCATCACTCATGTGACAATACAGATAGCCGTATGGCTTATCCGTCTGGATATTTCCCTGTGAATAACCGAATGAAGCCCCTAAAACAAACAATATGCTTATCAGTATCTTTCTCATATCTCTCATTATTTTATTATTTGGCAAAAATACACAAAAATATTGAGAATACCCTTTCATGCGGAGAAAAAAGAATCATACTATAAAATGACAAGCATGTGAAATGAAACAGGAATCATAAAAAAAGAGATGATAATAATATCGTCATCTCCTCTTTTATACTATTTTTGTAAAAATATCAGGAAAAATTGTGATTGAATATGAAGCACTGTTATTATTATGTCTCTTTGTCTTTGATGATTCTGCTGACTGGTTGCCATTCAGTATCTTTAGACAAATGGCCAGAGGGGAAGGACCCTGCGACCATCGGTTTGTTGGTTGCTAACCGTTTTGTAAAGAGTCCCCATAATAGTTTCCGACCGCCGCAACCTCCCAAATCCATTACTTATCCAGAGGTTTGTGCATGGTATGGGGCATTGAAATATGCTGAAGTTACCGGAAACAATGAATTAAGCAAGCTTTTGGAAGATCGCTTCCTGCCGTTCTTTGGGAAAGAGAAACACCTGGTGCCACGTCCCTATCATGTGGATTATTCTGTTTTTGGGACAATTCCTTTGGAGATGTATTTGCAGACAAAAGACCAAAAATACTTCGATATGGGTATTCGCTTTGCAGATGCCCAATGGTCAATACCTTCAGATTCTAGTCAGAAAGTGAAAGAAAAGTATCAGACCTTTTTGGACAAAGGACTCACCTGGCAGACCCGTTACTGGATAGATGACATGTTTATGATCACCATGGTACAGTCGAAAGCCTATGAGGCTACGCAGGATGCAGAATATATCAACAGAGCTGCTCACGAGATGGTAGTCTATTTAGACACCCTTCAGCGCGATAACGGACTCTTCTATCATTCACCAGACGCACCCTTCTTCTGGGGGCGTGGAAACGGTTGGATGGCTGCCGGAATGACAGAACTGCTCAATAAGCTTCCTCCCATGAATACAGACAGGGCAACTATCATGGACAGTTATCTAAAGATGATGGAGAGTCTGCGCCACTATCAGCGCGACAACGGATTGTGGGGACAACTAATCGACAGTCAGGAAGCATGGGATGAGACATCCTCTTCTGCCATGTTCACCTACGCGATGATCATGGGCGTAAAGAAAGGATGGCTAAAGAAGAGCATCTACACCCCTGTAGCAAGAAAGGCTTGGCTCGGACTCCTTACCTATCTGAATGCCCAGGGTGACATCTCCAATGTCTGTGAGGGTACTAACCGCAAGAATGACTATCAGTATTACCTCGACCGTAAGTCAAAGACAGGCGATATGCATGGTCAGGCCCCACTCCTGTGGTGTGCATGGGCTCTATTGCAGAATGAGTGAAGATAATAGTACATTTAACTATATAATGGTATGAAATATAGACTTATCCTTGGTACATTATTGTTGACAATAGGGTTTGTGGGCTATTGTCAACATCCTTTGGACAGATACAAAGTCACAAGTGATATACCTCCTCAAAAGGTTCCTTCGCGGATGACCCCTGACGGCATGATTGCCGGGAATGGGGATATCGGTGTGACACTCGGAGGGAACCCCGATAGCCTGCAGCTATTCTTCGGGAAAAATGACTTTTGGTTGGCTTATCCTGTTTACCCAGGCGGTATTGCACTACCGGGAGGATTAGATATTGTCAGCCCCGATCTTCATGGTGCTTCCTATCACGTAGAACAATTACCGGGAAGTGCCGAGATATCGGGAATTTTTCGCACCTCAAACAAAACATTACAAATAGAAATCTGGGCAACTGCTACAGACAACCTTGTTATTATTGCCCTTACAGCTAATGCTCCCATGAAGGTAGGATTACGACTATGGGCAAAAGAAGGATTAAACTCTGTCAATGAACAAGGAGGGGAGAATATAGCATGGGCTTGTCGCTCTTTTCTTAAAACTGACCTTATTGAATACAGCTCTCATGTCGCCTTGGCAATGAATAAGAAGAACGGAGAGCTGCTTTTGCAGCCTAAGGAAAAAGAATATATTGCGGTTGCCCTCTATACACAACAGGATACCTTGCAATGGAAAGAAACAGCTATCAAACGTGTTCAGTCAATAACACTGAATGAGATTCAACAGCTACACAAAAAACACAGGGAATGGTGGAATGACTTTTGGAATCTCTCCTCTGTAAACATCCATGACAAAGAGTTGGAAAAGTATTACTACCAATCACAATATATCCTTGCATGTGCAACAAGGAAAGGGAAAGCGGCTCCGGGAATCTGGGGACCGTTCATCACTACTGATGATATGGCATGGGGTGGAGACTACCATTTAAACTATAACTACCAATCTCCTTACTGGGCCTGTTTCTCCTCCAATCATATTGACATGACGGACAACTTTGACCAACCATTAATCGACTATATGGATATGGGGAAAAAACATGCCAAAGACCTTCTGAATATGAGTGGTATCTATTATCCTGTGGGAATCGGTCCAAAGGGATTGTGTACAACTCGATGGCCACTGACACCAGAGGAAATGAAGGAGCGGTATGATACCTATGAGAATACTATTGACAATGGATATAAGTTTTTAGGGCAGAAAATCAATGCGGTCTTCAGTGTCGGTAATATGCTCATGCGTTTCTATAGCACCTATGATCTATCTTACGCACAAAAAGTATATCCATATTTACGGGCTTGTGCTGATTTCTGGGAGGATTATCTCATATTGGAGAATGGAAGATATGTGATTAGGATGGATCATTTCAATGAGGTTATGCCAAACAAGAGAAATAAAGGTATTTGGCGACCCCTCCTCGGAGATGTCAATTCTACGCTCTCTTTGGGGCTTGTCAGAATGCTATTCAAAGGAATAATAGATATGAGCGCATTCCTTGAAAAAGATTACGATAGAAGAATAACGTGGAGGGATATTTTGGATAAGCTGAGTGCATACCCCATAGGACAGACCTCAGATGGAAGATGGTGTCTGAAAAATACGGAACAGAGTGCGGGGGGATATAATTCCCGACCGACAGGGCTGAACAGAGTCTCTATTCATGGACTGCTCTTGCCTGGCGGTGTCTGTGGAATGATGACAGATTCCTCATTCAACAAAATACTGCTTTCTGATGTCTCTCACTGGGGTGATAGAAGAAAGGAAGGGAATGATTGGGCCAACACTTTGGGCAATGGTGTTGAGACCTGTTATCCTGGAGCCGTCCGTGTAGGCTTCTCCTCAGATTCAATCCTGTATTATTTGAAAGAGCGCATATATCTATTGTCATATCCCAATGCCTGGATCAAGCAGAATGGTGGGGGTATTGAGACCCTCAGCGCAGTGCCAATGACTATCAACGAGATGTTGCTTCAGAGTTATGAAGGTGTTATACGGATATTCCCGAACTGGAATATGCGGCATGATGCTTCATTCACAAATTTACGTGCCTATGGAGCATTTCTTGTTTCTGCAGACTTAAAGAATGAGAAAATAGCTCATGTCACTATAAAAAGTGAGCAAGGAAGACCATGTGTTCTGCAGAATCCATGGCCGGAATGTTCCGTTGTCGTATTCGACGGGAAAAACTCAAAGATATATAAAGGGAAAGTAATCTCTTTTCCAACTGATAAAAACCGCATATTTGAATTGAGTCGGTATGATTCCCTGTAACCTACTTGCTGCGACTGTCCCAACTTGAGTCATTAAACAATAACGGTTGATCTTTCTCGAGATTATTGCCTTCTTACCTAATCATCTGAAGAAGTAAATTGACGGACGGTTACAGAAACCGTATCATCTTATAGAAGTTTGTCTGGCAGGTACTATCATTGGTGAGAAATATACACGGCATATATGTACGGGGACTCCTGAAAATTTGAAAAAATGAGTTTGCCTTCATTTTTCGCTTAATTAATTTATAGTCAAAGTGTTACATCGATGAAGGCAAATCTTTTGCCTTCATCTGCCTTCATTATACCAAAACAACTTGTTTTGGTATGGAGTTAATCATTATCGCAGGTGTATTCAAGCATTAAATCTGAACCAAAACAAGTTGTTTTGCATTGGAGCTTCCTATTACTTTCATGCAACGAAATGATTTGCTTACTGCGTTTTGTTTATAATAACCTTACTGTTTTTATCATTTTTGATAATTATTTAGCAGTGATATATGAGTTGACCTGATCTGTTTAGTGTTTGGCTTTGTATAAATCCCGAAGGGGCTATATGGGTCAACATATATATCATTACCTATATAAATATGATTGGTTAATAAAAAACATTCAATTATTTGGAAAACAACATGAAAGAGAATCTGATGCTGCGAAGTAGCAAATTGATAATTGATAATTATCGGAGCAGCGAGCGCAGAGTGAAACTTGTTTCAACTATGCCGGGATTCCCGCTTACGCGCCTATCCGTAGCCTTTCGCGAACGACAATGGCCGAAATCAATTAAGCTGATACCAGGATGATGTCAGGATTTAATCTATATCTTACTCATTTAGTTTTGATCATGATGACCCCATTAGCTCCTTTCATGCCATACCCGCTCCCATCTTTTATTATTCTTACTTCTTTAATATCCTCAATGGAGATAGAATTGTTTGCTGTTTCTAAAGTTTCGTACTCAGTCTGATCGATAATGAATAAAGGCTCTGTACTAAGCTCAAAAGAAGTGGAGTTTCTAAGAGAGGCTTTTGCAGTTCCTCCTTCTTCATAGATTCTTAGTCCAGCGACATTTCCTCTTAACAGTTCTACCAAGTCTTTTGGGGCTCTTTCTGTTATTTGGCGTTGGGTAATAACAGAACTATCGAACGTTCTCTCGGGAGCAGGCTCATAAAGACAGGTGAGTGTATCTTTTCCTTGGATACAGGTAGCGTGGTCTTTATCAAGAATAATTATAGGTGATGTCTCTACCCTAACAGGAATCTTGGCTATTGTCTTGTCATTTGAAAATACCATCAGCGTGTCGCCCTCAAAAACTCTTTTGAATTTAAAGATACCATTGGCATTGGTCTTTGTGTATTTGAACAATCCTGCAATATTGACCCGAATACCTTTTAAAGGCTTGTTACTGGTATCTACAACCACTCCTTGTAATCCATCTTTTGCCGTACAGTTAAAAGAAAAACAGATAATAAGTAACAGGAAAAGTATCTTTTTCATAGGACTATCTGGTATTATATAATTATAGGAGAAGATCAAAGACTTCTCCTATAATTATGTGATGAAATGTTCTTAGCGATTACGTGCAACGGCAGTGAGGATTTCTCCATTATCCATTACTGTCATGTCATCCAACCAAGCAACGGCTTTGTTAGTCATGGCCACGCCAGAACCCTTGATAGGATAGCTACTCTGCGGGAACTGGGCTGTCAAGATATCAGACTCTAATAACTTTGCTCCATCTGCATACACGATGAACTTATTGTTAGCATCGAGAGAAACAGATACATACTTCCATTTCTTCGTGAACTTAAAGTCGCTGATAGTCTGCTGATTGGTTGTATATGACTCAATCATACCATTGCCTTTGTTCACATATTGAGCATAGACAGAGGTTGCCCCTGTATTTGGCTCAACAGAGAAGTTGACATCACGTAGAATCTTATTTGACTCGTCCAACTCATTGAATGCAATGCGGAAGTCAATGGTGTAGCCTTTAGAGAAGGTCTGGGGGTTGTACTGCATCTGCATCGAGTAGGGTGCTTTAAGAGCAGTTCCCCAGTTGCGCTGGAAGACGCCCTTATTGCCAGACGATGTTAGTTTCAGACAGTTGCTGCTCTGCTGGGCAAGGGTCATGCTGCTGTTAGAGTAACCTTCATTGTAATAAGGTGTCTCGAAGTTGCTGTAGAATAACTCATCTGTGACAGTGATATACGCAGAGCGCTTGTCTTTGGATTTTCCTGACTCCACCTCAACCCAGATTTCATACGTGCCTGGTTCGTTGGGTGCTTTCCAAACATTCTCAAACAGTCCCTGCGGGTTGGTCATACTACCACCATTGCAACCCCATTTGTAACTTGGTTTTTCGTCCCAGTCTGTATCAACGGTAACAAATACCTTTACGTTGTCATTACGACAAACTTTGTTACCGAAGGTATTAACAGAGATAACGTTCACGTAGCTGTCATCACTGCAGGAGGTGACTAATACCCCTGCAAGTAATATGAATATACTATATAATACTTTCTTCATAATCGTAATATTAATCCTGTCCTAAGAATTTTCTGGTAGGTCTTTCCAGATAATAGTCTGTTACATGGGCATAACCGTTGATCAGATGAATATTCGTCGTTCTGCAGCATGCTGTAGAAGCAGAAAGGACACCACGGTAATTCCATTCATAGTTGTTGAACTGTATAGGGAGGTTACGGTCATAACCAATCATGATTGACATGACAGCGGTATCGCCAGGTAATGTCTCCCCATCCTTTGTATAAGAGAATTTGCCTTCTCCATAAGTTTCTGCCCATACGGTGTTGGCATCAAGGTTATGGAAGGAATACTCTCCTTTGATAATATGATACTTCAGTAGTTCGGCTACCTTATTCTTATCATATTGTGACCAAGTACTGCCATGTACTTTTTTCCCGTCGCTGCCTATAACCTGCTCGCGATTCCAGTAACAGTTTTTCTGGCTATCCCACTGACTTAAAGCGTTATTAGTGAGAAGGATGAACGTATTTCCTGTTTCCTCATAGAGACTTTGCAGGCCCGTGTACTCTATAGCATCGATCAGACTGCTGAAGATGTCTGGGCGACTGTTGATAAACTGCAATGCCGTCATGTTGACATTGTTGTCTGTCTTCTTAGCCACGAAGTCAGCGTCTTCTTGATAATCTAAGCCAAACAATTCACAAGAGGTCATGCCAAAGAGCAAGACAACTCCAAATAGTATGTTTATAATCTTTTTCATAATAGTTCTCTTTATGATTATTCAGTGTATGGAGGATTCTGTTGTCCGGCCATCAAAGGATTCTTTCTAAATACATCCTGATAGAGTGGCCATAGGATCTTGCCATATCCACCTATCGGATTTGCTGGAGCAGAAACACCAATCTCAAAACCATCAACGATGGTTGACTCATCATCCTTGAAATGATCGTAGATATATTCATCCAAATATTCTTTCACCTTGTTATTGCGAACGAGGTCAAACCAGTGCTTACCCTCTGCCCAGAACTCTATCGTTCTCTCGTCAATAATCAGGTTAAGTACCTTATCTGCAGTATTGTACTCGTCAATGGTTGCCCTGCGTGTCCAACCGGCACGTTCACGAATGGTATTGACAATGTCAATAGCTCCCTGGAGGTCAGGATTGGACTTTTGAACCATTGCTTCTGCCTTGAGCAACATGATATCAGCCAGACGATAGATAGGCATATGAATGTTACACTCTCCATTGTTTACCCAATCATATCCTCCGTAACCACTGTTTGCACTGGAACTTGCAGCAGTAAACTTTGGACATTTTACCTGGAAATTGGCATTGGAAGTGCTATAGACACCATCGTAGAAATTCTGGTAAACTTCATCGGTAATATTGCTGATCATGTCTTGCGACAGCCAATAGCTAACAGACATCGTGTCAAGCACGAGGTTGATACGAGTATCTTTCTCGTATTTCCTACCTATCAATTCATTAAAGTACTTCTTTGTGGGATGGTAAGGAATCGTGTTTGAACCCGATGCCAGCATCTGTGCGTAGCCAAAGCCATTGGAATCCTCAGCGTAATCCCAGTAGAGGTTGAAGATCATCTCAGATGACGATTCCGGATTCAGGAACTGATCTAAGTAATCCTTTCCTGTTGTCAGTTTATATCCATAAGAGTTGATACACTCATTGGCGGCTTTGATAGCTCCGTCAAAATCCTTATACCAAAGAAGGACATCGGTCTTTAGTGCCATGGCAGCACCCTTATTAAGATAATACTTCGACTTTGACGACATGTCGTTAGCAGCACCGAAGAGCTCGATAGCCTTGTCAATATCACTTAACATCAGCTGCTTGACATCTTGAATATCACTGCGGTTGTAGAATTTCTCCTGTTTGAGGATATCTTCCATAGGCTCGGTGATAATAGGAACAGCTCCCCATACCCTGATGGCATAGAAGTACATCAGTGCTCGCATGGCATATGCCTGTGCGAGATACTCGGCAGCAACAGTCTCACCAACAGGGCTCTCTGGTATGTGCTTAATAGCTGAGTTGGCTCTGTAAATAGTGGAGTAGAGACTGCTCCAATCGGCTGAACCAGATGTGGATGTAAGACCATTATAAAGTAAGTTCGTATCCCATGATGTACCACGTGGCGCAAAACAACCGCCACGGATCTCTCCCCAGTAGAACCAGTTCAGACGGAGGGTGTTCTGCAGTCCGTCATACATACCGGAGTTCCATGTCTTGAGGTCATTCTCTGTCTGCCAGTAAGTGTCAACAGACAGGTCACTGATGGGTTGCCTGTCAAGGAAGTCGTCACATGACATGAATAACATGCAAAGTGGCGCTAAGGCAATAAATATATATTTCTTCATAATCATTTAAAAGTTAAGGTTAAGACCGAGACCTATTTCTTTTGCGGTAGGATAACGTCCATTATCCTGACCTGGTCTGAGCACATTATTGTTAGAGATGCTGGATGGATCATATCCTGTATAGTTGGTCCATGTTAGCAGGTTATTTCCGTAAACATAGGCCTGAAGCTTCTTCAGGTGGATTTTCTGAAGAAGTTTCCTGTCGAAATTATAGGTCAGACGGATATTGGTGAGCTTGATATAATCACCATCCTCCAGGAAATAAGATGACAGCTCACGAGCGTTCTGTACACCAGTAGTTGCTTTTGCACCGCTATAGCTTGGACTGATCTGTCCTTGGTATTTCCATACTTTATAAATATCAGAGCTATATGGTGTGGCATTACTTGATGAGTAAGTCATCAACTCACGTCTTTGCTTGTTATAGATCTTGTTTCCAAAACTGCCATAGAAAGAGAAGGAGAGAGATACATTCTTATATGTCAAGTAGTTTGTCCAGCCGATATACCAGTTAGGAATACCATTACCGAGAATCTGACGGTCGGCATCACCGATAACGCCATCTTTATCAAGGTCTTCCCATATCTCATCACCGCCCTTTAATACTGATCCATATGTGGTCATTTTGCCGACTGTTCCATTATATGTCTGTCCGTCCGCTGTCTCATAGTGAGAGAAAGTCGGTTTTCCGTTAGAACCATAGATGATGTTGCCAAAATTGTTGGGATCAGTCTCAAATACAGGTATCAGTCTTTCACCGAAGCTACCGTCAGAGTTAACGACATAAGCATTCGACTCATCATACTGATAGATACCGAGGTGTTTCCATCCATACCATTGTCCTAATGGAGAACCTTCCTCAATCCAGTATTTTCCGTCTTCTACGTATGCAGCGCCATCATACAGTTTTGCTACCTTATTCTTATTGTAGGTGTAGTTAACGGTAGTCTGCCACTCGAAATCTTTTGTCTTCACAGGGTATGCGGAGAGTGTGAGCTCAATACCCTTGTTTTGTATCTTACCGAAGTTGATACGCATATCTTTTACACCCAGTTCAGATGGCATATTCTCAACAGAGAGCAGGTCGTTAGTGTTCTTGACATAGTACTCAGCGACAAAGCTTATGCGTCCGTCCAGGAATGTAAGATCCAGACCGATGTTGCTTTGCTCCGTTGATTCCCAACCAAGTCCGATATTTGCGAGACGTGAGTTCTGATAGACACCCAGCACACCATTGTAATATGCTCCAATGAGATAGCGGTTCAGCGCATCGTAGTTACCTACCCGCTCATTACCGGTCTTACCCCAACTGATACGGAACTTACCGTCGGTAAGGAATGGTTTTGTCCATTTCAGGAATGGCTCATCAGAGAATCGCCATCCAGCACTGGCTGATGGGAAAAGACCCCATCGCTTGTCGATGAATCGTGAAGAGCCATCGTATCTCAGGTTTGTATTGAAGAGGTATCTGCCGGCATAACTGTAGCTGAATCGTCCGAAAGCAGCTGCCATGGAGTGGTCGGAATACTCTGTCACCGTTTCAGTAAGATCTTTAACCTGTTGTGCATTAGAGGTGATGATCGACTCGGAGACATAGTTTGATCCTTCAAGATTAAAGTCTTCTGTCCTCCAATCTTCGATACTGAAACCGGCCATGGCACTGAGACTGTGCTGATTATACTCATGTGCCCAGCTGAGATAAGTCTCAGCAGCTAACTTACGTGAGAGGAAAGCTTCATTGTTTCCTTGGGAAAGGCCACTGGAAACAAGTTTACCAGGTTGAAGCGCATCAGTTCTTGTTACACTGTAATTAGCTTGTACATTGGCATTCCATATAAAGTCTTTTAAGAAATTCCATTCAACTCCTTGATAAACTTGTGCACCGTAGATGGTCGTCTCATTGGTACGCAGCATAGCATCAGCTATAGGATTAAACTGTCCACCATTATTATATAGATAACTGCCATCAGGGAAGTAAAGAGTCATCTGTGGTGGTCGTTTCATAGACTGCTGTAACACCCGGCCTTCATTAATATTATTCTTATGAGTATATGATATATTAAACTTAGTCATCAATTTTAGATGGTCTGTTGCTTGGAAATCAACGTTTGTTCTTGATGTAACACGCTTAAAGAAACTGTTGATAACAACACCTTGTTCACTCAAGAGTCCCAAACTTGTATAATAGTTCATCTTATTTTTGGATCCACTAACATTAACATCGAATTGATCTGAGTTAGCTGTTCGGGTAATCAAATCCTGATAGTCGTTATCTGCGGCAAAAGTAAAACTCAGAGAGTCGTTGCTGGTCTTCCAAAGCGAAGTGGCAGCATTACTCTTTCTTTCAAAGATATAACGGTCGAAGGCGTTGGCCTGATCAAGCTTATGATTCAATACTTTGAAAGAATGATTATATTTGACGTTAATACGTGGAGGTGCTCCTTCCTGACCTTTCTTGGTGGTGATAATGATCACACCGGCAGCAGAACGAGAACCATAAATAGCTGCCGAAGCAGCATCTTTCAATACCTCCATGCTCTGAACGTCCGAAGGATTGATGTTTGAGATATCCTCAACGGTCATACCATCGACGATATACAAAGGAGTAACACCTGATCCCATGGTCGATGCGCCACGGATAAGAATGGTTCCTACTGCACCAGGTGCACCAGAAGTGTTGTTCATCTGAAGACCTGCGGCTTCTCCGAGCAAGGCTTGGAAAATGTCCGTTGGCTGTTTTGCTTCGATAGATTTCTCACCAACGGAAGTGATAGAACCAGTTATATCCCTTTTCTTTTGAACACCATAACCTACAACAACGACCTCATCAAGGGAGGCTTGATCTTCTTTCATGGTAACAGAGAGGGTAGCTCCGGTTACTTTTACCTCTTGGGTCTTGTATCCCATGTAAGTAAATTGCAGGGTTGCGCCTTTCGAGCAAGAGAGCGTAAAGTTACCGTTTATATCTGTAATGGTTCCAGTTCCTGTACCCTTAACCTTTACGGTAACACTCATCAACGGTTCTCCGCTTTCGTCAACAACAGTACCCTTTACTGTATTTGCTTGTTGCTGTTCAGCAATATGGCCCGCTCTACTGCTGTTACCTGCGGCAAATGCAGTCTTGGGGAAGAACAGGGCAAGCGTCAAACAAAGTATAAGAGTTGTTTTCCTTGAACAAAAGCTTTGACATTGCTTTTTAAGTTCTTTCATATTTTTAATATTAAGTTATTAATTATTCAATCGATCTGGTTGTAAAGTTATATAATTTTCCTGGATATTAATCCTATAGGCATACGTCTCGTAAAGGAGGACTCTCTTCGGTTGAAATGATGATATCAGTCATAGGGTCGATATTATTAGGTTAGATATTTTTTCAAATAATATTTTTCGGATGCAAAGATAATTTAATGCGCGTTCGTTGTTTAGTAAAATATTTCCTTAAATTATAAAAAATATCCCTTATTTGTTCTTTTGTTCATATGCCTTTTTTATACATATTATATATGTATGCAGGGTAGAATCGTCCTTCGGATTATTTAAAAACTACGTTTTTGAACAGTTTTTGCCAGCTGCCGCAAGGTCATTCGCTTACTGCCGAGAGATCTCTTGCCTGCTGCCGCAAAGTCTTTTGCCTACTGCCTCGTTCCTGAAAAGTCAAGCAAACGCACCTGAAATATCCTATGCGCATCCCTCAATAATCCCCTACTCATCCCACGAAAGTCCCGAACGGCTATCTCAAAAACTACTCAGGGAGACACGAGGTTCTTTACACATTATTATGATGGAAGAAATTTATAAATATTGAAATGATATTTATATTTCAATTATTTGTTTTGTTTTAATTTCGCAAACGGAATATTGTTGACAGATTATTCCGATGAAGTGAAATAATAACATAGGAGTCTTTACAATGAAACGTTGTGTTTGTTTATTGATCGTTTGCTTGGTAATATGCTGCAGTGAGGCACGTTCGCTTTATCGTGCATCCTCTCCTGATAACAATGTCTGTTTTATGTTGGATGAAGTCAGGCAAGGAGGAATCACCAGCTTGCAGTATTGTACCCCAGTTCGGGATAACCGAGTGTTTTATACAATATAAATGCAGCGTGAAAACGCCTCCTCCCCATACCATTAGGAGTTGATAATAACAGAAGGCTGAAAGAAGTTGTTTTGCCCTTAGAATAGTGACAGCCGTTTGGTGTCTTCGATGCAGTATCCTTGCAATGCCTTTGGCTTGTTATCAAAGAAACAATATGCTCCCAAGGCAGAAATAAGGTTCATGATAAAGTTGCTTACAGATCTATGGCGTGAGTGTACAATCTGTGCCGTATTCTTCAGCATGTCGTTAATGGTTTCGATAATGTATCTCTTGCGCAGCATCATTCTGTCATAGAACGGCATCAGCTTGTTTTTCATGTTTACGCGCAACCCTGTCACCAGCTGTATTCCATCCTCAAAGAGGAAGTCAAACAGCTTCTGTGAAATATAGCCTTTGTCAGCAAACAGCTTGCCATACAAACGTTTAGCAAGAACCTTGAACACATTCGGGTCCTTGTCGCTGACATTTGCACCAGTAAGTACAAACGCTATTATCTCGCCTCTGTCATTGCACGCAAGGTGGAGCTTAAAGCCATGACACCAACCCATAGTTCCTTTTCCGTCAGTGGCAATTCCCTTGAATACCTTATTGGCATATCTCCTGAGATTATGGCATACGGGTATCATCGTGGAATCAACGAATGTTATGCCGGTACATCTTCCGAAAGCCCCCAGATTAAGGAAGAACATGAGCTGGAAGAACACGCGGCTTTCCAACTCCACAAAGCGGTTGTACGACACAGCTTTCGGAAAATAAGACTTCATCGTACCCTTAATAAAGAACAGGTAGTAGTGCTTGAAATTGCGGAATGTACCGAAATGGAAATACAACAGAATCGTCATGATTTCACTGTCGGACAACGATGCTGCACGCCTTCAACGCTTCACTCCGCTATTGTCTTCCAGCAAATTTCCTGCATTTTCTGCATCAAAATGTTTGCAAAACTCGTCTATAATACAAAATAATTCTGTAACTTTGTAATCGGTAGTCATATTAAATATTCTTGTAACTAATTGTTTTTCACCTATAAAGGTACAAAATATTTATGAGACTACCAACTTTTTTATGAACAAAATCTTATCCCGAACTGGGGTAATTATTACACAATTCAACTTTATGAATTCCTTTGGTTATACTTTTGATAGTTAAGATTGGGATGGATTTAGCTGTCAGTTAGCGTCCGAAAATGTCTTTTAAGGTGGTTTTATTTTTTCCCGTAGAGTCTCGAGTCGTTTCTCTACGAGGTTCGAGTCGTTCCTCGTAGAGGAACTGAACTTATCATACCGGGAAACTTAGGATAACATGCCGAATGAATGTGCATGATTATCCAATTAAAGAAAGATTATACGATAAAATACGCATAATAATTGATATTGTTATGCAATTTATTCTCTAATTACAGTAATAATTAGAATAAGGGTGTCATGAAAATCAGTCATATAGGAACAAAGAGACAGGATAACTGCATTTCTCGAAACCTTTAATAATCCCATTACGATATTGCATTCAATGCCACCAATACCGGCTCATCAGTCCATTCGAATTCCGTTTTTAAACAAAAGAAGCAGGGATTATAAAAGTACGTATTTAACTGTGTGTTAATTAGTATTCTTTATATACCAAAAGTACGTACTTTTATAGGCATAAAGTACGTACTTTTGTAAGCTTAACAATAGTAGTTAAGAGACTCTGTTAATAATGTTAATTTGAATCTCTGTTATTCTATCATTGCGCGATACTTGTTAACGGTTGCTCCCATACCATCTACAAATCCGATTTTAGTACGATCACCACCCACATTGAATTTAACGTATTGGTCATAATAGAGTGTGGCACAATCCCCGTTATTTTCTTTCAGTTGGCGATACTCATTCCATGAGTGATCGTATTTTTCGAGTGCGAGTTTAATTGCTGTTTTATCATATATACCTGTTTGCTCACCCTGATATCCTTTAAGCATGACAATCCAGCCTTGTTCCATAATTCTGTGAAGCCAGAGTCCATATAGAGAAGAGGTTTTGATATACTGTTCGATGGCTTTGTCGTTGCATTGTATCTTTTCGGATAATTCTACTATATCCTCCCAGAGTGCTACGGAAAGTTTCATTTCGTACAATGACTCGTCGACTATGTTTTTCTTTAAGATTTCATCGAAGATTCTTTTTAACTGGTTGATTCCTCCCAGATAATGGTCGCGTGTCCAGGTCACATTGACGGAGTGCAGGAGTGAACCTCTTCCCCGAATAATAGCATCAGGGGTCAGCATACACAGACGGCGGAAGAATGGGAGAGTCTCTTGGGATATACCAATTTTCAGTGCATATTCATTGAAAATATCTTCTTCTGTGCGGTTAGGATTCAGGGCCCATTGGCTCATCACGTAGGTATTGAGGTCACACCAAAGTTCATTGGAGATGTAAGGACCGTACCAGCCTCCACCTCTCGACCAGGTCCATACGCCATAGAACAATGGATTATCTTTCACATCGTTCAGGCAACGGGGAGAAGCATCCTGCTTTGTCTCTTCAAAACCATTGATTACGGCATTTGCCACATAGTTCGGATAAGCTCCTTTTCCTTCATACTCACGCTGGCATTGTACCTCCACTACTTGTTTGTGCTTGCCCAGTGTGATTGTTTTGTTGAAATGGAAAGTCCGGAAATAGTCTCCATTGGTATGCTTGATAGCCATATAGAGATTGGGATGTGGTGCTACTTGTTCGGTAACGGCTAAGTAATAATCCGGGCGGACATGGAAGAAACCAAAATCCCACGTACGGTATATAATCTTCTTATTTCTTTTTACACATACCTCTTCTCTGAGCAGATTCATTAGCCGGGCATGTATCCAAATACTTTTATCATATCTGTTTTTATAGTCTACCGGACCGTTTCCTATGTGATACGGAATGTTGTGGGTATAAGTCTCTCCGGTACGGATCACCAATCCGTCCATCTCCGGGAAACGCTCGAATAATTCTTTCAGCATGATCCGGTGAATCTCCCAAGTTTTGGGTTTCTCGAAAGATATTTTTCCATCCTCGTCACAAATCTCGTCTTTATAGAGTTCAACTAACTTTTGGGGTAATACAATGATATCAGTGAAATAGAACGCTTGTAAACCGTTCTCGTGGCACGTTTTGATCTGTGTTCTGATTTCTTTTGTCAGTGTTTCGATCCATGCTTTTTCTTCTGATCCTTTCGGAAAAATACGCTTGTCGAATTTTGAGAAACTGACGGCACATTGCGGGAACTTAAACTCATTGATAACCATGCCATTCATACCAAAAGAGGCTAACTTCTCCGGTTTGCGGAAAACACTCTTTGTCATGGCATCCCCGGGGTTGTGATGTACCATGTCCATTACCAGATATCCCTCTTTTTGAATTTGTTGTGCCAGGATAGGCAGAAACATACAGAGCCCTATCCCTCCTAATATCCACTTCTTCATAATTTTGATTTGTATTTATATTAATTGTGTCTTATTCTGTTGTAACGTAAGGTATTGCATCGGCACCGGATGCCCATTGCTTGTTGGGAGTATTTCCCATGACGAAAGATAGAGTACCCCCTTTCAGTATGTCTTTATGCAGGATATAGCATTTGTTGTAAGGCTGTCCGTTCAAGGTTGCCGACTGGATATAGATGTTTTCCTCTGTATATCCTTTGGCCTCTACCTTGAATTTCTTTCCATTCTCCAGCGTGATGATACTCTCTTCAAAGCCCGGACTGCCAATGACGTAATAAGGCATACCGGGACATACCGGATAAAATCCAACCATACTGAACACTAACCATGCGGACATTTGTCCGGCATCGTCGTTACCGCTCAGCCCATCGGGCGTAGGATTATATTCTCTATTCAATATGTTGTGTACCCATTTCTGAGTTTTCCAGGCTTCACCAGCTAAAGCAAAAAGGTAGGGAATATGATGTCCCGGCTCATTGCCGTGCCAGTAGTAATCTTTTTCAAAGAAAGTGTCGAGACGTGTCCGGAAACGTTCTTTGCCGATATGTTTCATCAGTCCGTTCACATCGTGGGGAACATACCATGTGTAATGGTAAGGTGTTCCTTCGCATATATAATCTACAAATTTATCGAATTCAAAAGGTTCGATCCATTCTCCGTTTGCATAACGTCCGCGTGCATAACCGGTTTCCGGGTCGATCACGTTTTTATAGTTCATGGCTCTTTTCATTAATGTTCTGTAGTCATCTGTTTTTCCTAATTTCCTGGCTACTTGTGCCAGAACGAAGTCATCATAGGCGTATTCCAGTGTTCTGGATACTTGTTCTCTCTTATGGAATGCATCCCATACATTGTCTTCCAATGGGATATAGTTGTATTGAAGATAGGATTCCAGCCCCCGGCGTCCTTTACCTTCTACATAACTTTTTCGGTCTGTATTGACTTCAAATGCATTTTTATGCATGAGCCGATAGGCTTCCTCATAGTCGAATCCCGGAACCTCTTTCAGGATGGCATCCCCCATCATGGTTATTCCGTGATCGCCGATCATGGCTGCCGTATAATTATTCCATAGCGGAAAGATAGGTAGCCACCCGCCTTGTTGCCCTTTTACAATGAAAGATTTAGAAAAATCTCCTGTGAGGGACGGGCTAAGAATGGAGTAGAGAGGTAACACGGCTCTGTAGATATCCCACATGGAGAAATCGCAATAATAGGTGAAATCTTTGGCTTGATGGATGGTGTAGTTTTCGGAGAAACCGGGATAATAACCTTCCACATCACTGAAAGTACGGGGCAACATACGTGTATTGTAAAGAGCGGTATAAAATTGAGTCTTTTTCTTCTCATCGCTACTCTTTACAGCTATCTGGCTCAGTGCTTTCTCCCAATTAGCTGCCGACTGTTTCTTTACTTTATCGAAGTTCCATCCGGGAATCTCTGCTTCCAGATTTTTACGGGCATTTTCAATACTGGTGAAAGAGGTGCCTACTTTTACCTGTATGCTGTTCCCTTTTTCAGGAGCGAGTTTAATCCAGGCCCCTACCCTGTTTTTGTTCCCTTTTATTTCTGTTTCTCCCGTTGTAATTTCATTGTCTTTCCATGTTCCGAAGGAGTCGAAGTCTTCTTCAAACCGGATGACGAAATATCCGCTGAATCCGGCACTCTTTCCACTTCCCTGATAGATTCTGTAGGCGGGATTATAGCCTGTTACTTCCCTGCTCTTTGTATCAATTTTTAAATACCCCTGTTGCTTGTCACTATTGGGTTCTATAATGATATAACGATCTTTATCCGATTGAAAACTAAAACGCATGATTCCTGTGTGAGACAAACCTGTAAGTTCGGCATGAATCAGGTAATCTTTCAGCATCACCTGATAATAGTAAGGCTTTGCCGTTTCTTCATCATGGCTAAATTGGGAAGCGCGCTCTCTGGCATTTGTTTTTAATTCACCGGTGACAGGCATTATTGTTACGCTGCCATAATCTTGTGTGCATGAGCCACTGATCCAATGGCTGGCACGGAATCCTTGTATTTCGTCGTGGTAATAATAATAAGGGGGATTGCATTTATGTTCTCCTTCCAGTGTTTGTGGTACCCAGTTGGTCATTCCGTTGGGGACACCGACTGCCGGCATGGTTTGTCCTTTCTCTTCTGAGGGTGCTTTGTCACCTCGTGCATGTCTTTGTATGTCTGTACCAATGACGGGGTTAACGTAGTCTGCATATTTCTCATTCCGCGTCATAGAACAGCCGGATAGCAGTAGTGTACATAATAAACTTAAATATAATTTCATACCTATTTATTTGTTTTCCATTAATGCGAAAGCGCACCACAGTACGGGTGCCTGTCCATGATAATCTCCTGTTTTTTTGGGGCGGTCATAATAGTATTGCCGGTTATTTCTCTTATTGGTGCCCGAACATACCTCTGTTACATCTCCGTTTTCATTGATATAAGATACCAGTGATAGCCATGCTTTACGGACTGCAGGAGCATATTCCCGGGCTTTCAGCCAGCCTTGCTTTACGCCTGTGATCATGGCGTAGGTAAACATCGCCGTTCCGGAAGTCTCGTTCCAGCAATCGGGAGCGTCTATCAACTGGTTCCACATACCGTTTTCTGCCTGATATTGTTTTAAACTTTTCATCATATCGAGATACCCCTGTAGGATACGCGGACGATCCGGGTTGTCTTTGGGCAATACTTTCAAAAGTTCTGCCATACCTGCTGCCATCCATCCATTGCCTCTTCCCCAAAGGAAAGGGACATCCGGGGCATGATAAAACAGCCCGTTAGGACGTTGTAATTCGTCCAGGTAGACGGCCATTGAACGTGCGGTCCGGTCGATGTATTTCCGGTTGCCCGTTGCTCTGTAGGCTTGCGATTGCAAGATGGTTATCATATACATATCATCTATCCACAAGCGGGTTTGCCAGCTAAGTCCTTTGTCGGCCCACCTTTTTTCTTCGGCTTTCGTATCTCCCCTAAACCCATGAGGCACCGGTCGCGACAACTGATAATCCGCCTCACTGACAATGACCTTCTCCATCTGTAACTCATCTTCATCGTCTGTAACAGCAGACAGATATTCCGCAGCGAAAGCTAAG
>JAFZPF010000280.1 GCA_017550455.1 Prevotella sp.
ATGGCTCATATACGCCAATGAGGTGCCCGCAGTGCTCATATAAGACAGAAATCATAAAAATTGCAGCGTAGCAATACCACGACTCACTTACCTTCCATGTATAAACAAAAAAAGAGGATGTGCCTATTTTGACACACCCCCTTTTTTGTAAGTAAGGGGGAGATGCACAGAGGACAGACTGTTGCTATGCAACAAATGGATGTATGAAAGGGAAGTTAAAAGGGAGTTAAAGAGAAGTTAGCCGCCTTCAGCGGCAGAAGTTAAAAGGACATTACCTTGGTAACGATGCGAACCGAACATCCCGCCCCATGCCGAGGGGAAATGGACAATTGATAATTGACAATTGATAATTGTTGCGATATCAAGATGCAGTAGCGATACGAACCGAACATCCCGCCCCATGCCTATGGGGAGGGAACGAGGGAGGGGTAACCCTAAACTCTAAACCCTAAACTCTAAACCTTAGGCAAGGAAAGTCGCGATTAAGCGAGAGCAGAGTCATGCTTGCATGAGCTTTGCCGAACTGACGAACGAGTGAGTGCAGAGTAAAACTTGTTTTAGCTATGCCGAGCGAGGAGGAAGAAGACGAAGTCAATCGTGAGCGACTTCGACCGAAGGTCAAAGGGTTGGGGAGGATGTGAAAATAAAGGGTACAGACAGAAGTAAATAAGAAAATTTCATTTATAAACAAGCGATGATATCCCTATGGGTACAAATCACCACACAAACGTCCTATGTAAAGAAAAATCAAATAAATCGTTGAATTATGAGAAGGTTCATATTGTTTTCAGTAATTTGCTTCTCCCTGACGCCACTGTTTGCCCAAAGGGTGGATTTCAATTTAGAAGGCCGGGCACCTAAGCAGGTTACTGCCAACGGTTTTATGCCGTGGGCCATCCGCCAGGGACAGAAAGAGACCAAGGTGGTTGACCGTGATAAGAATATCTCTTTTACCGTACAGCCGGAGTCTGACGGACGGATAGGCTGCGTATGGTGGAAAGATGGTGTGCAGCGCCATGACAAGCTGGTGGGTGACGCCTTAGGCAGCCATCAGGGTATTATCCTTACCATCAGCGGACTGACTGCCGGCGATCACACGCTCCTGGCCTATCACAACAGTGTCAGTGAGGGTGAGGCCCCTGCCATCGATGTCTTTGTCGATGGTGTCAAGAAATTAGAGAATGTAAAACAAACCTCAAAGGCTTTGCGGGCTACGGATGCCGGACAGTCGTATATCACCTTCCAGGCAAAGAAAGGCAAGGATGTCGTGATTGTTTACCGTCCACAGTCACAGACCGCCCGTCAGGGCATCTTCTCATCAAATATCTGCATCAACGCCCTCGTGCTCGATGAGAGCAATCCCAAGCTGAGGGCACAGAACCCCATTCCTGCCGATCTCGACATCCATGCGAATGCCGACAACGGCAAGATGCTGCTGAAGTGGGATGCCGCGCAGAATGCCGTGAAGCATCATGTCTTCGCGGGCACCGACCGTGAAAACCTCCAGCAGCTGCAGGTGGTCAACGACAACTACTATTGGATGGACCATCTGAACAGTAAGCAGGCATACTACTGGCGTGTGGATGAGGAGGATGCGCAGGGTAAGATCACCCAGGGAGAGACCTGGTGCTTCCGTCCCCGTCATCTGGCATTCCCCACGGCCGAGGGCTATGGTAAATATGCTATCGGCGGTAGGGGAGGAACGGTCTATCATGTGACTAACCTCAACGACGACAACCAGCCCGGTTCTCTGCGCTATGGCTTGGAGAACCTCCAGGGACCGCGCACGATCGTCTTCGATGTCGGCGGCACGATCTATCTGAAACGCGGCTTAGGCCTTCGGGAGTATGTCACGCTGGCCGGCCAGACAGCGCCCGGCGAGGGCATCCTCTTGCGAGGAGCCTCCTTCGGTATCGGTCATGATGCCATCTGCCGTTATATCCGCCATCGCTTAGGTGGTGGCCGTACCTCCGACGGTATGGGCAGCGCCGGTGGTGAGAACACCATCATCGACCACTGCAGTATCGCCTGGAGTATGGATGAGGGGTTCAGCAGCCGTGGGGCGAAGACGATATCCTTCCAGCATAATATCATCGCCGAGGCACTCAATGTGGCCGGTCATAAGAACTACCCTCCGGGCACACGCCATGGCTATGCCGCCACCATCGGTGGAGATATCAGCTCCTATCACCATAACCTGCTGGCGCATAATGAAGGAAGAAACTGGAGTATGAGCGGTGCCTTGGATGGTGCCGGCTACTATGCGGGCCGCCTCGACCTCTTTAATAATGTGTGTTACAACTGGGGTGGACGTGCCTGTGACGGTGGTGCCCATGAGATCAACTTCGTGAACAACTACTATAAGGAAGGTCCTGCCACCCATAATAAGTTCCTGTTCAGCCTCGATCTCGAGGGAACGGGCAAAGGCTCACAGTCGGCCTACGTCAGCGGAAACGTCCGTGAGGAATACCCGTCGGGCAAGCAGGTGGATGACAAGGAGGGCGACACCTACCGTTATTATGTGCCCTCCGGAAGGGTGATCAACTGGGAGGTATATGGTGACAACCCCGACAAGGCCCCTGCCTCACAGCAGGTTCGCGGACAGCGTCCCCGCAGGCTGCAGAAGGTTGACTGGCAACCGCTCGTCGACCGTCCTTTCTTCCCTTCACTGGCAAAGATAGAGACAGCGCGTGAGACCTGGAAGAATGTCATGTCGGATGTAGGCTGTAACATGCCGGCCCTCGATATCCACGACCAGCGGATCATCCAGGAGACCCTCGACGGCACCTATTCGGCCGTGGGCAGCAACAGCGGACTGAAGGGTCTCATCGATGATGAGAAAGACTGCGGCGGTGATGCGGCGAACCCTGTCAGGGAGGCTCATCGTCCACAGGGCTTCGATACCGACGGTGACGGACTGCCCAACTGGTGGGAGGCTCTGAAGGGCAGCAACCCACAGTCGGCTGCCGGTGATTTCTCTGATGCCAATGCCGATGCGGATGGTGACGGCTTCACCAGTCTGGAGGACTATCTCGACTGGATGACGCATCCTCACGGTTATCTGAAGGCCGGTGAGGAGATCACCGTGGATATGAAACGTTATTTCGCCGGTTACAACAAGAACCCGATGTTTGTGATCATGGACAACGGTGGGATGACCTGTAAGGACCAGGGCAACGGGAAATACCTCATCAAGGCGCCGCGCACCAATGGCTTCTACGCCATCCGAGTGTTTGCCACCGACGACGACCGTGTGAGCACGCTGACACGCGAGATCCTCTTCGCCGTCACACCACAGGCAGGAGAACTGAAATAATATCTGTTTCAGCTGCTGGACATGAGTTTTTTATCCATGTAAAAAGTCTAGATTATAACCAGAATAGTTATATTTATTCAACTTATTTGGTAAAAACGCTTGTTTGTCATTTTTTTCTTTTACTTTTGCAACGGAATGGAGACAGATAGTCTTTTTTATCTGACGCAAGAGGAGAGAATGCCATGGGATGAGGATACTTTCCGTATGCTTTATAAACGTTATTATAAAGCATTGTCTATGTATGCCCTCAACTATGTCGAGGATATGACCATTGCGGAGGATATCGTACAGGATATTTTCTTCAGTATTGTTGAGAAGAAAACCACCTTTGTCAATACGAACACCATGCATGTATATCTGTATACAGGTGTCCGCAATCGATCCCTTAATTACATGAAACACCGTAAGGTAGAGTTGCGGCATTTCAGGGCGATGTCGGAGACAGATTATGACATGGATAATGATGAGGTTTATGTACGTGAGGATATATATCGTCAACTATTTGAAGCCATCGACAATCTTCCACCCCGACAGCGTGAGATTTTTATGTCTGTGATGGAAGGAAAGAAAAATAAGGAGATTGCGGAGGCGCTGGGTATCAGCGTATTTACAGTAAAAGTGCAACGACAGAGAGCTATGCATACTTTACGTAACAAACTCACAGATAAACAGTGGCTTCTTTTGATGAATTTCCTGTTCATTTGATTTTTTTCTTTCTATGTAGTTCTTTTTCTGTTCGTTGTTGTCTTTGCAACAAACAGAAGAAATAATGAAAGAAAAGGATCTCAAAAGGATAAGAGAAGAGATTGCTGACTCTAATGACTTGATACAACGCTATCGGCTTCGTGAAAGCATTGACGAGCAAAATGCGTGGAATCTATTTCTGGAAAAGTTCCAAATGTCATTTAAGACACAATCTCTCAATGATAATGATGGGGGAAAAGTCATTCCTATCAATCAGAGCAAACAACCCTATTCCAAATTCCGTATTTTCCACGGTCATTCCACCTTATTACGTATTGCCGCTGTTGTCTTGTTAGTGATAGCCGGAGGTGCGTTTTGGTATCATAGTGACTATACCCGTGTCACGCCTCCCGAGATCAGTGAGGATGTCCATCTGGCCATGAGGAAGAGTACGGAGAGCGGCCATAATGCTGCAGATGTGGTAAGTATCAATAATGGGCATACGATGCCAATCACGAAAGAAGAGAAGATATTATACCATGTTGATAATGACTTTGCTAAACAATTAGCTGAGGCTAAACGTATCACGACCTACAAAGACAAAGAGTTCTGGGTGACTCTTGAAGATGGTACACTAGTACACCTAAATTATAATAGCCGTTTGATTTATCCCGAGAAGTTCGGTGATCGTCGTGACGTAATACTCGAGGGTGAGGCGTATTTCATGGTGGCAAAAGACAAGAGTAGACATTTCATCGTTCATACTCCTAAGGGGGATGTAAAGGTCTATGGCACAGAGTTTAATGTGAATACCCGTAAGGATGATGAAGCGGTCAGTGTTGTCCTCGTCTATGGCTCCGTGAGTTTTTCTTCTAATGGCAGAGAGATGATGATGCAGCCTGGTCAAGAATTGACAGTTGTTGATACCCAACTCTTATTAACGACCACCGATATAGCTCCTTATGTGGCATGGAATGAAGGTAAGTTCTCTTTCCAGGCATGGCCTCTTGAGCGTGTGATGACTGTATTAGCTCGTTGGTATGGCTATCAGGTTAAATTCTTAGATGACGATATCCGTCAAAAGTCGATAGACGGATGTTTCAGTCGTTACAATGACATCCAATCTACCCTCAAGGGATTAGAGTCCGCGTTGGGTGTGAACTTTATGATTGTAAACCAAACTATTATTATTAATCAATAAATAAAACATGAAACAACAAGAATCTCATGCAAGAATTCTTTGTCTTTCGATGTGGCTCATTGTCTTGTTGCTATACTCTTCTGTGACAAGCGCTGCACCCAAAGACAAGAAGGTGAGCGTAGACTTCAAATCTGTTTCTGCTGTAATAGTATTAAATGCTATTCAGAAACAAACAGACTTGAGTTTTGTCTACTCTACGGAGTTGGCGGCATCATGGCCAATGGTGACCATATCCGCCAAGCAGAAAGCGGCCGAACTGGTTATTGACCAACTGTCAGACCTTATCGGTTGTGCTTATGAAATCAATGACAATGTGGTGTCTCTGTCAAAGTTGCAGAAAAGTGGTAAGGAACGAACCGTAAAAGGTATTGTGCGCGATGACTCTGGTCAGCCTCTTATGGGTGTACCTGTTAGCATCGGTGATACACATGTTGGTACTGTGACCGATGAGAATGGAGTCTATTTACTGAAGATCTCCACGGAGAGAACAACGTTGAAGTTTTCCTATGTTGGTATGGATACCCAGTATGTAACAGTTAAAAGTGGTACATCAGATGTGACACAGCATGTAATGTTGCGCTCGGGTATTCAACTGGAAGATGTGGTGGTAACAGGTATGTTTCAACGTAAGAAAGAGGGATTTACCGGTTCTGCCAATAAGATGGAAGGAGATGAGATCCGTAAACTTACCTCTGGTAATATACTGAATGCCATTCAGATGCTAGATCCCGGTTTCAGGATGGGTGACAACATCATGTCTGGTGCTAATCCCAACTCGGTTCCTGATTTCAACATGCGTGGACAGTCGAGTATGGGAGATTATTCAACAGAAGAAACCGTCATTATGCGTGGTGATATCGATACTCGACCGAATCAACCCTTGTTTGTCTTGGATGGTATTATTGATGTAGGTGTTTCAAAGATTATAGACCTTGATCCTGCTCAGGTGGAGAGTATAACGTTGCTCAAAGATGCTGCTGCCATGGCCATTTATGGATCGCAAGCATCCAACGGAGTAGTGATCGTAGAGACAAAGGCGCCAGCGACAGGCCGTTTGCGAGTGTCGTATAACGGAAACTACAAAGTTGAATATCCTGATCTGAAGGATTATCATCTACTGAATGCCACTCAGAAACTGGAGTTGGAAAGACGTGCAGGATATTATGATCCGGTAGGCAGCGACCAGAATATTGTGAACCGTTTAAATGCCTATCGATGGAAATTGTTAGAGACAGAACGTGGTGTAAATACCTATTGGTTGTCTCGTCCACTTCATACGGTCTTTGTCCATCGTCATGGAGTAAACCTTGAGGGTGGTAATGAGACGCTCAGATATAAGTTATATGGTGGTGTCAATCAGGCTCCTGGTATCATGAAAGAAACTGGTATTTATGGAAGGAATGCCAGTCTCGACATTCGTTATCGTAACAAAGGATTACTTATCAGTAATATCGTATATGTGGATTATACTATCTCTGATCGTACTTCTCCATATGGCACATTCAGTGCCTATGCGCAACTGAATCCATACTATCGTATCTATGATGCTAACGGACAGATTCAGCAATATCTGGAACGTCAGATTATCTCTGATAACTATGCTAGCAGTGCTGGTATGACAGTAGGCAATCCTATGTATAATGCTCAGTTTAATAGTGTTGACAGAAACAAAGAATTCGTTGTTCGTAACGCTTTCAGGGCTGAATATTTACCTATAGAGAATCTGAGACTCTCTGTTGACTTCAATCTCACAAAAGGAAATTCCGACTTGGATATCTTCAAACCAGCTAATCATACTGATTTCCTTACTGTCAACAATTTAAACCAGAGAGGATCCTATAATTGGAGTCATTCTGACACGAACAGTTATGAGTTGGCTTTCACGGCTAATTATAATAAGGTATGGAATAATCGTCATGTACTTTCCACTTTCGCCCGTTATAGTGTGTCGGAGAGCACCTATCATAATGCCGGTGTTTATGTAACGGGATTCCCCAATATGAATATGGATGAGGTATATTTGGGAGCCAAGACTCAGAATGTTTCAGGTAATGAGAACAAGACAAGAGCGTTCGGAGGGGTTGCAACCTTGAGTTATACCTATGATCAACGTTATGCTGTTGATGCCAACGTGCGTTTCGATGCGTCATCACAGTTTGGACGTAATAACCGTTATGCACCCTTCTGGTCAACAGGTTTACGATGGAATATGGACAAAGAGAAGTTTATTAAGAAATGGAAACTCTTTGATGAATTAGTTCTTCGTGTGACTTACGGTGTTACGGGAACTCAGGGTTTCTCTGCCTATCAGGCTCTACAGATGTATTCCTATGCCTCTACCATGCGTATTTACCAGAGTTCAGATGTGGTTGGAGCATTGCTTTATGGAATGGGTAACCCCGATTTAAAATGGCAGAAGACCAATGCCTTTAATGTGGGATTAGACTTTAATCTCTTCCATCGTGTACTAAGTGGGCGGTTGGAGTATTACAACCGGCAGACGAACAATACTGTTTTAGATTACTCACTTGCTCCTTCTGTTGGATTTGATAGCGTGAAGGAAAACCTTGGTAATATAGCCAATCAAGGCTATGAGTTTACTGTCCGACTGATGCCTTATAACAATGTGGCAAAACAGTTTAACTTCAGTATCGTGGCTAACGGTAGTCATAATAAAAACGAAATTAAGAAGATATCCAATGCACTCCGTATCCGAAATGAGCAGCAATTATCAGATGATGCTTCTAACCCCAACAAACTGTCACGGCCTATCCCACGATACGTGGAAGGGTATTCACAAAGTATGATCTGGGCAGTACGTTCTTTAGGAATAGATCCGATAACAGGTAGGGAGATCTTACTTACCCAAGATGGACAGCGTACTAGTGAGTGGAATGCTGCAGACATGGTTCCTGTGGGAGACACAGAACCTGACCTGATGGGAACTCTTGGTCTTAATCTCAATTGGAGAGGTCTATCGCTAAATGTGGCTGCCCGTTATCAGTTTGGTGGTCAGTTCTATAATAGGACTTTGGTAGATAAGATTGAAAATGCCAACCTGTCGTATAATGTAGATATCCGTGCATATACAGACCGATGGCTTACCCCTGGAGATATCGTTCGCTATAAGGCTGTAACTCAGGCAGTAAATGGTTCTCAGACGAAGGCAACCTCCCGTTTTGTGATGGACAGAAATGAGTTGCTCTTGAACACGATCAGTATGCAATATCGATTTGAGAAAAGAAGAGAACAATTTATTGGCAAACTCGGGTTGAGTGCTGCTACATTAGGACTGTATTTCGAGGATCTCTTCCATTGGTCGACGATCAAGCAGGAGCGTGGTATCCAATATCCTATGTCGAAACAGATATCTATGATGCTTAACTTAACATTTTAATGAAGAAAGGAGACGATATGTATAGAAGACACATTATATCAAGAGTCAAACAGGGAAAACAGTTGTTGTTGACTATTATTGCATCACTGTTTCTCTGTACAGTATTCGTCAGTTGTGACAATTGGCTTGATGTAGAGCCGAAGACGAATATTGACGAGTCGGAACTATTCAGTACAGAACAAGGCTTTAAGGAGGTACTCACCGGCATTTATATTCAAATGGCATCACAGACACTGTATGGACGGGAGATAACTTATGGCTTTATGGATCAACTGGCTCAACGCTATTATAACCCACAAAACAAAAATGCCAATTATAGTGAAGATGTGTGGTACACTTATCCTTCTACGAAGACACAGTCATATACTGACTCTTTCTGGAAGAATATCTATAATTTGATAGCGAACCTGAACAATCTGCTTGTGAATATTGATGCTCATGGCGATGTAATCACAACAACCAATTACCGTGATATTATAAAGGGAGAAGCGCTGGGATTGAGATCCTTCCTCTATTTTGACCTTCTGAGAATGTTCGGTCCCATCTATAAGGATAATCCTTCTTCACCTTCTGTTCCCTATAGAACAGTTTTTGGAAAGGATGTAGTGAAGTTGATGCCGGCCAATGAATTAGTAGAACATATCATCGCAGACCTGAAGGAAGCTGAGGCATTATTGGCAAATGACCCTATGAGAATCTCGTTTCCAGCATCAGGTGTAGGGGATACGGATTTCATGAGTAACAGGTTTAATCGTATGAACAAATATGCTGTGAAGGCAGAACTGGCTAGGGTTTATCAGTGGAAAGGAGATGCTGTCCAGGCTGCTCATTATGCTGAGGAAGTAATTAATGGTAAGAATGGAAGTGGTAACAATCTCTTTAAGTTGGTGACCGATAATGCCCAAGATCGTTTAGGTTCTACAGAACTGGTATTTGCTCTGAATATGGATAGTGAGACCTTCTCGGATATCGTTGAGAGCGATTTTGAACTGGCTCTATGGAGCTATTATGTAATACTTGACCCCAATCGTTTATATCAGATCTTTGACACGTCAACAGATGGTATGAATGACTCACGTCTTCGTGAGGGGGCTGCTTTCTCTATTACACCCAATGGGGCTGTTACTCAGAAATATATGCAAAACAATTTGAAGTCTGAAGTATTGAAGAATACCATGCCACTTATCCGTTTGTCAGAGATGTATTATATCCTGGCAGAATGTACCACTGATCTCAGAGCTGCCTCGGACTATCTGTCAGAGGTTCGCACAGCAAGAGGATTGGGTGACGTGACCATTCAGGGTGAAAATGATCGTCTGAATGAGATAGAAAAAGAATATCGCAAGGAGTTCTATGCTGAGGGACAACTGTGGTACTTCTACAAGCGTCATGGCTATTCCACTTTCTTGAACTGTCCTATCCAGAATATGGTAGAGGCAAACTATCGTTTCCCCATACCTGATGATGAGACAATGTTAGGCAATATCAACTAAATTAAATGAGGATTATCATGAATAAATCAATATTAGTTATAGTGCTTTTATCCGCATTATCATTTAGTTCCTGTCAGGAGGAAGAAGTTGACATGTTCCATGCTGAGCGTGGAGTCAATTTCGTCCTTTCAACAGGTAATAATCATTATACCGACAACTACAAGCAATTATCAACGGAGGTGAAATTTTTTGATTCCTATGTTACCCAAGGATTAGTACTGACGCCAAGAACAATAAATATAGGTTTGCAGTTGGAAGGAACAACGAGTGAACAACCTATAAAAGTTAGAATAAAAAAGGAATCAGTCGCAGGATATGAACCTGCTAATGTCGTTTTCCCTGAAGAGGTAATTTTTGATCCGGGACAGTATCAAACGTCATTTCCTGTAGAATGCCAGCTGCCTGCTGAGTATGATAAGTTGTATAAAGTCCGATTTTCCATCGATTATCCCAACAGTGATGTGGGGGCAGGAACCAAAGAACGGCAGTTTTTCGAGCTTACTGTTTCTGACATGGCAGATTGGGCAGCTATGGAGGCTACAAATGAAAGTGATTGGAATAGAAAATATTCCCAGTATATTGGAAACTATGGTCCTGTCAAAGCTCGTTTCATCTTCTTTATCTTCGGACAATCTCCCAGTCACTACCTGCCTTTCGGATATCCAAAGAATACAATTACAGAACTAATCTTTACCAATGTCTTGTATGGAAGTGGATTGGCTGAACCTTATATTGTTAATAATTATATCAAGAAAGCCCTTGCTTCCTATAATGCTGAGCATGAGAAACCTCTCTCAGAACGTGATGGAACCCTTGTCAGTTATGATCCTAATTAACTTAAATGAAAGAAAATGATGAGACGTTTAATATTTTTTCTGCCCATGATATGTTTTATCTTTACCTCTTGTTATGAGGATGAGGGCAATTATGATTATGATGAGAGTATCAAAGACATCAGTGTGAAACTGGAGCCGGTATATGGTGTAAAACTGTCACAGAAAGCATTCTCTTGCACAATAGAACCGGAAATAACTACCTTTGATAATGAGAAATCATATCTGAAGTACACTTGGGTGATGGTAAACGAAACCACAGGTGTGAACGATACCCTAAGCACAGATGAAAAGTTGGTATTGGAGATGGATCCCACCTCTGATGACTTCCGCTACAACTATAAGTTGCATTTCTATGTGACTGACACTCGTACGAATGGTGTGACACTCGTGCCTACAACGGTTGAGGTAGTACAACCCTATACGTTTACCTGGTTAGTACTTCATGAGAAAGACGGTCATGCAGAGATCGGGTCTGTAGACTACGGAGGAACAGAACCTCTTCTTACGCTTGACGCATATACAAAGGACCAGGGACAGTCGTTAACAGGAAAACCGTGTGCCTTGATGGTATACAAAAATAAAGTCACTCAGAGTACTGCCCAATATTATTGGAATTATCCGGCACAGATGATATCTGAAATTTTCCTTATAACGAGCAATTCTGAAGTTAACAATGAGGGTGGGTGGCTTTCTCAGGCATCATTCCTTTCTCCTTACTTCTCGTATAACGATGCCATGTCTTATTCTACTAACTATATGGATATAGATAAAAATGATATACGGTGGTCAACAGGAGATAATGGTTTGATGTTTTCAAGCAAGGGAAAAGTATATAAGAATTGTACCTATAGTCCTAGCTTTGGTGAATTCTATCAGGATCCTAGTCTTACAGGAAACTGTTATATCACTCATTGTGCCAATGCTAATCATATAGGGGTTGGCTATGACCAAGCAGGTCATCGTTTTGTTATGCTTAACTACAATTTCCTAACATGGTATGGTCCGGCACGTTCACTGACAAGAGCAGGTCTTATAGAGCCCATTCGTGCTACAGTTGATAATGCCGCTGACCCGAACCAAATACCTGCAGATGAGAAAATTATCCGTATTGTCAATGGCTATCAGTATCAGGTTACGGGTATAGCTCCTCAACAAAGATTCTCTGCATATGCATATTCTTTGTGTAGTAATAACCGTTCAAAGGTTTATGTCTTCCGATACAGGAATTTCCGTTCTGATGAAGGAGGACCTCTCTATGCTGTATATTCTTTTCCTACTCCAGAAGGCATTAAGGATGGAACACCCATGTCATCCAGTTATATCTATAATAATATCCTTTTCTATGCTGTTGGAAACAAGGTATATAAACTTGACTTTGTGTCAGGACAGAGTACTCTTATCTATACCTATGACGATGCATCGGCAATAATCACCAATCTGAGAATGGCCATAGAGGGATATGTAGACACCACATGGCCGGTAGATGATTATGGGCATCCCTATAACCAGACGTTAGGAGCATCTGTGGAACATACCGACGGTACCGGAGCGCTTGTCGTATTACAGTTGAACAGTGCTGGCAAACTGGATGCTGATAAGATATATCCTTCGATACAAGTATATAAAGGATTTGGAAAGATTACTGACTTCGATTTTGTGAGGTAATATGATTAGACAACTCGTTTTTCTTCCATTATTGTTAGCAATGATGTTTTTTCCTGAGGTTGCTGCGCAGACAAACGTTCATAACGTCCGTTTGCGTGGACAACTTCAGAATATGGGAACTCGTGATGTCACACTATCACCTGATGATGCGGTCTCAATGTTAGGTTGTAGTAGGGATATTACTATTCATACAGATGAACAAGGACGTTTTGATACCTTATTAACTCTACATAAGCCAGCTTATTTCAACCTTCACCGTAACACTCTATATTTATCACCTGGTGATAACATGGAGATACGTGTTGGACAAAACCAATTGCGTGCACAATTTATGGGTAAAGGCGCTGTGGCAAACACATATATGAAAGGGAGATTGTTCCCCAAAGCAGGGTCTTATTTAAATGGTGGTGGGAACCTTCGAGACGATTTTACACAGTTTCATGCATTTGTTGATAGTATGGTTGATGACCGGCGAAAACAATTGAGTGAGTTAACTGAAATATCACCTGAGTTCTATGATATGGAAAGAGCCCGTATTGATGCTGATATTTTGAATACTTATATTAATTATCCCAGTCTTGCACTTACTTATAGTAGATACAGGAAGACGGATATGACTCGTGAAAAAATACCAGCATTCTATGAGAGCTTAGCCGAGGAAGTTCGCCCACTGATCAATCATATCAATAATGATAAATACCTTGATGTGGCTGTTGTTCGGGAGGTCCTTCTGGATCTGTTGGAAAATAATCGCCTGAAGGCATGGGTATGTGGCATGACTTTTTCACCTCGTTTACAAGCCTTGAGTAAAGCCACTCGTTGGGCACGACAACTACAGAGACAGAATGACAGAAAGACAGTTGAAGAGGCACTAGCATTCACCAATAACCTTCATGAGCGTGACTTCTCCCAAGAACTGAGGATACGTATTGATAAAGCATTGCGTATAGGGAAGGGAAGAGCAGCTGCTGATATCCAACTGACAGCTCCCGATGGTTCTCTTCATTATTTATCGGAGTACAAAGGGAAAGTTATCTTCTTGGATTTCTGGGCAACATGGTGTGGCCCATGCATTAAAGAGGCTCCTCATTTTCAAGAGTTGAGCACTCGTTTCTCTTCGGATGATGTGGTCTTCATACAAGTATCCATAGATACGAATATAAAAACATGGAAGAATTATCTCAAAAGTCATCCGAACACTTTGCCTCAGTATATTTCTACGGACATAGTCCTAAAGGAACAATGGGGAATAACAGAGATTCCTAGATTTATTTTGATTGACCGTGATTTCATCATTGAGTCATCCTATGCTCCGAATCCCTCTAATCAGGAAACAGTCCGACTAATTACACAGACACTTTCTCGATGAGAATGGTTATTTATTCACAATAATACATAACACCTTAAAAATGCACCCCAAAAGCTAATAGGCTTAAGGGGTGCATTTTATTTTAGTGTTATCGTTGGAAAAACTACTCTTTCCTCAAGGGGATTTTGTCTATTCTTCTCTGGTGTCTTCCTCCCTCGAAGGGAACGGTGAAGAAAGCTTCCATGATCTGGCGTGCGGTATCCTCACTGATGAAACGACCGGGCATCACGAGCACGTTGGCATCGTTGTGCTGACGGATTAGCTGGGCGATCTCCTCACACCAGGCGACACCGGCACGGATCATCGGATGCTTGTTCAGCGTCATGGAGATACCCTGGCCACTGCCACAGATAGCAATGCCGGGATACACCTCACCTTTCTCCATGCCTTCAGCCAGTGCATGACCGAAGTCGGAATAGTCGCAGGAATCCTCCGTAAAGGTGCCATAGTCCTTGTAAGGATAGCCTTTCTCATTGAGAAATTTTTTAACAAACTGCTTGAGCGCATAGCCGGCATGATCGGAGGCTAAACCTACTGTCTTTACTTCCATGGTGATTACTCGTTTAAGAAAGCCTTTACCTGATTATATACGTTCTCTGCAGTGTAACCGAGTTTCTCATCGAGCACCTTGTAAGGAGCGGAGAAGCCGAAGCTCGGCATGCCGAAGACCTTTCCGTTGGCACCTACCAGACTCTCGAGGGTGACAGGCAGACCGGCGGTCATACCGAAGATCTTAGCGCCCTTCGGCAGGATGCTCTCCTGATATTCTTTCGGCTGGTTGCGGAAGAGTCCTTCTGAAGGCACACTCACGATGCGGATCTTGATACCGTCCTTACGCAGCAGTTCTGCACCGGCCACTAAGGTAGATACCTCTGAACCGTCGGCCAACAGGATGATGTCGTACTCCTCGTCGGAGCCGGCCACCACATAGGCTCCCTTGCGGGCTTGCTCATAGTCATTGCCGGCAGGCAGCTTGGCGATATTCTGACGGGAGAAGATCAGGGCTGTAGGTGTCTCCACATTCTCCATAGCCATGGCCCAGCATACGGTGGTCTCGTCGGCATCTGCCGGACGGAACACACGTACGGAGTCACGGCCGTGGTGGTTCTTCAACTTCTCCATCAGTCGTATCTGTGCCTCCTGCTCAACAGGCTCGTGGGTCGGTCCGTCCTCACCGACACGGAAGGCGTCGTGGGTCCAGATGAACTTGATAGGCACTTCCATCAGGGCTGCCATACGTACGGCGGGCTTCATATAGTCGGAGAAGACGAAGAAGGTGCCGCAGGCGGGGATGACACCACCGTGGAGGTACATACCGATACACATACAGGCCATGGTGAGCTCAGCCACACCGGCCTGGAAGAAAGCACCCTCGAAGTCACCGCACTGCAGACTCTTGGTCTTCTTCAGGAAACCGTCGGTCTTGTCGGAGTTGGAGAGGTCGGCAGAGGCGCAGATCATGTTGGGCACTTGCTCAGCCAGCACACCTAAGCAGGCAGCGGAGGCGGCACGTGTGGCACTGCCTTCCTTCTGTACCACAGCGTTCCAGTCCACCTTCGGGGCTTTGCCGCTGAACCATTCCTTCAGGAGGGCGGCCTGTGCGGGATGTCCCTCAGCCCACTGTGCTTCTTCGGCCTTGCGGGCAGCCACGATCTTCTTGAGTTCCTCACGACGGTTTGCATACAGCTCAGCCACCTCCGGGAAGATCTGGAAAGGATCGTCGGGGTTACCGCCGAGCGCCTTGATGGTGTTCACATAAGCATCACCGCCGAGAGGTGCTCCGTGGGTGTTGATACATGCCTCGTAGCTCGTGCCGTCGGCGCGCAGGGCTCCCTTACCCATGATGGTCTTACCGATGATGAGGGTGGGGTGGCCGTTAGGCTGCTGTGCCTTGGTGAGGGCGGCGCGTATCTCGTCGGGATCGTTGCCGTTGATCTTCAGCACGTTCCATCCCCATGCCTTATACTTCGCCTCGGTGTCTTCCTGCATCACCACCTTACACTCGGTGGAGAGCTGGATGTCGTTGGAATCATAGAACATGATCAGGTTGTCGAGGCCGAGGATGCCTGCCAGACGACCGGTGCCCTGAGAGATCTCTTCCTCCACACCACCGTCGGAGATATAGGCATAGATCTTATGCTGCAGGGGGGCGGTGCCCAGACGTGCCTGCAGGAATTTCTGTGCTACGGCAGCACCGGCAGCGAAGGTATGGCCTTGTCCGAGAGGACCGGAGGTGTTCTCGATGCCACGGTTCAGGTCACGCTCAGGATGTCCCGGGGTGGGGGAGTCCCACTGACGGAACTGTGCCACCTCGTCGAGGGTGAATTTCCCCTGGAGACACAGTGCGCTGTAGAGCATGGGTGACATATGACCGGGATCCAGGAAGAAACGGTCACGTCCCTGCCATGCGGGGTTCTCCGGGTCATACACAAGGAACTCTGAGAAGAGCACGTTGATGAAGTCGGCTCCTCCCATAGCGCCGCCGGGGTGTCCCGACTTGGCTTTCTCTACCATGGAGGCAGCGAGAATACGGATATTGTCGGCTGCCTTGTTCATTAATTGCTTGTTGTTCATATTGTTAATGTTAATTTATAAGGTTATTGTCTTTTTATTACTTTGCCTTGTACCGTTCTTTACTTCTCTCTGTACCGCCAGAGAGAAGTAAGCAAGAGAGAGCTCGTTGCACGCTTCGAGTCAGAACAGATTACGACTCTGAAAAACTGTGCTGCGGGACTCGCTTCGCTCAGACAGGTCCTCGCACTGCCTTCGTCACCGTTTTTCAATCATCGTATCTGTGTACCTGATTCTCTCGCTATCGCAACAATTATCAATTGTCAATTATCAATTGTCAATTTTCCCCACGGCTGGGGGCGAGGTGTTCGATTCGCATCGCGGCTGTATCTCGCTATTGCAACCAATTATCAATTGTCGATTCTCAATTGCCTTCGGCGATTATGCTCCTGCTCGGCATAGTTGAAACAAGTTTTACTCTGCACTCGCTCGTTCGTCAGTTCGGCATAGTTCATGCGAGCATGGCTCTGCTCTCGCTTACTCGCGACTTTCCCCCAAGGCTGGGGGCGAGGCGTTCGATTCGCATCGCGGCTGTATCTCGCTATCGCAACATTATTCAGTAGACGAGTAGACAAGTTAGCGAGTAGACTGTAAGATTCGTGACGAATCGAACACCTCGCCCCATGCCTATGGGGAGAGGTTGGGAGAGAGGGGGGGACCCTGAACTCTAAACCCCAAATAGTTGCGATAGCGAAGATGCAGCAAAGGAATGCAACGATTGAGAACGGCATCGAAGATGGGGCGAGGACTTGTTTGAGCGAAGCGAGTCCCGCAGCCCAGTTCTCAGAGTTGAGATTCCTTCTGCATCGGAGCGTGCAACATGGTCTCTCTTGGTTTCTTCTCTCTGCCGAAACAGAGAGAAGAACGTATCACTTCACTTCCAGCACGACGATGCTCTTTGCGGGGATCTTCACGGTGAGCTTGTTCTTCTTGAGCTTGAAGTCCTTGAAGCCTTCTGTCTTCACACGGTCGGGGTGCTCGAAATCGTTGTAGTCGGTGATGTTCTTACAAGAGAGGATGCGTGCGGTAACGTCCTTAAGACTACGCTCTTTGCCTTTCTCGTTCAACAGCTTGTTGATCTCCACAGCCACCTCTTTTTTCTTGTCAACACTCACGTTGGTGAGGGAGATGACGAGGGAGCCGTCGGCCTTCAGGGCGCTTGATGCACAGATGGCCGGGAGGGTACGATAGCTGCCGGCATCGCCTTTCACCACTTCCTTGTTGATGTCACGGCGCACGGTGAGCTGCTCGCAGTTCACGGTGGTGGGCAGGTAGGTAGCCTCCTGGAAGGGCTTGTACATCTCAAACACATGGTAGGTGGGTGTGAGCACCATGTGGCCGGTGCCTACCTGGTCGGTGAGGATCATACTCTGCAGCACGTTGACCACCTGTGCGATATTGGCCATGCGCACACGGTCGGTATGACGGTGGAAGACGTTGAGTGACAAGGCTGCCACCATAGCGTCGCGCATGGAGTTCTGCTGATAGAGATGTCCGCGGATCGTGCCGGGCTCCTCATCCCACCAGGTACCCCATTCGTCGACGAGCAGTCCGATGTGTTTCTTCGGGTCTTTCTCGTCCATGATGGCACAGTGTTTCTTGATCACGTCCTCGATCTCGAGGCACTTGCCAAGGGTCCAGTAGTAGTTCTCATTGTCGAACTTCGTTGCCGACCCTTTGCTGCCGCTCCAGCCCGTCACCGTATAGTAATGCAGTGACACGCCGTTCATGCGGTTACCCACATTGTTCATCAGCACCTTCGTCCAGTTGTAATCATAGTCGCTGGCACCGCTGGCAATCTTATACAGACGGTTGCTGTCGTAGTTGCGGCAATAAGTGGAATAACGGCGATACAGGTCGGCATAGTATTCCGGACGCATGTTACCACCGCATCCCCAGCTCTCGTTGCCCACACCGAGGTATTTCACCTTCCAGGGCTTCTGGCGACCGTTCTGCTGACGGAGCTTAGCCATCGGCGTACCGTCTTCGGAGGTCATATACTCCACCCACTTAGCCAGTTCCTCTACCGTGCCGGAGCCCACATTACCGCTGATATACGGTTCGCAGCCCAGCAGTTCACAGAGGTTCAGGAACTCATGGGTACCGAAGGAGTTATCCTCGATGGTGCCACCCCAGTTGTTGTTCTTCATCGATGGTCGCTGGTTACGCGGACCGATACCATCCATCCAGTGGTACTCGTCGGCGAAGCATCCGCCTGGCCAGCGGAGCACCGGTACCTGTAAGGCTTTCAGGGCATTGAGCACATCCGTGCGGTATCCCTGGGTGTTGGGGATCGGTGAGTTTTCACCTACCCACAGTCCACCGTAGATACATGATCCGAGGTGCTCGGCAAACTGTCCGTAGATCTCTTTGTGGATCTTGTCAGTGCCTTCGTTGGCCTGGATGGTGACTGTGGCGTCCTGGGCGCTGGCGCTCAGAACGCTCATTGTGAGAATGGAAAGAAATAGTATTTTCTTCATGTATAATCCTTTATTTTATTGTTATTCGTTGGAACAGGGAATTGGAGTTTGGATCCTGCTTTTATATCCCCTCTCCCGCTATTGCAACCAATTTGGTTATTGGCTATTGTCGCTGCCTCTCCCGCTATTGCAACCAATATTGAGAAGACGATCCGTAACGAATCGGACACCTCGCCCCCAGCCGTGGGGGAGAGGACGGGAGAGGGGGCAACTCTCGCTATCGCAACTATCATACCCCTCCCTCATTCCCTCCCCATAGGCATGGGGCGGGATGTTCGATAGGCATCGCAATTGCCTCTCCCGCTATTTCAACTAATATTGAGTTGACGATCCGTAACGAATCGGACACCTCGCCCCCAGCCGTGGGGGAGAGGACGGGAGAGGGGGCAACTCTCGCTATCGCAACCAATTTCAAAGATCACAGGGAATGGGAACAGACTATTGTCCTTTTAACTTCCCTTTAACTCCCTTTTAACTTCCCTTTAACTTCCCTTCATTTATTCTCCACCGCCGTCTTCTCAATGGCGAGACCACGCTTGTAACTCTCGATATAGCGGTTGAAGCCGGCCACATCCTCCTCTGTGGGAGCGATCTCCACACCGGCATCACCGGCGAAGACACGCTCTTCGAGGTAGTCGGCGAGCGGACGGTTCTCTTTATTATTAATAAGGTAAGCGGCCAGCAGGGCGATACCCCATGCACCACCTTCACCGGCTGTCTCCATGACGGAGATGGGAGAGCTGAGGGCTGCTGCGAGCATGCGCTGTCCCACACCCTTCGTCTTGAAATAGCCGCCGTGGCCGGTGATACGGTCCACCTTCACATGCTCTTCCTTCAGGAGGATGTCGTTGCCGATCTTCAGCACGCCGATAGCCCCATAGAGGTGTGTGCGCATGAAGTTGGCGAGGTTGAACTTATCGTTGGCCGAGCGTACGAAGAGTGGACGACCGTCGGCGAGACCGGTGATCGGTTCGCCAGATACATAGTTGTAAGCCATCAGACCACCGCAGTCGGCATCTCCCTCGAGGGCTTTGTTGAACAGTTTCGTATAGATCTCGTTCATATCCACGGGGATGCCCATGAGCTCCTGGTATTCCTTGAAGAGGTTCACCCATGCGTTGATGTCTGAGGTACAGTTGTTACAGTGAACCATGGCCACCAGACTGCCGTCGGGTGTTGTGACGATGTCGATGGGCTCGTAGGGCTTGGAGAGATCTTTCTCGAGGACGATCATGGAGAAGGAAGAAGTGCCTGCAGAGACATTTCCCGTGCGCTGCTTGACAGCGTTGGTAGCCACCATGCCCGTGCCTGCGTCACCTTCTGGAGGACAGAGGGGTATTCCGGCCTTGAGATGTCCGGAGATATCCATCTTACGTGCACCCTCGGGTGTGAGGAATCCTGCGTTCTCGCCGGCCACAAGCACCTTGGGGAAGATATCCATCAGGGTCCAGTCGAAGCCTAAGGGCTCGATGAGCTTGTTGAACTTCTCCACCATGTCGGCATTGTAGGTCTTTGTGTCGGGGTCAACGGGCATCATTCCCGAGGCATCGCCGACACCGAGCACCTTACAGCCTGTGAGCTGCCAGTGGATATATCCTGCCAGTGTGGTCTGGAACTTGATATCTTTCACATGCTCCTCATGGTCGAGGATGGCCTCGTAGAGATGTGAGATGCTCCAGCGCAGCGGGATATTGTAATAGAAGAGGTCGGAGAGTGCCTTGGCAGCCTTGCCCGTATTGGTGTTACGCCAGGTGCGGAAAGGCACGAGGATCTCGTCATTCTCGTTGAAGGCCATATATCCGTGCATCATCGCGCTGATGCCGATAGATGCGAGGATCTCTATCTCCGTGTCGTATTTCTCTTTCACATCCTTGCGGAGATCGGCATAGCAATCCTGCAGTCCATACCATATCGCCTCGATGCTGTAGGTCCACAGGCCGTCCACCAGTTGGTTTTCCCAACTATGACTGCCCTGTGCGATCACTTTGTGCTCCTCGTCGATGAGGACTGCCTTGATACGGGTAGAGCCAAACTCAATACCGAGAATGGCTTTCCCGCTTTCTATCGTTTGTCTACTCGTCATATTTTTACTTTTTATGGAAGTTAAAGGGAAGTTAAAGGGAAGTTAAAGGGGAGTTAAAGGGACATTTGACTTATTCGTCTTTCAGAGCCTTGTTTTCAGAGATAGCTTTGCAATAGGCGTTCAGATAGTAACTTGCACCATCTATGCTATATGAAAGGTCATTGTAATCATCTTCTGAGATATAATTCAGATCTTTAGAAAGTAAGATATAACAACGGCACTCTTCCAGACTACCTTGTGCAATGTTCAAAAGACGTAACTTATCAGCCTTACTAATTTTCTTGGATCCTTCAGCAATATTAGCAATAATAGATACTGCAGCACGCTGAAATTGTGATGCCAAACCATACTTTTCGTAGTCAGGGAATTTCTTCGTTGCTTTGTATGTCAACAGCACGAATTCGTATGATTTCTTCCAAGCAATAATATCCTTAAAACTAAAGCTCATAAAGTAATGTCCTTTTCACTTCTGCCGCTGAAAGCGGCTAACTTCCTTTCTCTTAAAAGTAATGTCCTTTTAACTTCCTTATAACTTCCTTTTATTACATCAACGCCTTATTCAACATAAAGTACACCTCATTGTTGCGGAGCTGCTGCTTAAACTCGAAGGTCTTTGTGTCCTTGTTGATGCGGACATATTCGATGTTCAGCATCTCGGCGAAGTCTTCCCAGTATTCCTCAGTGATGTCGTAAGAGAAAGCACTGTGGTGTGTACCACCGGCGAGGATCCATGCACCGGCACCGATCTCGAAGGTGGGCTGGGGAACCCAGAGTGCAGAGGCAACGGGGAGGTTAGGCATGGGCTTCGGCTCGATGCACTCCACTTCCTGTGAGATCAGGCGGAAGCGGTTGCCGAGGTCCACCACGGTGGCCTTGATGCCACGGCCTACCTTTGAGGTGAAGACGAGGCGGGCTGTCTGCTCCTTGCGGATACCGATGCCGAGGAAGTGAACCTCGAGCTTGGGTTTGTCAACGGCGATGAGCGGGCATACCTCGAGCATGTGGCTCTGCAGACAAGAACTGCGGTCGCCGGCGAAGTTGAGGGTGTAGTCCTCGAGGAACGAACAACCGGTGGGCATACCCTGCTGGATCACCCACAGTGTGCGATACAGACAGGCAGTCTTCCAGTCGCCTTCAGCACCGAAGCCGATACCTTCGGCCATCAGTCGCTGTGATGCCAGACCGGGGATCTGGTCGAAGCCCACGAAGTGCGGGTCGTTGATATCTGCGTCGCCTAAGTCGTCGAAATTAGTGGTGAAGGCAGTGGCACCCTCATCCTTGAGAACACGGCGGAGGGCGATCTCTGCCTTGGCAGCACCTTTCACCTTCTTCCAATATACCTCCTCACCGCTCTCGTCGATCTTGATGGTGTATGCTTTCTTATACTCTTCTACCAGGGCATCCACCTCCTCGTCGGTCACTTTCTTGAAGTAATCCATCAGTGAGCTGACGGGATAGTAGTCCACATGATAGCCTAAGCGCTGCTCAAACTCCACACGGTCGCCGTCGGTTACGGCCACATTGTTCATGTTCATACCGAACATCAGACAACGGACGTTTCTGGCATCTGCCACACCGGCAGCCACGCGTGCCCATACAGCAATCTTCTTGTGTACTTCCTCATTCTTCCAATAACCGCAGACCACCTTGCGGGGAACACGCATGCGGGTGCAGATATGACCGAACTCGATATCTCCGTGAGCACTCTGGTTGAGGTTCATGAAGTCCATGTCCATGGTCTCCCAGGGAATCTCTGCGTTATACTGTGTGTGCAGATGCAGCAATGGCTTCTGCAGATCCTGCAGACCCTTGATCCACATCTTTGCCGGTGAGAAGGTGTGCATCCATGTGATGATACCGATACACTTCTCGTCGTTGTTGGCTGCTTTCATGACGGCCTCCACCTCGTTGGATGAGTTGGCTGTGCCTTTATATACAATCTTAATGGGGATATTACCGCTGTTGTTAAGACCATCTACCATTTCCTTGGAGTGACCGTCCACCTGTACCACGGCGTCACCTCCGTAGAGTAACTGTGCACCAGTTACCCACCAAATTTCTAAATCCTTAAATGCTGTCATAATTGTTTATTTTATTTTAGGTTATTGTCTTTTTTTTAAGGGGTGTTAAAGGGGTGTTAAAGGGGAGTTAAAGGGGAGTTAAAGGGACAATAGTCCTGTTGCTGCGCAACAAATTGATAATTGATAATTGACAATTTATTATTCTTCACTCTTCACTCTTCACTTTCACTCTTCACTCTTCACTCTAACTCCTTACCCCTTCTTCTGTCCGTAATAGGCGTTGGGGCCATGCTTACGACTGAAGTGTTTCTCGATGAGCAGCGGGTTCATCGTGGTCTCCGGGTTTACACAGTAAGAGACGAATGCCATCTTGGCTACCTGCTCCATCACCACCGCATTATATACGGCATTGTCGGCATCCTTACCCCATGAGAAAGGACCGTGGTTCTTCACCAGCACGCCGGGGGTGTGAACAGGGTTGATATTCCCTTTCTTGATACGGTCGACGATCACCACACCGGTGTTATGCTCATAGGCATCCATCTGGTCGGCTGTCATATCATCGGTGCACGGTATCTCATCATGGAAATAGTC
>JAFZPF010000281.1 GCA_017550455.1 Prevotella sp.
ATCAGTGGCTTTATCGGTAAACCGGAGGCAGCGAAGAAAAAAGGTGCACAGCAGTTTTTCTTCGTCAACGGACGTTATATGCGTCACCCGTATTTCCATAAGGCGGTGAGCGGTGCTTATGAACGACTGTTGCCCAATGGTGAACAGATACCTTATTTTATCTATTTTGATGTACCGGCAGGAGATATCGATGTGAATATCCATCCTACAAAGACGGAGATCAAGTTCGAGAACGAACAGACGATATGGCAGATTCTCTCCGCAGCCATCAAGGAAGCAATAGGGAAATTCCATGATATACCGGCCATCATGTTTGATACGGAAGGAAAACCTGATATTCCGGTGTTCGATCCCTCTAAACGTACTGCACCGGCTCCACGACTGCAATATGACCCGCAGTATAATCCTTTCCAACAGTCGTCCACACCCCGAAAAGAACAGGTGCCGAAAGATTGGCAACAACTATATGAGGGTCTGACTCCTGAAAAGAAACCGGTTGTTGGAGAACTCTTCTCATCCGATGAGACACCGTCTCCGACATTGGCCGACGAGAAATCGCCCATCCACTATCAATATAAAGGCAGGTATGTGATGACAGCCGTGAAATCCGGACTGATGATCATCGATCAGTATCGTGCACACGTACGTATATTATATGAGGAGTATATGCGGCAGATGCGTGAAAAGACGGCCACCGTCCAGAAAGTGTTGTTCCCGGAGTGGGTCCAACTGTCGTCTTCACAGGAGGTGACTCTTGAGCAGATCATGGCGGGAATGGAGCGCATCGGTTTCGAACTGACCAACCTCGGTAATGGCAGTTATGCGGTGGCAGGGGTGCCGGCAGGATTGGATGGACTCCAACCGACGGCTTTATTACAACAGATGATAGCCTTTGCACAGGAGTCGGTAATGATGTCCGATGAGGATATCTACCACACCCTGGCACTGTCACTGGCACGACATGCGGCCATCCCCCGCGGACAGGTACTCAGCAACCAGGAAATGGAGGATCTCGTCAATGCCCTCTTCGCCTGCTCAAATGTTAATTATACCCCCGATGGCAAGAAGATTCTCGGCATCCTCCCCCAATCGGAAATAGAAAGCCTCGTCTAACTCCTATTATATCTATAGTCACTATTGTATCTATAGGTACTATTCTATCTATCCCCCTCAATTCCCCCTTTTTGAAGAAAAATCAAAAAAAGTTTCAAAAAAGTTTGGTGGATTGAAAAAAAAACCATACCTTTGCATCGCTTTTCAAAACAAGGGCGTTTAGCTCAGCTGGTTTAGAGCATCTGCCTTACAAGCAGAGGGTCGGCGGTTCGAATCCGTCAACGCCCACAACAAAAGAGGATGTCTTCGGACATCCTTTTTTTTGTTAGGTAAATAATAACCATTAGTTGCAATAGCGAGCTCTCTCTTGTTTACTTCTCTCTGGCGGTACAGAGAGAAGTAAAGCAACACTACGTTAAATTACACTAAACTCTAAACCCTAAACCCTAAACTAATATCTTTTTCTTGTTATTATTAAAAAAAATGTGTAATTTTGCAACTCATTATTATAATACGTATTATTAAGAAAGATGATGAATCTTGATCTGTTGACCGCCATATCACCAATCGACGGTCGTTATAGAGGGAAAACAGCATTGTTAGCAGGATACTTTTCTGAGTATGCCCTTATTCGTTACCGTGTACGCGTGGAGATTGAATACTTCATTGCGCTCTGCGAACTGCCGTTACCCCAACTGGCTTCTATCAACACAGACTGTTTCGAAACTTTGCGTGCTATCTACCGTGAGTTCACGGAGGATGATGCACAACGTGTGAAGGATATCGAGAAGATAACTAACCACGACGTCAAGGCCGTTGAATACTTCATCAAAGAGAAACTCGACCAGATCGGTGGCTTCGAGCATTATAAGGAGTTTATTCATTTCGGTCTCACCTCACAGGATATCAACAATACCAGCGTGCCCCTCTCTATCAAAGAGGCACTCCATGAGGTATATGTACCGCTCCTGCAGGAACTGATCGATCAGTTGGCCGATTATGCGGAAGCATGGAAGGATATCCCAATGCTTGCCAAGACCCATGGTCAGCCGGCATCACCCACACGTTTAGGAAAAGAAATGATGGTGTATGTCTACCGTCTGCGTACGCAGTTGCAGGGCTTGCTGGATATCGTACTTACAGCCAAGTTTGGTGGTGCCACCGGTAACTTCAATGCGCACCATGTAGCCTATCCCGACTACGACTGGAAATCGTTCGGTAACCGTTTTGTCAGTGAGAAGTTAGGACTGCAGCGGGAAGAATACACTACGCAGATTTCCAATTACGACCAGCTGGGTGCTGTTTTTGATGCACTGCGTCGTATCAACACCATCGTTATCGATCTTGACCGTGACTTCTGGATGTATATTTCCATGGAGTATTTTAAACAGAAGATCAAAGCAGGCGAGGTGGGCTCCAGCGCGATGCCCCACAAGGTGAATCCCATCGACTTCGAGAATAGTGAGGGAAATATGGGCATGGCGAATGCCATTCTGCAGTTCTTGGCCCAGAAACTTCCGATCAGCCGTTTGCAACGCGACCTTACCGACTCTACCGTACTCCGTAACGTAGGTGTTCCCATGGGACATGGGATGATTGCCATACAGAGCACGTTGAAGGGATTGCGTAAACTGATTCTCAACGAGCAGGCGCTGCAGCGTGATCTTGATAATACATGGGCTGTGGTGGCCGAGGCTATCCAGACCATCCTCCGTCGTGAGAGCTATCCTAATCCTTACGAGGCTTTGAAGGCTTTAACGCGTACAAACACACAGATGACAGAAGAACGTATCCATGAGTTTATCCAGGGATTGGATGTCAGCGATGCGGTGAAAGCAGAATTGATGGCGATTACGCCAAGTAATTATACAGGTATCTAATTAATTATTATTTCTTAATGTGCCTAGCGATTAGGCAGCTCAGTTTATAAAAGTTTAAAAATCACTATTGTTACTATTGTTACTATAGGTACTATAGTCACTATTTATTAAAATTACTATTATGTCAGAAGAATTAGAAAACAAGTCAGAAGTACAGGCAGGGAACTCAGAAGAGAATAGCCGCGAAGGCTATCGTCCTGCATCAGGAAACACTGGTTATCGTACCGGCCGCAGCCCGCGTCCGAGAATCCACGCACAGCGTGCTTATGTACCAAGAAGAACAGAAGATGATCGTGAGGGAGGGTTCCGTCCGGAAGGTTTCGGTGCCGGTTTGCAACAGGAAGAAGGACAGCCGCGTCCATACCGTCAGCGAATAAACTATGGTAATCAAAACAATTATCAGCCTCGTCAGAACTATCGTCCGCGTCAGCAGAACACTCAGGGTGGTTATCGCCCACGATATAATAATAATGAAGAGGAGAGTGGTTATCAGCCGCGTAGCAACTATCAGCCACGTCAGCAGAGCAACTACCGTCCGCGCTTCAACAATGAGGAAGATTCCCGTTTCCGTCCACGTTACTACAACAATGAGGAGGAAAACGGTTACCAGCCCCGTCAAAACAATTATCAGCCACGCAGTAACTACCAGCCGCGTCAGCAGAGTGGTGGATACAACAGTCGTGGCGGCTATCAGTCACGTCAGCAGAGTGGCGGTTATGGTGCACAGCGCGGTGGCTACCAACAGCGTGGCGGTTACCAGCAGCGTCAGCCACAGGGCTTCCGTCAGCGCACTGCCGACTATGACCCGAATGCAAAATACAGCTTGAAGAAACGTATAGAGTATAAGGAGCAGCATGTCGATCCCAATGAGCCGATCCGTCTGAACAAATACTTGGCCAATGCCGGCGTATGTAGCCGTCGTGAGGCTGATGACTTTATCCAGGCAGGTGCTGTCACCGTCAATGGTGATGTGGTGAAGGAGTTGGGCACCAAGGTGCTTCGCGCTGATATCGTGGAGTTCAACGGCCGTCCCGTCTCTTTGGAGAAGAAAGTCTATGTGCTGTTGAACAAACCGAAGGATTATGTTACTACCAGCGACGATCCGCAGCAGCGCAAGACGGTCATGGACCTGGTGAAGAATGTCTGTCCCGAGCGTATCTATCCAGTAGGTCGCCTCGACCGTAACACTACCGGTGTGCTTCTCCTGACCAACGATGGTGACCTTGCCAGTAAACTGACACACCCGAAGTTCCTGAAGAAGAAGGTATATCACGTGTTCCTCGACAAGAACGTTACTCCTGCCGACATCCAGCAGATCGCAGAGGGTATCGAACTGGAAGACGGTGAGGTACATGCCGATGCCATTGACTATGCCAGCGAGACCGACAAGAGTCAGGTGGGTATCGAGATACACAGCGGTAAGAACCGTATCGTTCGCCGAATCTTTGAGAGCCTCGGCTATCATGTGGTGAAGCTCGACCGTGTACAGTTTGCAGGACTCACCAAGAAGAACCTCCGTCGTGGCGACTGGCGCTTCCTCACTGAGAAGGAAGTCGACATGCTGCGCATGGGAGCGTTTGAATAGTTCATAGTTCATAGTTCATAGTTTATAGTTTAGGGTTTAGAGTTTAGAGCTATAGGCACTATAGGTACTATTGTTACTATAGGTACTATTGTTACTATAGTCACTATTTTTACTATCATCATTCAATGAAAAGATCAAAAGTTGTCGATGTCTTGAAAGACACCGAATATGGAAAAGAAATCTGCGTAAAAGGATGGGTGCGTACCCATCGTAGTTCCAAAGCCGTCGACTTCATTGCACTGAACGATGGCTCTACCATCAAGAACGTACAGATCGTTGTCGATCCGGCAACGGTAGATGCTGAGATGCTCAAGCAGATCACCACCGGCGCATGCATCGGTGTGGAGGGAATCCTTGTGGAGAGTCCTGCACAGGGGCAGGCTTCCGAGATACAGTGTAAGAACATCGTGATATACGGTCTCTGCGGCAGTGACTATCCGATGCAGAAGAAAGGACAAAGTTTCGAGTATATGCGTCAGTATGCTCACCTCCGTCTGCGTACCAACACCTTCGGAGCTGTGATGCGTATCCGTCATAATATGGCGATGGCTATCCATACCTATTTCCATGAGCACGGTTTCTACTATTTCCACTCACCGCTGATCACAGCCAGTGACTGTGAGGGAGCCGGTAATATGTTCCAGGTGACTACGAAAAATCTTTACGACCTGAAGAAGGATGAGAACGGAAAGATTATCTACGATGATGACTTCTTCGGAGAACAGACATCACTCACCGTCAGCGGACAGCTGGAAGGTGAACTGGGAGCCACAGCATTAGGAGCCATCTATACCTTCGGCCCTACCTTCCGCGCTGAGAACAGTAACACACCGCGTCACCTCGCAGAGTTCTGGATGGTGGAACCGGAGGTAGCCTTCCTCGATCAGGAGGAACTGATGAGTCTGGAGGAAGACTTCATCAAGTACTGCGTCCGTTGGGCACTCGATAACTGCAAGGACGATCTGGAGTTCCTCAACAAGATGATCGACAAGACACTCATCGCCCGTCTGGAGGGTGTGCTGAAAGAGACATTCGTACGTCTGTCATACACAGAGGGTATCCGAATCCTGCAGGAAGCCATCAAGGGTGGCAGGAAGTTTGAGTTCCCATGCGAGTGGGGTGATGACCTGGCTTCTGAGCATGAGCGTTATCTGGTGGAGGAATATTTCAAGAAACCGGTGATCATGACCGACTATCCAAGCTCTTTCAAGTCGTTCTACATGAAACAGAACGAGCCGACAGACAATGGCGGCTCCATCGGTTACCGCGGAGTGGTCGCTCCCGGTCCTACCATGCAGGGTACCGACGTGCTGTTCCCACAGATTGGAGAGATCATCGGTGGATCCGTTCGTGAAGAGAGTTACGATAAGTTGATGGCAGAGATCGAGCGTCGTCAGATGGATATGACCCACCTGTGGTGGTATCTCGATACCCGTAAGTATGGTTCCTGTCCCCACGGTGGTTTCGGACTGGGCTTCGAGCGACTGATCCTTTTCGTCACCGGCATGCAGAACATCCGTGACGTCATCCCATTCCCCAGAACTCCCAAGAATGCCGAGTTCTAATGCTGGTAAATGGTTTAGAGCTTAGAGTTTAGGGCTATAGCCACTATAGTTACTATAGTTACTATAGGCACTATTGTTACTATTGTTATCCCCCCTCCCCAAAAGAATGAGCTGCGGCTCATTCTTTTTTTCCTCGCGCGCGTATTATATAATAAGGTATATATCTATAATATCTATTGTATCTATTGTATCTATTGTATCTATAGTCACTATAGTCACTATTATATTATTCTTAACTCTTCACTCTTCACTCTTCAATTTTTTTATATCCACTTGCTGAAATCGTTCTGTTTATGCGTGTTTCGGGAATATTTACGAATAATCGGGATATAAAATGTTAAAATTTGTTCTTTTTGTAAAAAAACACATAGAATTGTTTGCGGGTTCTGATATTTAAGCGTATATTTGCACAAAATTATTGTCACCTTTCCTTTGGGAGGGGGGCTTTAGTATGAGAGAATTTAAGCATAAAGTATATATTTAGTTTAATTTAATTTTTTTTTAGTCTAATGAAAAAGAAAATTTTTAGTTCTTTGCTCTTAGTAGCCTTTGCATTTGCTGCTACGAGCATGTTCGTTTCTTGTAAGGACTATGATGACGACATCAACGAGCTTCGTAGTCTGATCGACGGAAACAACACCAAATTAACAACTGACCTGCAGAATCTCAGAAATGAGTTGCAGACTTACAAGTCTGAGATGACTACAAGGCTTTCAGGTATCGATGGTGAGATTAACACCCTCAAGGGAACAGTAGCTGATCATACCGCTGACTTGGCAGATCTTAAGCCAAAGGTAGCTGATCTTGTTGCTTGGAAGAGTACTACAATTACAAAGCTTGATGAAATTGATAAAGCTATCGAAGACATCAACAAGCTACTCGGTGGTAAACTTGCCAATGGTAAGACCTACAAAGCAGCTGTTGAGGAGATCTACGGTCGCGTAGAGGCTCTTGAGACAGACATGGCTAAGGTTCTTACAGAGGAGATTCCTGGTTTGAAGGATAGCATCGGTCTGCTCCGCGCTGTTGACGCTGACCTCCAGAATCAGATTACTACGCTGAATACCTTCAAGACTAAGATGGAAGAGGAAATTATCCCAGGTCTTAACCTTAAGGATGAGAAACTGAATGAGAGAATCGACAGTGTTATCGGTCAGTTGAACCTGCTCCGTAAGACTGTTTCTAACAACTCTACAGCTATTACTAAGATCAATGATATGCTGGGTGGTGAGCTCGAAGGTGGTAAGACCTACAAGCAGGCTATTGAGGATCTGACACAGGATCTGCAGGATGCTAACGACGCTATCGAGGAACTGCAGAAGGGTCTGAGCCAGTTGAACGTGCTCATTAAGACTTCTCTCCGCTCTCTCGTATTCAAGCCCGCTTGCTACTATGAGGGTATCGAGGCTTGCAAACTGAGCACTCTTACTTATCTGAAATATGATCTTCCTGCTGCTGCTTGGAATATCAAGGAGAAGAAGGGTTATGATGATACCAGCCGTTATCCTACAACAGATGGCTTCAAGGTGCTGAGCTTCGTAGCACAGTATTACATGAACCCGTCAAGTGCAGATCTGTCAAATGCTGAAGTTAAGGTTCTCGACGAGGATAAGGAGTATATCATTGACCGTACATCTGAGGCTGGTCTGACCGTTAAGGATTGGACTGCTAAGGACGGTATGCTGAATGTTAACCTCCGTGTAAAGGACAATAGCAAGATTAAGAGAGTCGGTGGTGGCTTAGACGGTGAGCCTAATCCCAACCCGATGGTTACTGTATTTGCTACTCAGGTTAACCTGACTAAGGGTGGTAAGGATACTACTATTACTTCTGATTGGGCTGCTGTAGTTGCAGAGAATATCTCTGACGTTAAACTTGCTCACACTGAGAAGGGCTATTGCTTCGATGCTGAAAAGAATATCAATTCTTTCACAGGTGTTGTTTATGAGGCTTGTGAAGTTGAGAATTCTGGTGGCCACGTAATGCCTACAGTTTATGATGCTAAGTCTAATGAGCCACAGGATACTTGTGACTGGAATAAGACTCTTGATCTGTTGTCACTCGTTGAGACACACTACACTACTGTAGAGGGTGCTCACAAGAAGATGGATGCCGCTACATTGGCAGCTAACGGACTCGAGTACAAGTTTGAGTTGACATCTCTCATCCTTGGTGAGAACAAGACTGATGAGTCTGCTCACGCAGCTATCCAGGGTACAACCTTCCGTCCACAGCCAGCTGGTAAAGATGGTAAGCAGCAGACTTATGGTGTAGAGCAGGTTCGTGCTACTGAGGTTGGTCGTACACCGGTTGTTCGCGTTTCTTTGATTGACAAGGAGAGTGGTGACGTTCTCGACTATGGTTACATCCGTATCCGTATCTCTGAGACTGCTGAGGATATCGTATTGCCTCCAGATAAATACATTGAGTACACTGGTAAGGGCTATTCTTACAATCAGGAGTGCCAAGCTGAGGGCTGGAGCTACAAGACAACTTGGAACCAGACTGAGTGGGATCTCTATGACTTGGTAGATGCTAAACGTGAGGAATGGGAAGAGAACTATGGTGAGCCAGTCGCTGGTGAAGATGGTGCTTTCAAGCAGTATGAGATGACCAAGCCAGGTGTCTTCGAGGAGAGCAAGAATCCTGTTGGAACTATCAATGCTTATCACGAGACCAACGCTTCTGAGAGCGGTACTCTGACACACACCTTAGAGTGGATTCTTACTTCAGCTGAGGCTCAGGAGGTATTCATGGCAACTCCTTACAAGCAGGTAAGCCGTGCTATCAAGTACGAGTCTAAGAACAAGACCCGCTGGCCGGATGTATACGTTCTGTTCACAACTGGTAAGGATGTTACTATCACCAAACCTAAGGGAACTGTTAAGCTTGATGGTGAGTCTCTGATCAACAACTTCTGGTACACACACAACCAGGGTGATGATGGCTTCGATGAGTTACGTACAAATACTTTGACTCCTGAGGATAATGCTGGTGGTACAGCTGAGGTTCTTGACGCTACATTCAGCGATGCATTCATGGGTAACCTCGCAGACTTCAATAGCTTGATCACTGTTACTGGTGACAATACAGCTAATAAGGAGTTCGCTGCTGACAAGCTCACTCTTACATTCGGTTTCGATAAGTCTAACAATGGTAAGACATACAAAGGTGTTGATGGTAAGACTTATACCATGCTCGTATCAGATGACGGTCTGACTCTCTATGCTTGGTTGAAGAATAAGAATGATAAGCAGGAGGTTGCTATTATTACTGGTGAGGATGCTAAGACTCAAAAGATTGAGTATCAGAAGAAAGACTATGCTAAGGCTCTGTTGAACTATGTTGCTCACAACCAGTTGAATGATCAGACAATTACTGCTATCATCGGTATTCAGGCAAAGAACCAGTGTCCGAAGGATCTCGAGCTTGAGAACAATACCTTCGACGTACGCTTCCTCCGTCCATTGAATGTTTACAGTGGTGACAAGACTATCGAGGATGCAAGTATCCAAGGTCTCCAGACCATCAATCTTGCTGATCTCGTAACATTCGATGACTGGCGTGACGCTTGGAATGGTAAGACACAGAGAGGTACTGGTGGTGCTTACTACACCTACTACGGAATTACTGGTATCACTATCGACGGTGTTGAGGATGGTCAGGTAATCTCTACAAATGCTGAGGTACTTGCAAATCTTGGACAGGAGTCTGGCGATAAGTTCGTTTCTCTCCAGGAGGTAAGTAACCAGCTCGATTTCAAACTCCAGGGTGGTAAGCTCGTTTACAAGAACTTGAGTAACACTGTTACTGAGTTTACTCTGAAGATTCCTGTAATGGTTGAGTACATCTGGGGTAAGGTTCCTGCAATCGCACAGGTTAAGGTTATCCGTACACATGCAAATGCAAAGAAGAACTAAATAGTTTTCTAATCTAAATGAGAGGGGAGGGGTATATACTCCTCCCCTTATTTCTAAATATAAGATGAAATTTAAATATTTTACAATCTTTGTACTGGTTCTGACACTTCTTGTCTCTTGTGGAAAGAATAAGAAGAAAGAATATGATTATAATGAATATATCCGTCCTGCATCGATGTATTACAGCAAGCAGGATACGATAGATATCAATAATCTGGTTGACCAGTATCTAACTTACTTCAAGGAGAAGAATTTAGAGGCAGCTGCCGATATGCTTTACTTTGTCCGTCATGACAGCATCCTGCCGTTGGATGAGGTACGTCGTCAAAAGTTTATCAATGCCTATAAGCTTTTCCCCGTATATGATGCCCAACAAAAATCTTTTATCCTGAATAGCGATAGAAACAATAACATAAGAATCGTTTTCCAGGTGTATAAAGATGGTGACATTGACAGTGAGCAAGGCACAATGCATTTCTCGCTGAATCCGGTCGTGAAGGATGGAAAATGGTTCCTTACCTTATTTGATCCGGATGCTGAAGGTGTCGAAGATATTTACAAATCAAGATAATGAAACACCTTATACAAAGACTCTCTCTCTTCCTACTGTTGATTCTTTCATTGAGTGCTTGTGCTAAAAAACCTGCAAAGTTGGTATTTGTACAGAAAGAGGTTAAAATGGGAGTAATAACAAAGAATCCCATGAAACATGAGCTGACAGTAGAGTTGAAGAATAAAGGTGGCGAGATCGCCCGTATCAAAGATGTTCGTACCAGTTGTACTTGTGTAAAAGGATATCCCGAGAAGATGCTGGTTAAACCGGGAGAAAAGATCAAGGTGAAGATCACCGTAGATACGAAAGATTTTTTGATGGGAGAGTTTTCAAAGGAGTTAGGCATTTATTCTAATGCTAAAGTTTCCCCGGTAATGTTAAAAATATCCGGGACTATGACGAGAATATAATATGAGGCTAAAGATATTCATACTGACGGTAATGCTGTCGTTCTTCGGGATCGGCACGATAATGGCTACTCACGATGGTGATGTGTTAAAGATCACTTTAAAAGATGGCAATGTTATCGGTGTTTTACTGGAGAACCGTCCTGTGATTTCTTTCACCACCGATTCGTTAGTCCTTGAGGCTGACAATTTCACGATGGCAATGCCTTACAACTATAATGATATCGCTAAGATTGAGTTTGAAGATAACGCGATTACCGGTATCGAACAACCGACAGTGAATAACCATGAGTTAAGAATTACCTACCTCGATGGAGAAAACGTCATCATCAGCGGAGTAGATGAAAAGATGCCTTGGCGTGTCTATGGGCTCGATGGTAAACAATTTCAGGTTCCTGCTGAAAGAGCAGGACAGGTGCTGACAATATCGCTGGCGCCACTTGTTAATGGGGTATATATTATCCGAGTGGACAACTATTCTTTCAAGATACGTAAGAAATAAATGAAGAGATTTATATTTTCAACCTTGCTTCTTTTGCTGTGTGTAGCTTATGGTCACGCACAGCAAAAGGTGTATATTCATCTTAACGATTCTACTATTGCTTTATATGTTTGGCAAATAGATAGTATTACCTTTACAGAGGATGAACCTCTGACTCCTCCATCTAAGGCTGAACAAGTTGATTTAGGACTCAGTGTGAAGTGGGCTAACTTCAACCTCGGAGCAGAAACAGAATCTGGTGTTGGTTATCTGGTAGGATGGGGTGACATAACCGGACGCAATCATTCTTCCAACAAAAAATATTTCCCCGTTGAGAAACCTACAGGACATATTGTCGCTGACAAGTTTGATATCGCTAAGAAAATGTGGGGAGACTTATGGCGACTGCCCACACAGGATGAAATTCAGGAATTGATAGACAGTTGTGACTGGGTATGGGAGACGGTTGACGGCGTGGGCGGTTACCGTGTCACCGGAAAAGCAGAAGGAACAGGTAATATCTTCCTCCCCGTTACCGGTCAGCGTTATGAGGAAACCATCAGCGAGGAAGGTCTTGGTTACTATTGGTCGGGAATGCTGAATACCGAGAATATCGATGAAGCCATTGCTTTGAACCTCTCAGATACCGAAAAGAAAGTGTTGGCACTGCAACGTTATTTGGGTTTAGCCATTCGTCCTGTTTACGGTGATTATATAATCCCTGTGTCCATCAAATTGAATGAAGCCACGGATATAAACTATACGAATGTTGTGGTCAGCGGTACTTTTGAGGGAGATTACCAATATGCAACCTCCTATGGTGTATTATATGGCAAGACCGTCGAAGAACTGGATATTGAAGGCTCTTCAAAGAAGGAGACTGAAGGTGCTCCGACGAGTAAAACTTTCAGCTATGAGTTGAAATTTTTGGAGGAGGCAGCTACTTATTACTATGTAGCCTATGCAAAGGTCAATGATAGTTATGTTTATAGTGATACTTTGACGTTTACATTATTGTCTCACTTCCCCGTTGCAGAGTATGTGGATCTCGGTCTGAGTGTGAAATGGGCAAGTTGGAATATGGGTGCCAGTTCTGACGAGGAAGTTGGTGGCTATTATGGATGGGGTGATGCTACCGGTACGTTGAAGAGTAGGTATAATAATGAGTATGCAGTAGGTAATACCAAAACTGATATTGCCGGAACTAAATATGATCTGGCACATGTGAAGTGGGGTGGCAAGTGGCGTATGCCGACACAGGCTGAGTTTGAAGAGTTGATGCAGTGTACTTGGAAATTTACTTCAAACTATAAAGGTACAGGTATTAAAGGATATATTATCAGTGGAAAGCCAGGTAGTGGCATGGAGAACAATTCTATCTTTATGCCTCGTGCAGGCGTTCAGACTTATAATGGAGTTTCTCAGTACTATAATACGGATGCTGACTATTGGACATCGGAATGTCAGTCTGATAATGTGAAGGCATATTTTGTAACCTTAGTAACAGGTCCCAACGTTCAGAAACATACTTCTGATAAAAACCAGCAAGTACCTATCCGTCCTGTCTATGCGGAAGCTACCAGTGGCGGCTCCGGTGGAGATACCCCCGGCGGTGATACCCCTGGTACCGGTGGAGATACCCCCGGTGGTGATACTCCTGGCACAGGTGGTGGTGATAATCCCGGTGACCAGACAATTACAGTGGGTAAAGCCGTTGATCTCGGATTGAGCGTGAAGTGGGCGGATATGAATGTCGGTGCGAAAACATCCACTGATTATGGCTATTACTATGCATGGGGTGAGACAGAACCGAAAGATTCTTATACCTTCGATAATTATCAATATAAGATAGATGGCGCTACTGATTATAATGTACAGGAAAGCTATATGGAGATAGGTACTGATATTAAGAATACCAATTATGACGTAGCTCATGTAAAGTGGGGTGGCAAATGGCGTATGCCAACTGAAAAAGAAATATTTGAATTGATTAATAACTGTACCTGGACGTGGGAAGATGGAGGATATAGAGTGACAGCAACTAATGGCAAGTCAATTTTCCTGCCTGCTACAGGTTATTATAACGGTTCTTCACTCTATTTTGATTATACACAGGCAAGATATTGGTCATCTGATGTAAATGTCTATAAGGATTCCTATCATGCATGGGCAAGAGCTATCTCCCTCGTTAAATCTACAGACAGTCATTTCATGGGTAGTTATGTGCGTACCTTAGGTTGTGCTATACGCCCAGTACAAGATAAATAAAATAATAATTATATTAATAACATTCTAAAATTTTAGATTTATGAGATCATTAAAAACATTACTTTTTGTAGCCTTGTTTGCCTTCAGTGCAAATGCAATGGCTCAAGACAAGGTGGTTGATCGCGTTGATCAGCGTACCGTAAAAGAGTTTGATCATCAGGACATCTCTTACGAATTCAAGAAGCATTGGTTCTTGAACCTGATGGGCGGTGCTCAGTACACCCTCGGTGAGGCTAAGTTCGACAAGCTGATTTCTCCGAATGTACAGCTCGGTCTGGGTTACCAGTTTACTCCGGTATTCGGCATGCGTCTTCAGGCTAACGCTTGGCAGAGCAAGGGTGGATGGAACGGATACGTTCCTGCAAACGGTGGTGCTCCTTACACTGCTGACTACAAGTATAAGTATGTGGCTCCGGGTCTGGACTTCATGTTCAACCTCTCTAACCTCTTCTGTGGTTGGAACAAGGACCGTGTATTCAACGTAGTAGCTTTCCTCGGTGGTGGCGCAAACATCGCTTAGACTAACGAGGAGGTAAATGACATCGCAAGCACTATCCAGAACCGTGAGGCTTATCTCTTGGAGTACCTCTGGGACGGCACAAAGGTGAACCCATTCGGACGCGCTGGTATCGACCTGAACTTCCGTCTGTCTGACGCTGTAAGTCTGGTTGTTGAGGGTAACGCAAACATCCTCTCTGACCACTACAACAGCAAGAAGGCTGGTAACGCTGACTGGTATTTCAACGCTCTCGTTGGTTTGAAGATCAACCTCGGTAAGGCTTACAACACCATCACTACCGATGTATATCGTGATGTTGTTGTTTATGACACTATCTGGAAGGATGCTCCAAAACCAGTTGTTCCTGAGAAGATCGAACCGATCCGTCGTGACATCTTCTTCACCATCAACTCTACCGTTATCGTTGAGGCTGAGATGGTTAAGGTTGAGGATATCGCTAACTACATGAAGAAGTATCCAAATGCAAAGGTTGTCGTTTCTGGTTATGCTGACAAGGGTACAGGTAACGCTCGCATCAACGCTCGCCTCGCTGCTCAGCGTGCTGATGTTGTCGTTAACTGCCTGAAGGAAAAATACGGCATCGCTGAGGATCGCATCACATACGATTCTTATGGTGACACCGTACAGCCATTCGCAGAGAATGACCTGAACCGCGTTTCTATCTGTATCGCTAATCCAGAGTAATCTCAGATTAACATACTGATCATTAAAAAGCATCGCATCCGCGATGCTTTTTTTATTCCCATTCATCCTCTTTCCTTTCGTTCATCCGCATTTCCGAATGCGGATGCATTGAGTTTGGGGGTTTGCAATCCCCATTTTTAACAGTAATAAATGTTATAATCTTAGCATGAGATAGTTTCTTGTTCCAAAATAGTTGTCATTATATTATCTTTGTGGTCAAAAGTAAATCATTATAATTAGAGATCGACATGACGGCATTGACGAATCATCTTTTTTTTACAACTTCGACAGTTGTTGATTGGGTTGATATTTTTACACGACCAACCTATAAGCATATTGTAATAGAATCTTTAGCCTATTGTCAGGAGAGAAAAGGTTTATGTATTCATGCATGGGTACTTATGTCAAATCATCTTCATTTGGTGGTCAGTGTCAATGATGGAGTTGAACTGGGATATATCTTACGAGACTTTAAAAAGTTCACAAATAAAAAGATAATGCAAGTCTTGGAAAATGACATACATGAAAGTCGTCGTAATTGGATGCAGGATCGCTTTTGTTTTGCAGCCTTAAATGACAGAAGAATTCATAATTATAGGTTTTGGCAGGAAGGTAATCATATTGAACAACTCTATACAGAGCATTTCATCAGACAAAAGATAGACTATATTCATAATAATCCAGTGCGAGCTGAGATAGTTGCTCATCCGGAGGACTATCTCTATAGTTCTGCACCATCTTATGCTGGTGATAAAGGATTGTTGAATATAGATTTATTGAAGTTGATGTAATGCGAATTACAAATTCGCTTCTCATTGCTGCCGAATTGCAAATTCGGCAGAACCGGGTAGAAAACATTACCTTTTCCATACCAAAACAACTTGTTTTCCTATAGAAAAGGTGACCTTTACTCCTCGATTTAATCACTATCTCTAAGGTAAAACAACTTGTTTTACTTTAGAGACAATGACTTTTGCCATAGAAAGCAATAACCACGCGATACTATAACCTTCTTTCCTCTCACAAATAAAAACCCCTCCTCTTGTCAAAGAGGAGGGGCAAGGGGAGGGGTAAACTTAAACCCTCCCCTCAGCCTTAATCAGATACTCCGCAATTTGCACGGCATTGAGGGCGGCACCCTTACGGATCTGATCACCACTGAGCCAGAAAGTAAGACCATTGTCATCTGCTATATCCTTGCGGATACGACCCACATATACATCATCCAAACCGGCTGTCTCCAAAGGCATCGGATAAACAAGGTTGGCTGGATCATCACGGAGCGTAACACCCGGCGCTGCTGCCAGTGCCTTGCGGGCATCCTCTACTGAGATAGGCTCCTCTGTCTCTATCCATACACTCTCACTATGACTACGTAATGATGATACGCGGACGCAGGTAGCAGAACATTTTGCATCGGTATGCATAATCTTCTGTGTCTCATAGAACATCTTCATCTCTTCCTTCGTATAGTCATTCGGCTGGAAGACATCAATCTGAGGAATCACATTATAAGCCAACTGATGTGGGAATTTCTTCACGGTGATGGGCTGGTTCTCCAAAATCTCCTTATATTGCTGCTGCAACTCTGCCATAGCTGCTGCACCGGCACCACTGGCACTCTGGTAGCTGGCCACACGGATACGCTTGATATGTGACAGTTTTTCAAGGGGTTGCAGACAAACCACCATCATGATGGTGGTACAGTTGGGATTAGCGATAATACCATGGGGACGGTTCAGCGCATCCTCGGCATTACACTCGGGAACCACCAATGGTACATCGGCATCCATACGGAAAGCAGAACTGTTGTCGATCATCACCGTACCATAACGGGTGATGGTATCTGCAAACTTCTTGCTCGTACCTGCACCGGCAGAGGTAAAGGCGATATCTATATCCTTGAAATCATCGTTATCCTGCAACAGCTTAACGACATGCTCCTTACCACGGAACATATATGAGGTGCCGGCAGAACGCTCACTGCCGAATAATACCAACTCGTCCATCGGGAAATTTCTCTGATCGAGAATACGCAGGAACTCCTGTCCTACAGCGCCA
>JAFZPF010000282.1 GCA_017550455.1 Prevotella sp.
AAAGCACATGATGCCTGGCAACACGAATTAAGTCGTATAGACATTGAAGGTACGGAAGAACAGAAAACGATCTTCTATACCGGACTATACCACGTCTTAATCCAACCCAACACAATGAGTGATGTGGATGGAAGATACATGAATACTAATTATGAAATCAAAAAAATGCCCACTGGGCAAACCTATCACAGTACCTTCAGTCTATGGGATACATTTAGGGCTGCTCACCCACTCTACACACTGATTGCCCCTGATATAGCTGCACAGTTCGTACGCGATATGGTATCTCACTACCAAACCTATGGATACCTGCCCATCTGGGATTTGTGGGGGCAAGACAATTATTGTATGATTGGCAATCATGCCATTCCTGTCTTGGCAGATGCTATACTGGCAGAGATACCCGGAATTGATGCTGAAGAGACATTCCAAGCCATGGTGATGAGCAGTAAACGAAGTCACTTAAACTCTCCCTTTGAGACATGGGAGAAATATGGATATATGCCACAGACGCTGCAAAGTAACAGTGTCAGTATAACCATGGAACAAGCATTTGACGACTGGTGTGTGGCTGCCGTTGCCAAAAAACTCGGTCATACAGCAGAATATGAGCATTTCCTGAAACGTAGTGAATACTATCGTAATCTCTTTGATCCATCCATAGTTTTTTTCCGTCCAAAGGATGAAAAGGGTCAATGGATAGAGCCCTTCGATCCGCTAAGCTATGAACAGCCCTGTTTTATCGAGGGCAACGCCTGGCAATATATGTGGTTCGTACCTCATCATCCACAAGGACTCATTGAATTGTTTGGTAGTGAGAAGAACTTTATCAACAAACTGAACGAAAATTTCTCATTGACAGCAACAAGTGGAGAGATTAATGGAAACGCTTCAGGTTTCATCGGACAGTATGCACATGGGAATGAACCCAGCCATCATACCGTTTATCTATATAACTTTGTTGGAAAACCGGAACGTACGCAAGAATTGATTAATCAGGTTCGCTCTTCATTCTACAGGGCATCTCCTTGCGGTTATGCCGGTAACGATGACTGTGGTCAGATGTCGGCATGGTATATCTTCTCGTCACTGGGCTTTTACCCGTTTAACCCAGGCTCCGCAGAATATGTCATCGGTACGCCACTATTCACGAAAGCTACTCTTCATCTTGCTAATGGTAAGGATTTCACCATTTTGGCTCCGAACAAAAATGCTAAGAGAATCCATGTAAATAGTGTTAAGTTAAATGGTCAGCCCATAAAGGGGTGGAAACTTAGTCATCAACAAATAATGGAGGGCGGAACATTACATTTTATTATGAAATAATAAAAAAATGTTTTTAATTCCCTTATTAATTTGCAAAAAAATATTATTTTTGCAAACAGATATCTTGTTGGCTTGTTTCCCCAAGACCAAGATATGCTGTTTTATAGTACAATAGTATTCTTTTTAGGTATGAGAATAGACAAACAGATGATGGAACATTTTCAGAGGGGCGATTTAGAATCGTTCTATATGGAGATATATCCATCTCTGTTACGCTATGCCACCAGAGTATTAGGTAAGACCTATTCGCATCTGGCAGAAGACTGTATTCAGGATGCCATCTTCAAAGTATATCAGAAACGGAAGCATTTCGACAAACCTTCTGAGATGAAAGCATACCTTTTCACTTCTGTTCATAATCAGATCGTGGATATCTTCCGAAAAAATGATTTGCAAGAGCAATACACAAACAATAAAGAGTGGATTGAAAAAAGTCCTATTGATTCCTTTTTATTACAAGAGACCTTAGACATTTTGTATAAAGCTATCAGTAAGTTACCTGACGAATTAAAGACGATTTACGAGATGTCTTATGAGCAACAGATGAAGGGGATGGAGATTGCCGACAAACTAAACATCTCCAAATCAAAGGTTACCCGTCTGAAACAACGATTAATCGAGGTGTTGAGACAGCAGTTTAAAGATAACGACCTGATGCAAATCATTATCACTATTGTGATGTCTGACTACTTATTATAACATATTATAAACAAAGGGGATAAGCAAGTCTTATCCCCTTTGTTATTATCTTAAATCAAGTTTCTTAGAAGTGGTAACCCACGGTGAAGAGCAGTTGATGACGCTCGTTGCTCACCGTAACAGGCTTGCAGACACAGTCGGAGATCTCAGAAGCCGGCACATCTACATAGTAGTTCATGAACGGACTGAACTCACCGTCTGTCTTGCTGTACTGATAAGCCAAATCGAAGTTGAACTTATCCATCGTATATCCCACACCGAAGGTCAGACGGTTGGTTGACTTCCAGTTGGTATAGTCTGTTGTAGAGGCGTAGTAAGAACCCGGACTGTCGAGACTGCCGTCCTTGTAACCGTCTTCCTTGTACATGGCGCTCAGGTAGTTGTAACCCAGGCGGAGGGCAAGGTTATTGGTAGCCTTGAACTCAGCTCCAATCTTCAGGGTGCTCACACCCTTCAGCGTACTCTCAGTGTTGTAGTTCATGATATTGTCGCTCTCACTGGTCTCATAATAAGAATCATAATACCAGTCGTAGCCGCCACCAGTGTTTACACGAGAGTCAATCTTACTGTAGTCAGCATACTCATAGGTCAGACCCACTGCCAACATATTGGCGAAGGTATTACCCAATGATACGCCGAACTTCCACGGAGTGTTGAGCTTGAAGTCGTACACCTCGTCATTATGACCATTGTTATACAATCCTACTGAAGAGTTGTTGATCAACTCGGTATAGTTCTTTGTGGTAAGGTCATACCATGTAGGAGTGTGGACATACAAACCTACGCGGAAGGGAGAAGCCTCTATCGGACGGAAGATTGCACCCAACTTGAGGTTGAAGCCCGAACCGTCGATACGACGCTCATCACGATAGGACACCTCACCGGCACCCACCAGGTACTCATTGTACTCACTGTAGTTCTTGTAGTTGACATCCTCGATGCCGAGGGTCAGACCCAGGTACACACGGTCGTTAATATTACCACTCAGGTTGAAGTCATACTCACCGATATATCCCTTGCTGGCACGGTTCATGGTGTAGTTGTTGGCATCGGTATAAGCGAAATTGCCTTCATTATTAGCCAGAAGCACGTTATAGTTAAGGAAATCTACCTGTGAGAAAGCATTCGAGGTGCCGATATACTCTTCATTCTTCGTATTCAGGTCGAACAATCCCTCATAACCCTTTACATAAGAGATCTTGTTGGAGGATGCTCCGTTGAGATTATCCGCTACCGAAAGGATATGGTTGAAGTTACGACTCTTATGATAGTTGAAACCGAAGTTCATGAAGGATGATACACCCGTGCGATGGGCATATACGAATCCTACCTGGTCGAAACTCATATTCGTCTTGTTGCCGAAATCAAAATCCTTCGCATCCTGCTGCGACACCATACCGAAGGAGGCGCCGAGGCTGGAATGACGGAACAGTCCGATACCGGCAGGGTTGGAGCCAATGGTAGAGATGTCAGCACCCAAGGCCTCCATCGCACCACCCATACCCACATAACGGGCAGTACCATTCAGATCTTCAGTCGCAACATTTGCGTTCTCGTAAGTCTCCTGTGCCAATGTCGGCAATGCAGCCAACATCATCAGACACAAATACAATATCTTTTTCATAATCATAAAATTTTCAAGAATTATACATGTTGTTAACGACGACCTCCGAAGTGTCCACCACCGGAAGAACCGCCACCGCCACGACTGCCGCCGCCACTGTATGAGCCACCGGAACTACTTCCTCCGAAGCTGCCACCGCTGCTATAAGAACCTCCGCTAGAGGAAGGAGTATAGGAACGTGTGGAAGAATTGCTCCTGTTGGAAGTGGATCCAACGAAACGACCGTTGCTACGGTTAGAGTTGGAAGCTGCAGCACGTGTGGTCCTGTTATATGACTGTGTCGTCTGACCATTGCCACGATAACCGCCGAAGTGACCTCTGCCGGCTGTTGCAGCACTGTTGCGGGAAGCGGGACGACTCACATAACCATGATTGCTCGTGCCGGTAACACTATTGCCATAGCTCACATGGTAAGAGGGAAGACCCCATCCGTAATAACCATAGCCGTAATAGCCGTAGTGTCTGCCCCAGTAAGGAGAATACCAGCCTCCCCAGCCATAGAACAACGGATCATAGCCATACCAGCTGTAATACCAAGGATCATACCAATAACCCCAACGGCCGTAGAAATAGGGATTGTAGCCACTATATCTGTAATACCAGGGATCATACCAATAGAAATCATCAAACCAGTTCATTCTACGACTGTAAACATAGTCGTCCTCAGGATCATACTGTACTGACTCATAGGGATAGACATTCAGTGTGTCGCTGAGATCCTCTGCACTGGAATGAAACTCGATGATATCGTTACCCAGAGAGTCGGTGCCGATCTTCTCAAAGTAACTACCGAACTTTCCACGACGATTATACTCATCAACATTGCGATTGCTGCCTGTATGATAGACGGGCTTATCGTCGTTCACCTTGGAAACAGCAACAGACTTTGCTTCTTTATCTCCTTTCTTAGGAGTAAAGTACATATCGTCCTGGGCCATCATACAAAGGGGAAGTACACCCATAAGGATTGTTAAAAGAACTAATTTTTTCATGTCTTATCGTATTTATTTTATCACGATACAAAATTATTGATTATTTAATTGCAAAAATAAGGATTTTCCCTAATCCATGATAGGATTTTCCCTATTTTTTATAATTTTGCAGTACATTTTTAACATTCAGATGAAATACTATCGAGTAATTTTTAAGATTACAGCCCCGGAAGATACCCTTCATGACCCCTCTTTTTTCATAGAGGATGTATGGGACATCGTAGCTGCCTTGGCAGGAGAAGCCGGTTTTGAATCGTTTGAGCAGGAGAATGACCGGTTGGTAGGATATGTGCAGACGACCTTGTTTGAACAGGAGTTGTTAGACCAACTGCTCACCACCCTACCCTTCGACAACCTACAAGTAACCTACGCTTTGGAAGATGCGGAAGACAAGAACTGGAATGCAGCATGGGAGGAGGCAGGCTTTGAGCCGATCGTCATAGATGACCGTTGTGTGATCCACGACATGCATCATCCTGCTCCTGCGGCTATTCCCCTCGATATCACCATCGATGCACAGCAAGCCTTCGGCACAGGTACCCACGAGACTACCCGGATGATTGTGGGTTGTCTGTTGGATCTTCCTTTAAAAGGCAAGCGAGTGCTCGACTGCGGTTGCGGCACGGGCATCCTCTCCATCGTTGCCGCCAAGCTGGGAGCCAAGGAGGTGTTAGGGTATGATATCGACGAGTGGAGTGTGCGGAATACGGAGCATAACGCTGAAATCAATAAAGTGTTAAAGATCAAGGCCTTATTAGGGGATGTCAGTGGGCTCGAGACGGTGACAGAGACGTTTGATGTCGTCTTGGCGAATATCAACCGGAATATCCTCATGCACGATCTGCCGATCATCAGCAAGCACATGGCGGAGCATGCCACGCTCATCATCAGCGGATTCTATGAGGAAGACAAGGAACTGTTGCTTTCCACTGCCGCCTCTTTCGGCATGCAACTGGCTGAGCAGCGTACCGACAACCGCTGGTGCATGTTGCGGTTGGAAAGAACGTTACCAGAAACGGTTCTCGTTGGCTCCGATACATAGTTTCTTGAGATCGTAATAACTACCGTTGTAGAGGTTGAAATCCACGGAGCCCTTGATACCCGGCAGGCGCCCGGCATCGGTATGCTGCCAGAATTTCCATTCACCCTCGTACTCAATCTCATCGACGTAATAATGTGCTATCCAATAGGGATAATCATCAAATACTGAGGTATTTAAGTACTGTTGCTTAAACTTATAGTATGTGTAGAGTATCGGTTTGACATGGTATTTGTCTTCCACGATATGCATCCATGTGAGAATCTCCCGCTGGAAATCCTCCACTGGCATGTCCGCCGGTTTATGCTCCACATCAAGCACCGGTGGCAGGTCACCATCCTTGAGATGCACTTTCTTCAAGAAGAAATATGCCTGTTCACGAGCTGATGACTGGTTACTCCAGAAATGATAGGCGCCACGGATAAAACCATAGTAACGCGCATTCTTGAAATTCTCCTGGAAAGTCTCATCCACCTGCGTACTGCCTTCCGTGGCCTTGATCATCACAAAACGGATCGGGCAGTGCTCAATCTGCGCATTACTGAGTTTTTCCCAATTGATCTCTCCCTGGTAATGACTGATGTCAATACCACGAATCTCATAACCTTTCGGGTTCTTGGCATCCCCATAGAGTGCCCTCCAACGGAAACCGAAAGGACTGACAAAGAATCGATAGAAAACCCAGATATAAAGGGCGACGACACCCACGCCGCCAATCCACCAAGCCCAACGAGGATAAGAAGAGTGTTTTCTCTTCTTCTTACGTCTGTGTGATGTGGATCTCCTCTTGTTCATTGATTTTTAAAGTGAAGAGTGAAGAGTGAAGAATTAGCCCCCTCTCCCATCCTCTCCCCCTTGGTAGGGGGCGAGGCGTTCGATTCGTAACGCCAGTGAAAGTTTTTAGTTTAGAGTGTATAGTGTAGAGTGTAAAGATTTGATTACCTTGATTAGAGCTTTAGGTAGGTAATCATAACTCTACACCCTACACTCTTAACTCTGAACTATCAACTATTCTGTTCTAACTGAAGTGTCTTGGTAGGCTGATCGCAAACCTCTGACGGACCCCAATACTGGATAGGACCGGGATAGACATAGCAGGTTTCCTGTGCCCAACGGTCACGCTGTGCGGCGAAACACTTGAACGGAGCACCATCCAACTCAACGAGGGCCTTGCGGATAACCGGTTTCATCTCACCGTTACGACGCTCCATGTTCATCATCATCGTGATAGGCACACCACCAGCCTTCCATTCATCAGTCTTGGCTGTGGTATTCTTCACGATAGCCATATAACCGGTCTTGCCGTTGGCAATCAGCTGAGCAGCACTTGCTCCAAGCGCATAACAGTAGTCTGCATCGAAGTTGGAAGGAGCAGCACAACGTCCTTCATAACCGAAGAAATGATGCAGGGTAGCAAACTTACCTACATACTTACCCTCTTTCTTCCACTCTTTCAGTTTTACATCAACCATCTCGGAGATCAACTTCTCTGTTTCAATCAGTGAAACCTGCACGTTACCGTGAGGATCACGGTCGAGAGAAAGCTGACGGGCAACACCCTCTGGTAGTGTAGCGAAGGTATTGGCATTCTCCTCACTGAGGTGACCGAGGATATATGCACGCTGTGCATCCTTATCCAGATCCTTGTATTCATCACCATGAGCAGCCAGCAGGTCGTTCAGTTCCTGAATCAACCTACCGATAGCCGGTATGAACTCGATCAGTCCTTCGGGAATCAATACGATACCGTAGTTATCGCCTTTGGCGGCACGGTTAGCCACAGCAGTAGCTATCTGCTCAACGATATCATTGAGGCTCTGGTCCTTTGCCTCTACTTCCTCACTGATCAGACAGATATTCGGCTGGCACTGGAGGGCACACTCCAAAGCGATATGTGAAGCTGAGCGACCCATCAGCTTGATGAAATGCCAGTATTTGCGGGCAGAGTTACAGTCACGCTCGATATTACCGATAAGTTCTGAATAAGTCTTGGTAGCGGTATCGAAACCGAAAGAGGTCTCTATCTGACTGTTCTTCAGGTCACCGTCGATGGTCTTCGGACAACCGATCACCTGCACACCATAGTTCTTGGCAGCATAATATTCTGCCAGCACACAAGCATTGGTGTTAGAGTCGTCACCACCGATAATCACGATGGCATTGATGTCCAACTCACGGATAATCTCCAGTCCTTTCTCAAACTGGTCAACCTTCTCTAATTTCGTGCGTCCGGAACCGATGATATCAAAACCACCGGTATTACGGTAATCGTTCACGTACTCTTCTGTCAACTCAATGTAATTATGATCAACCAGTCCACCGGGACCCATCAGGAAACCATAAAGATGGTTCTCTGGATTGAGCTTCTTAATGGTATCAAACAGTCCGGTAATCACATTATGTCCACCGGGAGCTTGTCCACCACTCAGGATAATACCCACATTCATACGGGCATTGTTAGCCTCATCACACTTCTCAAACTCAATAAGGGGCATGCCGTAAGTGTTGGGGAAGAGCGCTTTGATCTCTTCCTGATTATCTACACTCTGGGTAGGAGCACCCTCTTTTACCTTTACAGACCCCTGAAGAGCAACCGGAAGTTTCGGCTGATAAGCTCCTCTTGCCTGCTGCAAAGCACTTTTTTCCATAAACTAATACGTATTTATATATGATTATATGATAATTCTTTCCACTGCAAAAATACTACATTTCGTGGAGATATGGAAAAAAAACGATATAAAAACAAAGAACTCATAATCTTTTTCATTTATTTTGACAGATATTTAAAAATTATTTGTTATATTTGCAGAACATACTATATTTCTTCAACTTATAAATAATCCTTCTAACGTCAATAAACCATGGCAAGGAAAAAAGATCTTAAGAAGACCATTAACAGTATTTGCGAGGAATTGGAAGCCAACTGTATAGCTTACTCTCTGTACAACGGGAAACCCATTGATGAAGATGTGAATGCTATCTTTTCGGCTATCCTTCATGTTCAGTCTGACTTTATCTCGCGTATTTCCCATCCGGAGCCAGGTATGCCACAGAAAGCTTATTATAAACTGTTGGTTGAGGACTTCAACAAACAAGTATTAGAACTGGTAGACCAAATCTGTAACCTGGCCTGAGAACAGCGATGATACAAGGATTATGCAAATGGTTGCTCTACAAAAGGGGCGGATGGAAAAAGGAGATCACCGTGGATCATCCTGAGAAGTTTATTATCTGTCTGGCACCCCATACCAGCAACTGGGATTTTATCTTAGGACAGTTGTATATGCGTGCTGAGGGACTGCATATCAATTTCCTGATGAAAAAAGAATGGTTTCGAGGACCGCTCGGAACCTTCTTTCGTCGTATCGGCGGCATTCCCGTATGGAGAGACAAGAAAACCAGTCTCACAGAGAATCTCGCCAATACCGCAAGACAAGAAAAACGTTTTCATCTCTGCATCACGCCAGAGGGTACCCGTTCGCTGAACCCCGACTGGAAGAAAGGCTTCTATTATATTGCATTGAGCGCAAATATACCTATTCTGCTCTATGCGCTCGACTATGAAAAGAAGCTCATACGATGCACCAAACAGATCATTCCCACCGGTGACATAGAGAAGGAAATGGGAGAGATAAAAGATTATTTTAAAGATTGCAAAGGTAAATACCCTGAATTATTTACGACAGGATAACAGATCATGAAAAGAAAGATCTTTCTGATAGCCGCCATCGCTTGTGTGGTTTCGTGCGGAACGAAGAAAACCGTCATCCAAGAGGAAACACCGGGCGATGTGCAGAATACTGAACATGTGACAGAAACAACGACGGTTCCTGAGACAAACGAGCCGAGGAAGAAGAATGTCCCTACGTATTTGTGGGGAGATATCGACTACCATGGTGACCCCTGGGTGAAAAACATGTCAAAGGCACACTATGCCACAGAGGGACTGCAAAACAGACATATCACCCTCTGGGCCAGTCACGGCAGGTATTATGATCAGGAGAAAGGTTTCTGGAAATGGCAACGTCCTTTCCTCTTCGGCACGACGGAAGATCTTTACACACAGACCATCGTGATCCCCTACCTCATACCCATGCTCGAGAGAGCAGGGGCTGTGGTGTTCACACCCCGGGAGCGCGACTGGCAACGCCATGAGGTGATAGTGGATAACGACCATTGCAAAGCTCCATACTACAAGGAGATCAACGGGCAATACCGTTGGGAGAATGCGAAGACCGACGGTTTTGCATGGCATGACAGTGTCTATCAGGATCATGAGAATCCCTTTGAGGCAGGAACGACACGCAGGGTACGTACCTCCCGACAGTCAGAGAGTATCATCGCCTATCAACCGGATATTCCCCAGACAGGCAGTTATGCGGTATATGTCAGCTACCCCACCCTCAAGGAGAGTGTCAGCAATGCGGAATATACTGTTTATCATCAAGGACAGAAGACCATCTTCCATGTCAACCAGCAGATGGGTGGCAGTACCTGGGTGTATTTAGGAACCTTCGATTTCGATCAAGGTTGTTCTCCGGCCAACTGTGTCAAACTGAGCAACAACAGTGACCAAAGAGGGTATGTGACAGCCGATGCCGTACGCTTCGGCGGTGGTATGGGGAATATCACCCGCGGCGATACCATCAGCGGTATGCCCCGCTGTCTGGAAGGAGCCCGTTACTATGCGCAATGGGCAGGAGCACCCTATGAGGTTTATAGCACGAAGAACGGGGAAAACGACTATGGCGATGATATCAACGTGCGTTCGTATATGAGCAACTGGCTGGGCGGCGGTTCCTGCTACATGCCCGACACGATCGGCAAAAAAGTACCTTTCGAACTGTCGTTAGCCATCCACAGCGATGCCGGCGTGTCGAAAGACTATCAGTCGATAGTAGGCTCTTTGGCTATCTGCACGACCGACTTTAACGACGGACTGCTCAACAGCGGGATCTCCCGCGATGCCTCAAAACTGCTGGCGGGCTCACTGCTCAACGACGTATATAAGGACCTCAGTAAGATATACCATCAGTGGGTGATCCGTGATCTCTACGACCGTAACTATTCGGAGACACGATGCCCGGAGGTGCCGTCAGCCATTTTCGAAACCCTCTCCCATCAGAACTTCCCCGATATGATGATGGGGCAGGATCCGAACTTCCGTTTTAACCTTGCCCGCAGTATCTACAAGTGCGTGCTGCGATATATCGCCAAAGGACATGGCAAGAGTTATACCATCGCGCCCCTGGCACCTCAGAACTTAGCTGTAGAGTTTACCAACGCCGATCAGGTGACACTGTCGTGGGATGCCACCCCCGACTCTCTGGAGAGAAGTGCCAAGCCCACGGCATATATCGTTTACCGCTCGACAGGTGTGGGTGGCTACGATAACGGGACACTCGTGAGAGAAAATCATTACACCACTACCCTACCGTCGGGTGTCGTCACCAACTTCCGTGTGAGTGCTGTCAACAAAGGTGGGGAGAGTTTCCCGTCGGAAACCATCTCCGCCCTCTACCATGCCGGCGCCACCCGTAGTATCATGATTGTTGACGGTTTTCACCGACTGTCAGCTCCCGCAGTAAGGAATACGGCCACCGAACAGGGTTTTGACTTTGATCTGGATCCCGGTGTATGGCAGGGTAAGACTGCCGGTTGGAGTGGCAGACAGATCAATTTCAACAAGCGAGGATTAGGCATCGAAGGTCCCGGAGGGTTAGGCTACTGCGGTCATGAGTGGCAGGGACAGTTCTTCATGGGCAACGACGGGAATAATATCTACACCCATGCCGAGGCGATGAAGCAACTGTTGAAATATAATGTGGTGAGCTGTTCTTCACATGCCGTGGAGAGAGGGAAAATCAATCTCGCGAAATACCATGTCGTCGATCTGCTCCTGGGTTTGGAGAAGGAGAGCCCTTACCATTCTGTTCCTTATAAGTCGTTGACCCCCATCATGCAACGACGCATGACGGAATATGCCAAAGGCGGCGGAGCCTTGTTGGTGAGCGGTGCTTACTTAGGCAGCGACAACCAAGCGGCTGCAGACACTACCTTCATCCATCATATCCTGAAGGTAAGACATGGCGGTGTCGCCAGAAGTGACAGCGACTCTATCTTCGTGGGCATGGGCACCACGCTGAAGATCTTCCGTGTGCTCAACGAGAGCCATTATGCCGCTACGTCCACCGATGTATTACAGCCGATAGCTCCAGCCTACTGTGCGATGACCTATCAAGATAAGCGCCCAGCCTGTGTGGCTTATGCCGGTGACGACTACCATGCATTCGCCATGGGTTTCCCCTTCGAATGCATCAACAGCTACCGTAAGCGGTCGGCCATCATGAAGGGTATCATCAACTTCCTTGTGGAAGAGAGGGGACCTTCGGAGTGAGGTCCTTTTACCTCACCACGATCTCATCAGCAAAGATAAATGACCGTCGTGTGTTGAAGGCTTTGACCTTTATAAACCTTGCACGTGTCTGAGAATAGGTGTTTGTGAAGTCCTTGATGATGACGCCTCTCCTGTCGGTAGGCACATCATTCATCACGGCTGTGGCATCACCATAGGTGTGTCCATCCACAGAAAGCGCCATCTCTATCTTGTCAGGCATATAGACATCAGGACCTATATCCTGCAGGAAACGCATGCTGACAGCATGGATTTCCTGAACAGCGCCAAGATCCACCACCACCTCAAAATCACCTTGGAAGCCCTGCCATAAGCCATCCCCATAACCCGTCTCGACACCGCGCTTGCCATCGGTAAACGTGGCCAGTTCGTCCGCCTTATAACTCTCATACCAATGTCCTGAGAGATAATCCACCTTCGCTCCTACCGCCTTGTGATACTCCAGACGGCGACGTGAAAAGGGTTCCTGAGGCACACCGTCCACCATGACAGCGGCAACCAGCTCCACAGCCGGTTCCCCTTCCTTCACACAGATAGGTTCATCGGTATAAGCCAGTGACGTGCTCGTCGGTGTCGTGCCGTCGAGGGTATATCGTATGTCAGCATCGGCATAGTCAGAGTCGAAGGTTACCTCTATCTGGCGTTTGTCGAGATCAGTCTTCTGCATGAGGTTGAGTGTTGACACGGTCTTCCCGCAGACCACATCATGTGCGGCAAGCCACTTCTTCTCCTGTTCGAGGCGTTTCTTGAACGACTTCCAGTCGGTCTGCCCCTTAGGGGTCCAGAGGCGCTCGGCAAGTGCCAGCATACGGGGATAGATACACTGGTCGGCAAGACGGAAGCTGCTCATACCCTCTCCCCACAGACTGACCTGTCCGCCACGGATAAGATGTTGCTGTTCCTGAGGGATATTGTCAAAGCCGTTGTAATGGTAGATCTCATACATCGGTCTGCCGGAATGCCCGATATACATGGGTGACCCAGGCGTGAAGATGATATGATGACCACCCTTCACCGCTTTATCCAGCACGCCGGCAATCCAGTGACGCCAATACATCACGTCAGCCTTGCTGTCTAACCCGCCTTCCATGGCATCATCCCAACAGATGATCTCCCGACCTTTTCTCTCGAGGTATTGCTGAATACGATGCACGAAATAACTCTGCAAGGCTTCGTATGTCTCTATACCTTCCTTCTGCATCAAGGCTTTGCAGGCATCATCCTGCTTCCAGGTGTCTTTCTCCACCTCATCAGCGCCGATATGGATATAATGCGACGGGAAGATGTCGAGCACCTCGTCTAAGATATGCTGTAAGTACTCATACACCTCTTCCTTTGCCGGAGACAACGGGTAGCTGAACACGTTGCCCCATTTTGCCTCACCGGTGGCGGTGAACTCAGGGTGAATAGCTGATATTGCCTGCGTATGGCCGGGCATATCTATCTCTGGGATGATCTCCACGTGGCGCTCTGCGGCATAACGTACCAGTTCACGCAACTGTTCCTGTGTGTAGTATCCTCCGTAGAGGGTCTTGTCACCATGGTGGATGATGAAACGAGGGTCGAGGGCGAACTCCGGATTGTCTTTATACCTCTCCAAGCAGATGGAGTCTTGTCTGTTGAAGGTACGCCAAGCTCCTTGTTGTGTCAACTCCGGATAACGTTTGATCTCTATGCGCCATCCCTGGTCGTCGGTGAGGTGGAGATGCAGACGGTTCATCTTGTAATGTGCCAGAAGATCCACCTGTTTCTTCAGATACTCAAGGGTATAGAAATGACGCGCGCAGTCGAGCATCAGTCCTCGCCACTCAAAACGGGGATAGTCGGTAATCCTCATCTGAGGCAGTGCCTCGCCATATTGTGCGCGTAACTGTGAGAGCGTCTCATGGGCATACTGTAGTCCTGCCTCACTCTGGGCTTTGATCTGGATCTTCTTGCCGATGATGATCTGATATCCATCTTTCTGGAGAAAAGCGGGATCTATGACAGTCACTGTTCGGACATCTTTTCCTGTCAATCCCTTGCCCATAGTGACCGACACGGGTTGAGGAATGATCTGCTGTGCCACAACAACGATGGTCATGCCCAAGCAGAGGATGATACACATGAGATATTTTTTCATAGCTTTATCTATTTCTTTTGATTATCAGGTAGCAGTTCGGAAAAGACGGCCTCCAGGTCCGGGTGATTATCACGGAAGAGTATCTCACCCGTGTTGCCGTCTATCAGCAAAAACATCGGAATGACGGTGATGGCATAGTTTTCCCAAGCCTTGCTCGTCTTCCTTCCTCCCTTGTCATCCAAGACACTGATCCAGTCCATGTTGTTTTCTTTCAGGAATGACTTCCACTTTCCTTTTTCGGAATCGATGGAGACAGAGTAAATCTCCAGTCCTCTCTCATGGTACTTGGCATAAATCTCCTTCATCTCGGGAAAATACCTGACACACGGTCGGCACCACGTAGCCCAGAAGTCCAACAGGACATATCGATTCTTTGGATTCTCCACGACGGACTTCAGACTGACCGGATTGCCCGTCACATCAGCATACTCGAGATCTGTGTAATGCGGTTGATAATCTGCTCTGGGCTCCGTCTTTACCAATAAGGAGAGTTCTTCTTTCAGATTTTCAACAAATGGCAGGTGAGCCAACTCAGGAGACAATTTCTCCAAAGCACCCAAGGTCTCAAAGGCAGACTTGATATGATTATCGGCAAACAATACTGCCAGCGGACTGGTCTGCTCCGCAGCAAAGACGGAGTCCACCAAAGCATCTACAGCCTCTTGCTGCCCTTGTCTTTTCAACAGACGGTAACGATATAAGACATCATTGGATGGTGTGCCCTGAGCTCCCGGTCCGTAGTTGTCACCTTCACTCGCATCCACATCAACGATGACCGTTCCCTCCTCGAGGAAGAAATCCTGCAGTTGTAAGTCATCCTGATACAGAAACACGTGGGTCGGGGCGTTTACATTCGGATGAAACTCAAAGGTACCATCTTTCACCACGGCAGTGCCGACAACCTTGCAATGATTCCAGAAATCCTGCAACTCAAGTTTGACGCCGTCATTGACGCCCTTGATGGTTCCCTTCAACACACAATAGTCGGAAGAGGGGCT
>JAFZPF010000039.1 GCA_017550455.1 Prevotella sp.
GACGAACGACTGAAAGAGATGAATATGGGCGACTGGGAAATGCGCACTTTTGAGGAGATAGAGAAAAACGATCCGCATATCCAAGAGTGGTTCGACGATTATATGCACGAGCCTACTACTAATGGGGAGAGTTTCCCTGATCTGTACAGACGTGTAAGTGCTTTTCTTGATGAACTGTGCAACAAGTCTTATCAAAAGGTAGCTGTCTTTGCCCATGGCGGTGTGCTGGTAAGTGCTGGACTATATGCCGGGTTATATCCCGCAGACAATCCCTTCCGATTTATTACTCCCTATGGGGGAATCCTTCGTATCACCCTCTAAACGATCATCATGAACAAGAGATATCTGATACTGACAATTCTCATGGTTATAGTTTCCGTCGTTATGGCTCAACGACCTGCGTACGGAAAACTGTCACCATGGTTGCGTCATGCTTGTAGTGAACAGTCATCAGCACGTAAAATCAAGAGTAATACCAACAGGAAAACCTCCGTCTGTGCTTTCTTGCAGATATCCTCCGATCCATCCGAAATTTTAAAGACATATGGCTGCACGCCACTGGCTCAATTCGGAAATATCTACATCGCCGATATCCCTCTGCACCAGTTGCCGGCACTCAGTCAACAGCCACAGATAAGACGTATAGAGGCACAACCCTCCTGTCAACTGACACTCGATACGGCTCTTACCATCGTTCAGGTACCAGCTATCCATGCTGCCACTCAACTGCCACAGGCTTTTACCGGAAAAGGAGTCGTCATGGGTATACAAGATGTCGGTTTCGACCTTACACATCCCACTTTCCGTGATACGACAATGCAAGAGTGCCGCATACGCAGATTCTGGGATCAGATCTCCGTCGATACCCTCCAAAGCAATTTATATGTGGGTGCTGATTATACCACACCGGAAGCCATTGCCGATTATGCACACTCTAGGGATGCCTTCCTCATACAGCATGGTACTCATACCACCGGTATTGCAGCAGGAACAGGTTTCGACACCCCCTATCGCGGTGTGGCTTTCGAAAGCGACCTCTGTCTAGTCAGCAATGCGGTTGTTAACGACACCTCGCTCATCCGGAAGGAAGACCGCAATAGATATACCAGTGCCACAGATGTACTGGGATTCAAATACATATTTGACTATGCCGAACAGCAGCAACAGCCATGTGTCATCTCTTTCAGCGAGGGAGAACGTGAAGATCTCGATGGGGAATGCCGACTCCTCTATGAAGCCCTTGACAGCCTTGTAGGACCAGGACGAATCCTCGTGGCTTCTGCTGGGAACGAAGGCAATCATAATACCTATTTCTATAAAGCACCCGAAGAGACAAGTAAAGGATCGTTCCTGCTCCGCTATGGTATGAATGATTATTTCCGGGTGAGGACACGTGACCAACTGGAAATGCGACTGGTGGTTTACGAACATTCCGGCACAGCCGACACCTTACAACTGTCAACGGCAGATATCCTTGCCTGTAAAGACTCAATATGGACCGATACACTGAAGATGCAAGGGGTAACACTCACGATTGACATCTGTGCTTACCCGTATTCCTATGATGACAACCTTATTATATATGACTGGTATATTGGCTCATCTGAACGTTTTGGCTACAACCACCCCATCTCATTTGAGATAATTGGCGAGGGTTCTGAGGCGGAGTTCTTATTGGATAAAGGCGATCTTGTCAAGAATAACATATCCCCCACCCTGAATGCCGGTGATCCGACCCATTCATTGTACAGTCCATCAACAGCCCCACGAGTGATATGTGTCGGTGCTACATCCTACCGACAGTCTTACACCAACATCTCCGAAGAGACCGTGATTAACGACTATGGCAGTAACGGTGAGCGAAGTGGTTATTCAGGTATCGGACCAACTCTCTATGGAAGAATCAAACCCGATGTAGTAGCACCAGGCAGCAACGTACTCTCGTCAATGAGCAGTTACTATCTGGAAGAACACCCCGATGAGGTTCGCTCAACAGTAGCATACTCAGAATATAACGGGCGACGCTATCCTTGGGCAGCAGAAACCGGTACTTCCATGTCAGCCCCTCTTGTCGGTGGCATCGTTGCTTGCTGGCTGCAAGCACGCCCTGACCTAACTCCCGAAGATATCCTTGAGCTTTTCGGGAAAACATGCACCCAGCGTGATGATTACTCATATCCCAACACAGAATATGGTTATGGGGAAATCGATGCGTACAAGGGATTGCTCCATCTGCTCGGACTGTCGGGCATCCAGGATATCAGTACCTCACAACCGAAGAAAGCTGATATTCGTGTTCACAACCGACAGATCACCATCAATTTCCAGTCCCCCTCCCAAAAGGTTGTTCATGCACTTGTCTATAACCTACGGGGAGAGTGCCTCACACAGATAACCATACCGCAGGGAACCACAACTATCAATATCCCCATGAACTTCACCGACGGTGTCTATGTCGTTCAACTTAACAGCGGTAACCCTTCCCTCTGTGGCTCTACACTCATACGACTGTAGGCATAATACAAAACCCCCATTTTTAGGTATTGCATTTTTTTCTAATTCCATTTATCTTTGCACTCGAATAAATGATTGTAATATAGATTAATTATAAATGGTCTTTAGAAAATCTTGTTCGCTAAATAAAATTCATAATGTTTTTGTATAATCATAAAAAGGGGCCGTCCGTGAGGATAGCCCATTTTTAGTTATTGCGGGACTGTATTCGGAGACCGTTTCCTTCCAATATATAGTTTCTAAAGAACTGGTTTAAAACAATCCTCAATCTTCCTCGTCAAAGAACAGGTGGAAGTTGATTACCGCCTCTATACCCTTACGGTACATCTCCAACGGCATATTCTCGTTGGGTGAATGGATAGCATTACTCTCCAATCCGAATCCCATGAGGATTGTCTTTATACCCAACACCTTCTCGAAGGTAGCAATGATGGGGATACTGCCGCCACGACGAACTGGCAAGGGGCGTTTACCGAAAGCCACCTCGAAAGCACGCTCTGCTGCCCGGTAGGCTGGCAAAGTAATTGGACAAACATATCCCTCACCACCATGAAGGTAGTCCACCTTTACGATGACACCCTTTGGTGCTATCGATTGTAGATAGTTGCACATCAGTCGGGCTATCTTCTCACTCTGCTGGTTGGGCACCAGTCGGGTGGAAATCTTTGCGAAAGCCTTGCTGGGGATCACCGTCTTGGCACCCTCTCCTGTATAGCCGCCCCAAATGCCACAACTATCGAATGCCGGTCGGCAACCATTACGTTCGAGCGTACTGTAACCCTTCTCTCCAAACACATCGTTGACATTAATAGCTTTCTTGTATTTTTCCTCATCGAAAGGAATGCCGGCAATAAGTTCTCGCTCCGCCGGTGAGATATCCTCCACATCATCGTAGAAACCAGGTACAGTAATGTGTCCATCCTCGTCGGTGAGTTGTGCGATCATCTTACACAGCGCGTTAATTGGATTCATCACAGCTCCGCCAAAATGACCAGAGTGGAGATCACGATTCGGGCCCGTCACCTCTACCTGCCAATAGGCAAGTCCGCGCAAGCCTGTGGTCAGTGACGGCTGTTCAGCACTGAGCATCGATGTGTCAGAAACGAGTATAATATCAGCTTTTAGCAGTTCTTTATGTTGCTCACAGAAAGCTTCTAAGCTAGGTGATCCTATCTCCTCCTCGCCCTCGAATATAAACTTCACGTTGTGTTTGAGCAAATTATTGGCAACAAGATACTCAAAAGCTTTCGCCTGAATGAAAGCCTGTCCCTTGTCATCATCAGCGCCACGTGCCCACAGTCGGCCATCACGTATCTCCGGCTCGAAGGGTTTACTGTTCCATAACTCGAGCGGCTCCACAGGCATCACATCGTAATGACCGTATATCAGTACTGTCTTAGCAGTGGTATCAAAGATCTTCTCGCCATACACCATCGGGTTTCCCCCCGAAGGCATCACCTCGGCACGGTCAACTCCAGCTTGCAGAAGCAGTTCTTTCCAACGCTCAGCACAGCGTAACATGTCAGGTTTGTGTTCACTCTTAGAACTGATACTTGGTATGCGGATCAGGCTGGTCAGTTCTTCCAGCAACCGTTGCTCGTTTTCTTGGATATACGTTTTGATCATTTTATTATGTCTTTTTATTTCAGCAAATATACAAAAAAGACTGCAGTGAACAAAAATAATTTGAATATATTTTGCTTTACATTCAGATTTTAAATATCTTTGTACCGTGTAGATAAAATGTATAACCATCAAATTGCATATCATGAAACAAGTAAAGTTTATTTTATTGCTTATCGTTACATCGATAATGATATCATGCGGTACTACATCAGTAGTACCTATCACCGGTAGGAAACACCGTCTGTCGGTAAGCGACGAACAGGTATTGGGCCTTAGTGCTCAAGAGTATGCGAATTATATGAAGTCGGCCAAAGCATCTACCAATGCTGCAAACACCGCCATGGTGAAGCGAGTAGGTCAGAATTTGGCCAACGCTGTAGAATCATATCTCAACACGCACGGTTTTGCCAACGAGGTGAAATATTTTAACTGGGAGTTTAACCTGGTTCAGGACAAGAGCGCTAATGCCTTCTGTATGCCTGGTGGAAAGATCGTTGTGTACGAAGGTATTCTTCCGATCACACAGGATGAGGCATCGCTGGCTATCGTTTTGGGTCATGAGATCGCACATGCTGTAGCTAAGCACAGTGCCGAGCAAATGAGTAAGGCTACCCGCTCGCAGACGGGATTGCAGATAGGCAGTGGTATTCTCTCAGCTATCGGTGTTGACCAAGGTATTACATCCGCCGCTACAAGCATTGCCAGTCAGGGATTACAGTTGATGAACCTGAAATACTCTCGTGACAATGAGAGTGAGGCTGACTATATGGGACTGATTTTCGCTGCCATGGCTGGTTATGATCCCAATGTGGCTATTTCGTTCTGGCAGCGCATGGCCGCTGGTGGAGGCAGTGGTACGCCGGCATTCCTGAGCAGTCACCCCTCCGACGAGAAGCGTATCGCTGACATCCAGAAACATCTGCCCGAAGCGATGCAGTATTACAAAGGTGGTAGCACGCAGACGACCAAGTCTACAACCACCAAGTCTACAACCACCAAGTCTACAACCACCAAGTCTACAACCACCAAGTCTGCAAAGGCCATCAAGACGACGAAGACCCTTCGCGTAAAGTAACAGGGTAACTGATGAACATTCTGAAAGTCATCTTCAGAGCGCCAAGGCCCAGTAATATCAGTGATATGCCGGCTACCGTCACGCGATGGTGGAATAGGAAGAACTATGCTGCCATCACCTTCTTCGGGTATATCTTCACCAGTGGAGAGAATATTGCCCATCATCTGAACAACCGGTACGACTCTCTGAAGAATCATGAGATGATACATCTGCGTCAAGCGCAGGATACGCATAACTCGTGGTTTTGCTACTATCTGCGTTATCTGTGGTATTCACTGACCGCTATGCGGTATTATCGTAAACAACGGAATGCACAGTATTACCTAAACCCTTTTGAAATGGAAGCGTACCTACATATGAACGACCTTACCTATCTTGACGGTTTAGAAGGAGGAACTTCCGGTTGGAGGGAATATGCGAAGATGCCGCTGTCGGAGCGACTTAGGATCATGCGAGAGAACTACCTGCGCACATAATAGCAATTATGCACATTTTTGCGAACTTATCTTCTTGGTAAGTTCGCTTTTTTATTCTATCTTTGCATCATGAACGAATTAAGTTTATCGATACTCGGCTTTTCCGACAGGGAGTTGTTCTTAGTACTCATCGTCGTTGTAACCTACGCCACACTGTTTATTGTAACAGTTCAGAACAGTAAGCGTAAAATTCTGCAACTGAATGAGCGACTACAGAAGATTGATGCCTTACGAGAGGAACAAGAAGCCAAGAGCGTGCAGCGTATTGAACAAAACCAGCAGCGTATCGCTGAATTGGAAAAGATTATCCATAAACTGGGTGATGAGAATTCGATGCTGAAACTGGAGTTGGAAGAGCGCAAAGCAAAGCTCGACTATAATAATAAGGTGGCGAGGATTGAGCAGGAGAAGCGCCAACAAGCAGAGAGTGTGATCATGGGTTCTGATATCTACCGCAAGATAAAGGAGTTGCTTGCCAGAGGAAGGAGTATGAGCGATGACGACTGGAAGGCAGTCACTCAGATGGTCAACGAGGTATATACGGGGTTTACGGAGCGTCTTTTTAGTCTGTATCGTATGAGTGAACAAGACTACCATGTGTGTCTGTTAATCAAGATTCATATCCAGCCGAAGGATATCGCCACGCTGACAGCTCACAGCAAAGAGGGTGTCGCTTCCACGCGCAGTCGTTTATACCAGAAGATTTTCGGCAAGAAAGGAACTACGAAGGATTGGGATGATTTTATACTTTCACTTTAAATAAAATATTACGACTATGATAGAGTATTTTGCATCAAACATGTGGCAGTTATGGGTGATCATTGCCGTTATCTGCCTGATCTTAGAACTGATGAATGGTGATTTCTTCATTATGTGTTTCGCCATCGGTGGTGTCTGTTCTTCGCTGTCGGCAGCCGTAGGAGGAAATATCTATGTACAATTGGCAGTCTTTGCCATCACCTCAGTGCTCAGTCTGTTTTTCGTACGTCCAGCAGCGTTGCGCTACCTACATAAGAATGAAGACTCAAGGGTATCAAACGCTGATGCGCTGATTGGTCAGACAGGCAGGGTGAGTGAGACAATCGTGGCCGACGGCTTCGGACGCGTAGCTATCGATGGTGACGACTGGAAAGCACTATCGGTTGACGGTCAGCCCATTGAGAAAGACACCCGTGTGAGAGTGGTATCCCGCGAGAGCATCATAATCACCGTGGAGAGAGTTTAGAATTTAGAGTATAATCATTTAAAAATTATTATTATGGATATAAGTTTTGGAACAATTGTGCTGATTATCATTGTAGCACTTGCATTGATTTTAGTAAAGAAGAGTTTGATTATCATTCCACAGAGTGAGACTAAGATTGTGGAGCGACTGGGTAAGTATTATGCTACTCTACAACCGGGTATCAACATCATCATCCCGTTTATCGACCGTGCAAAGGAGATCGTTACACTAAAACAAGGAAGGTATATGTACTCCAATACCATCGATCTAAGAGAGCAGGTATATGACTTCGACAAACAGAACGTGATTACAAAGGATAATATCCAAATGCAAATCAATGCCCTGTTGTATTTCCAAATTGTAGATCCCTTTAAGGCTGTATATGAGATTTCCAATCTGCCAAATGCTATTGAGAAGTTGACACAGACAACCCTCCGTAACATTATCGGTGAACTGGAGCTTGACCAGACGCTGACATCCCGTGATACGATCAATACTAAGTTGCGTGCCGTTCTCGACGATGCCACCAACAAATGGGGTATCAAGGTGAATCGTGTAGAGCTGCAGGATATCACCCCACCACAGAGTGTATTGATGGCCATGGAGAAGCAGATGCAGGCAGAACGTAACAAACGTGCCACCATTTTGACATCAGAAGGTGAGAAACAGTCTGCTATCCTCCAGTCAGAAGGTGACAAGACCTCTACAATTAACCGAGCTGAGGCACAGAAACAACAGGAGATCCTGAAGGCAGAAGGTGAGGCACAGGCACGTATACGCAAGGCAGAGGCAGAAGCTATCGCCATTGAGAAAATCACCGAGGCAGTTGGAAAGAGTACCAATCCTGCCAACTACCTGCTGGCACAGAAATATATCCAGATGATGGAAGAGTTGGCTAAGAGTAAGCAGACTAAGACTGTCTATCTGCCATTTGAGGCTACGAACATGCTGGGCAGCATCGGTGGTATCAAGGAATTGTTTAAGCAAGAATAATCATGAAGATATGTATTGTGGCCGGGGCACGCCCTAATTTCATTAAGGTGGCCCCGCTCATCAGAGCTATACAACACACTGCGGGTATCTCTTACCAACTGGTATATGCAGGGAAGGAAGATGACCTGACGCTCGAGACATCACTGTTTGATGACTTGCAGATACCCCGTCCAGATGTGTTCCTGGGTGTAGAAAGCAATAGTCTGAATGAACTCACTGGCATGGTCATGGGAGC
>JAFZPF010000283.1 GCA_017550455.1 Prevotella sp.
TCCGGCACAGCGTAAACAGAAATACCATGAGATAGACAGTATCTCACAACTGGCTGCCCGTTATTTCATCCCTAACGAGTATGACAAGCTCATGGCTGCCATCGGCGCTGAGGGAACGAATGCTTATACCAGCAACGACGTGACCTGCTACACCGAGGATATCCCCAGCAATGAGATTGAGAACTGGGCCAAGATACAGTCTGACCGTTTCCAGAATATGGTTATCCGCGGATTCCACACTGAGTTGGAGGCTGTCTATGAGGAGTACAACATCGGTCTGAGCAACGACCAGCGGAAGCTCTTTACTGCTCTCTGTGCCATGCTCTACCCCACCCACCCCTACGGTACGCAGACCACCATCGGTACACAGGATCACTTGAAGAATCCTTCGATTACCAATATCAAGAAATACTTCAACAAGTGGTATGTGCCCAACAACTGCGCTATCTGTATGAGTGGTGATTTCGATCCCGACCAGACTATCGCCATCATCGACAAGTATTTCTCTTCCTGGAAACCCGGCAATGATGTTCGCCAACCGGTATTCCCCGCTCTCAAGCCCATCACATCACCCAGGGATACCACGGTGATAGGACAAGAGGCTGAGACACTGTGGATGGGATGGCGTTTCGACAAGGCTGCTTCCCTGCAGACTGATACCCTCGACCTGATCGGTGAGATCCTTAACAACGGTAGTGCGGGCTTGATGGATATCGACTTGAACCAGAGCATGAAACTGCTCGGCTCATTTGCAGGCTCTGAGAGCATGCATGACCATGGTGGTTTTATCATGGCTGGAACACCCAAGGAAGGACAGTCGCTTGATGAGGTTCGTCAACTGCTGTTAGGTGAGTTGACAAAACTGAAGAAAGGTGAATTCTCTGATGACCTGCTGCCAGCTATCATCAATAACATGAAACTGGCTTATTACAAGTCGATGGAAAGCAACGACAAAAGAGCAAACCGTTTCGTGGATGCTTTCATCAACGACGTACCTTGGGAGCAGGCAGTAGGAAGAATCGACCGTATCGCCAAGATTACCAAAGATGAGGTAATCGCTTTTGCCAATAAGCATTTCAACGACAACTATGTAGTAATCTACAAGAAACAAGGTGTTGATCCCAACCAAAAGAAGATCGATAAGCCAGCTATCACCCCGATACCTACCAACCGCGACCAGATGAGTCAGTTCGTAAAGGATATCCAGCAGTCGGAAGTTACGCCTATCCAACCGCGCTTCTTGGATTTCAACAAGGATCTTACTATCTCTAAGACAAAGAAGAAGTTACCGTTACTCTATAAGCAAAACACGGAGAATGGCCTCTTCACCCTGGCATTCCACTATAAGTTCGGTACGCAGGCAGACAACCGCTATGATATCGCTACCGACTATATCGATTATTTAGGTACCGATAAACTCACGGCAACACAGATCAAAGAGCAGTTCTACAAACTGGCATGCAGCTATAGTATCAATGCAGGTGCAAGTTCCATCAACATTGTCCTCAGCGGACTGGATGAGAATATGCCCGAGGCACTTAGCCTGCTGGAGAATTTCATCAAGAACGCCAAGGTGGATCGGGATGCATACCAGCAGTACGTAGCATTGTTGCTGAAATCACGAGCTAACAACAAGAACAGTCAGCGTGGAAACTTCACTGCTTTGCAGAATTACGGTATCTATGGTCCTTACAATAGTCAGCGTAACATCATGAGTGAGAAGCAACTCAAGGAAACCGATCCGCAGGAATTGCTCAATTTACTCAAGAATATCTCCAACTATGAGCACACCGTGATGTACTACGGACCGCAGAGCGAGGCTGCCTTTGCCAAACTGATCAATAAGAACCATAAGACAGCAAAGAAACTCGCTGCCGTTCCTGCAAACAAGGAGTATCAGGAGCAGACTGCCACCAACAACGAGATCTGGATCGCTCCTTACGATGCTAAGAATATTTACATGGTGATGTACCACAATGAGAATCGTCAGTGGAACCCGGAGGAGACAGCTGTGAAGACTCTCTTCAACGAGTATTTCGGCGGTGGTATGAACGGCATTGTCTTCCAGGAACTTCGCGAGGCTCGCGGATTGGCTTACAGTGCTTCTGCCAACTATCGTGAGACAACGCTGAAAGGTCACCCGGAATTCTATAATACCTATATTATTACACAAAATGACAAGATGATGGACTGTGTGAAAGAGTTCCACCAGATTCTCAACGACATGCCTGCCAGCGAGACCGCTTTCCAGATTGCCAAGGATGCCACTCTGAAGCGACTCGCCAGCCAACGTACCACCAAGTTCGCTGTCCTCAACGCCTATCTCAGTGCCAAGCGCATGGGACTCGACTATGACATTAACAAGAAAATCTACGAGATCATGCCGAGTCTGCAACTGAAGGATATCGTGAACTTCGAGAAGTCGCGCATGGCTAATAAGCAGTATCGCTACCTCATCTTAGGCGACGAGAAGAATCTCGATATGAAGGCGCTGGAGAAGATTGGTCCGATCAAACGCATTTCTACAGAAGAGATCTTCGGATATTAATGAATTATTAACTATTTATTATCAAATTACAAATAACATTATGGCAACACCAGATTTTAAGTACGCACCCATGTTTCAGTTGGGTAAAGACACCACAGAGTATCGTCTGCTAAGTAAAGACGGTATCAGCGTGGGAGATTTCGAGGGAAAGAAAATTCTGAAAGTGAGCAAGGAAGCACTTACTCTTCTCGCACAGCAGGCTTTCCATGATTGTGAGTTCATGCTTCGCCGCGAGCATAATGAGCAGGTGGCAAAGATCCTCACCGATCCCGAATCATCTGAGAATGACAAATACGTAGCCCTTCAGTTCCTCCGCAATGCAGAGTCGGCAGCCAAAGGCATTCTTCCTTTCTGTCAGGATACCGGTACTGCGATCATCCACGGTGAGAAGGGTCAGCAGGTATGGACTGGATTCGAGGATGAGGAGGCTCTGTCATTGGGTGTTTATAATACCTATACCCAGGAGAATCTCCGTTACTCACAGAATGCTCCGCTCAACATGTACGATGAGATCAATACCCGTTGTAACCTCCCCGCACAGATAGATATCGAAGCTGTGGAAGGTGCTGAGTATCGTTTCGTGATGGTGGCTAAAGGCGGTGGCTCTGCCAACAAGACGTATTTCTATCCCATGACGAAGGCAACGATCCAGAACGAGGGTACCCTGCTGCCGTTCCTGGTAGAGAAGATGAAGACCCTCGGCACTGCCGCTTGTCCTCCTTATCATATCGCCTTTGTTATCGGTGGTACCTCTGCAGAGAAGAACCTCCTTACCGTGAAGTTAGCTTCTATCAAGTATTACGACAACCTGCCTACCACCGGTGATGAGACCGGTCGTGCTTTCCGTGATATCGACTTAGAGAAGAAACTGTTGCTCGAGGCTCATAAGATCGGACTCGGCGCACAGTTCGGCGGTAAGTATCTGGCTCACGACATCCGTGTGGTTCGTCTGCCACGCCACGGAGCTTCCTGTCCTATTGGTATGGGTGTCAGCTGTTCTGCAGACCGAAATATCAAGGCAAAGATCAACGAGGATGGTATCTGGTTGGAGAAGATGGATGACAACCCCACTGAGTTGATTCCTGAGGAGTATCGTCGTCCGGGTGAAGGTGCCAAGGGCATTGAGATCGATCTCGACAAGGGCATCGACGCTGTACGTGCTGAACTGACAAAATATCCCGTTTCAACCCGTGTGAACCTGAAGGGTACGATCATCGTGGCTCGCGATATCGCACACGCTAAGCTGAAGGCTCGTCTGGATGCTGGTGAGGAGATGCCAGCCTACTTCAAGGATCACCCTGTACTCTACGCCGGACCGGCAAAGACTCCGGAGGGATATCCTTGCGGTTCTATGGGACCGACCACTGCCAACCGTATGGATCCTTACGTGGATGAGTTCCAGGCAAATGGCGCTTCCTTAGTGATGATTGCCAAGGGTAACCGCGGACAAGAAGTTACTGATGCCTGCAAAAAGCATGGTGGATTCTACCTCGGCACTATCGGTGGTGTTGCCGCCGTACTCTCACAGAGCAGCATCAAGAGTATCGAGTGCGTAGAGTATCCCGAGCTGGGCATGGAGGCAATCTGGAAGATCCAGGTAGAAGACTTCCCCGCTTTCATCCTTGTTGACGACAAGGGTAACGACTTCTTCAAACAGTTGAAACCCTGGCCAGCCACATGCTGATAAATCTCTATAATCCTCTCCCTAATCGGAGGGGATTATTTTTTGGCAGATACAATTATAGAATATTGAGATTATTTTTAATAACATGAAGAACCCTAAGGACTTTAAGATTATCTACAAAACCCTCCAAAATAGAATTATCTAGTAGCATATGGTAAGCAGTGGAGACTAAATATAGTTAATTTTTTGTTAATTTGATATTAAAAGAGTATTAAATGTAGAAACAAAGATTATTTATTTATATCTTTGCAGTAGATATTTATTAAAACTATAAACCTATAAAATTTAAGATCATGATTATCGGTATTCCAAAAGAAATTATGCACGACGAGAATCGCGTGGCATGTACTCCAGAGACAGTAGGTAAGTTTGTTAACGACGGTTTCAAAGTGCTCGTTGAGAAATCTGCCGGTGAGGGTGCTTTGTATCACGATGAAGACTACCTGAAAGCTGGTGCTACACTGGTAGAGGATCCCGTAGAGATCTACGACAATGCAGAGATTATCCTCAAAGTGAAAGAGCCGCTGTTCAACGAGAAGTTGGGCAAGCATGAGGTAGAACTGATGCACAAAGGTCAGTATCTGATTACCTTCATCCACCCCGCATCTCCCGTTAACCACGAGATGGTAAAGAAGCTTACCAAGCAGGGTGTTACTGCAATCACACTGGATGGTATCCCACGTATCTCACGTGCCCAGAATATGGACGCCCTGACATCCATGAGTACTTGTGCTGGTTACAAGGGAATCTTGATGGCGGCCAACCACCTGACCACCTTCATGCCACAGATGTTTACCGCAGTAGGTCGCATCGAGCCGGCTAAGGTCATGGTTATCGGTGTTGGTGTTGCAGGTCTGCAAGCTTTGGCAACCGCAAAGCGTCTGGGTGCTATTACTTACGCTGCCGACATTCGTCCGATGGCTGCTGAGAATGCAGGCAGTCTGGGTGCCAAGAAGGTAGAGACCGGTGTTCCCGCTGAGCTCGCTGTTGGTGAGGGTGGCTATGCTCTTCGTTTGCCGGATGATGTACTGATGGTTGAGCGTGAGAAACTGACAGAGACTATCCAACAGATGGATATCGTATTCTGCTCTGCCCTGATCCCAGGTAAGGTAGCTCCTATCATCATCACTGAGGAAATGGTGAAGGGTATGAAACGTGGTTCTGTGATCGTTGACATTTCTATCGACCAGGGTGGTAACTGTGAGCTGACTCCTGCCGGTGATGTGGTGACAAAATATGGTGTAACCCTGATGGGTGTGAAGAATATCCCAGGCTTGCTCCCCACAAGTTCTACATGGATGTTCTCCAACAACATGTATAACCTCGTGAAATATCTGGTTAAGGAAGGTAAGGTTGTACTCGACCGCAACGACGAGATCGTAGCTAAGAGCTTGGTATGTATCGATGGTGAATTGGTACATGTAGGTGCTCGTGAGGCAATGGGGTTAAACTAATCATTAAAGATATAGAATGATACACCCTGTCATCCTGATTTTAGTATTTCTGGTTTGTACGGTCTGTGGATATTTCATTATCAAGACCGTACCCAGTCTGCTTCATACCCCACTGATGTCGGGTATGAATGCCTTGTCGGGTGTTACCATCGTTGGTGCCATCACCGCTACAGGCTACTCTTTCCTGTCTAACTCCGGTGTTTCCGTGGCAGCTCAGGTGATTGGTATGTTAGCCATTATCCTGGCCACTATCAATGTGGTGGGTGGTTTCGGTATCACTCATCGGATGCTTCGCATGTTTAACAAGAAAAACAAGGAGTAGGCTATGATGACGATACAGATTATTATCAGCGTTCTGCTGTCTATAGCAGTGCTGGTGGGCATCTCGATGATGAGTAAGGTGCGCACAGCTGTCAATGGTAACCTGTTGTCAGCATTAGCCATGCTCGTAGGCGTGGTCGCCACCTTATTATATAGTGGGGTGTTATCTGCATGGACCATCTACCCGGCTATTATCATCGGCGCAATGATCGGTGCTATAATGGCACAGCGGGTGAAGATGATACAGATGCCGCAGATGGTAGCCCTCTTTAACGGACTGGGCGGAGGTGCCTCTGCCTTGGTGGGAATACTCTCTGCCACCATGTTGGGGTTCAGTGCTGAGCAACAGGCTGAGATGACTGCCACCGGTTATCTGCCCTTTGTGAAATTCACAGCCATGCTGGCCATTGCCATCGGTACGATTACACTGGTGGGTAGTCTGATTGCTGCAGGAAAGTTGCACAGGGTATTGCCCCAAAAACCGATTGTATTACCCAACCACTCCCTTTATACCATCATCTTCCTGCTGCTGACTGTAGGTTTGGTGATTGCCAGTATCTGGGATAGTAATATGACCGTGCTCGTGGTTGCATGTATCATCACCTCTTGTCTTTTCGGAGTTCTCTTCTCTATCCGTGTGGGTGGTGCCGACATGCCTATCACCATTTCCTTACTCAACTCATTATCCGGTGTGGCTGGAGCCATTGCCGGTATGGCCATCAGTGATATCTTCCTGGTAGCAGTAGGTGGTATCGTAGGTGCCTCCGGACTGTTGCTGACACAGATTATGTGTCGGGCCATGAACAGGAGTCTGATGAGTATTCTACTTGGTGGTAAGGCACCAAAGAAGAAGGACACATCTGCCGCAAAAGAGAAGGTGGAGGATAAAACAGAAGAACCTGTTGTAAATGAGGAGCCGGTAGTCAAGAAGACTGCTGCCGATATTCTTGCTGAGGCAAAGGAAGTGATTATTGTTCCCGGTTATGGTATGGCTCTGGCACAGGCTCAGCATCAAGTGAAGCAGTTGGCTGACCTCCTCGAAGGGCGCGGTGCTCATGTGCGCTATGCCATCCACCCCGTTGCAGGACGCATGCCCGGTCATATGAACGTGCTGTTGGCGGAGGCTGACGTGCCTTACGAGCAACTCTATGAGATGGAGCAGATCAACGACGA
>JAFZPF010000284.1 GCA_017550455.1 Prevotella sp.
ATAATATATATATTATTTCCGAAAAACACGTCGTTTAATAAAAGAAAAATGTATCTTTGCAGAAGAATCATATAAAACTACTGAAACAATGAGAAAGTGTCTATTATTTATTCTGCTCACCATGATGCCATGGGCATTAACCGCAGAAAATTACCCTTATCGCTCTGACGTCCTTTGGGTAACCGTTCCTAATCATGCTGACTGGCTGTATCAGACTGGTGAGAAAGCAACCGTTGAGGTGCAGTTCTATAAATACGGCATTCCTACTGACGGGGTTGTAGAATACGAGATTGCCAACGATATGCTGGCAGCACATCAAAGTGGTAAAGCTACATTGAAAAATGGCCGCACTACCATTACTGTCGGTACCCGAAAGACTCCGGGGTTCCTCGACTTACGACTGAAGTTGAAGCTCAACGATACTGAATACCGCCATCATGTAAAGGTAGGTTTTTCGGTGGATAATATCAAACCCTATACACAACTGCCAGCCGATTTCCAGAGTTTCTGGAAGAAGAACCTCGATGAGGCTAAGGCTTTTCCTCTCACCTATACAAAAGAACTGGCCAAGGAATATTGCACGGATAAGATTGACTGTTATCTCATCCGCTTACAACTCAATAAAAAAGGACAGTGTATCTATGGCTATCTCTTCTACCCGAAGAATGCCATGCAGAAGAAACACCCCGTGGTGCTCTGTCCTCCGGGAGCTGGTGTGAAAACCATCAAAGAGCCACTGCGTCACCGTTATTATGCCGAGAATGGAATGATACGTTTTGAGATAGAGATCCACGGACTGAATCCCACCCTCTCCGACCAGCAATTCAAAGAGATCAGCACAGCACTGAATACTGCCCCGAACAGTTATATGGAGATGGGTATTGACAACCGCGATAACTACTATATGAAACGGGTATATCTGGCTTGTGTGAGATGTATCGATCTGTTGACATCCCTGCCGGAGTGGGATGGAAAGAATGTTATTGTGCAAGGCGGTAGTCAGGGTGGTGCCCTCTCCATCGTCACGGCAGGTTTGGATTCCCGTGTCACACACTGTGTCGCCAATCACCCTGCTCTCAGTGATATGGCAGGATATGCAGAGAAGGGACGTACCGGTGGGTGGCCACATCTCAACCGCTCCAATGGTATGCTTACCCCTGAGAAGATTCTGACGATGGCTTATTATGATGTGGTGAACTTCGCCCGTTTTGTGAAAGCAAAAAGCTATCTCACCTGGGGATATAACGATGATACCTGTCCGCCCACCACCAGCTATGCGGTATGGAATACGCTGACATGCGAGAAGGAAGCACTCATCACACCCATCAATGAGCACTGGACTTCTGATGCCACGGAATACGGGCATATGGAATGGATAAAAAAGAATCTTTCTTATTGATAATCTTTTTGTTCGAAAAACATTCTCTATTTCAACGAAATATTGTATTTTTGCAAAAGGATATAAAAGTAAGAAAGATGGCAAGAAATACATTCTGGTCGGATGAATATTGGTTGTTCCTGATACGACTGTATCTGAGAAAACCTGAGGGTGTAAAACCCATGTATTCCAAGGAGATGGTGAAGCTCGCATTAGAGTTGCACATACCACCACAGTTTCTTTATGAGCAGATGTTCCGACTCCGTCAACTGGAAACCCCACGACTGGAACGACTATGGGCGACTTACAGCAAGAATCCGAACAAGTTGGCAAGGGGGATTAAAAAACTGCGACAGATCAAAGGTTGGCAGAACGAACTCTTTGATGGTGTGGAGATTGTAGAATCGTGGGAACTCGACTTCAAACCGCTGCCTGCCAATGCCATGCTGATGCCCATCTCTCTGATTATTATCCTCGATCAATATTTCCGTCTGACACCGATAACCATGGTAACAGATACACCGGAGATACAGGAGTTGGCCAAATTGCTGAAGATAAAGGCTGACATGGTGGTGGAAATCATGGAGCTTTATCAAATCTGTGATCCATATCTTAACAAAGACATGATGATGATCAATGATTTGCTGAATCCCTGTCAGCAGATATGGAAACGCTACGGCAATGACAATCCCCAGAAACTCGCTGCTTATGCAGCACAACTGAAAGAATACTTTAAATAACATTCACTATGTCACAAAAACTGGTTCAAACCCAGGAGCAAAAACTTGCACAACAGCAGCGTCTCACCCAACAGCAGGTATTGCAAGTGAAGATGCTGGAGATGCCCTTGGCGGAATTTGAACAGAACGTACAACTGGAACTCGATGATAATCCAGCACTCGAGACTACTCCTCCGGATAACCTAACACCGGAATCATCCGACTATGAGCAGGAGGATTATTCAGAAACAACGGAAGAGAAGATAGAGCGTGAGGAGCGCGCTGATGCGCTCGACGATGTGTTGAAGACCATGACACAGGATGATGAGATGCCGGTAGCTACCAGTTATGCTGAGAGAAGCTACTATCAGGGCGCAGAGATGGAAGAGCAGACCTTCGGTGATCCCACATCTTTTTATGACAAATTGCAGGAACAGATGCGAGAACTGGTCCTGACGGAGGAGCAACAGGATATCATGGAGTATCTCATCGGTTCTTTGGATGACGACGGACTGCTCCGTAAAGACTTACAGAGTATCTCCGACGAACTGGCCGTCTATTATAATATCGACTGCAGCGAAGCAGAGATAGAGCAACTGCTCATACAGTTACAGACATTCGATCCTCCCGGTATCGGTGCCCGCTCACTACAGGAATGTCTGTTGTTGCAGATCGACCGTAAACCGTTTTCTGAAACCAAAGTACTGCAAAGGGAAGTTATCGAACACTATTATCCGCTCTTCCTCAAAAAGCAATGGAGACAGATTGCACAAGAAATGAAGATTTCTGAAGATACGATGAGAGAAGTGCAGGGAGAGATCGTAAAACTCAATCCCAAGCCCGGTGCCTCACTCGGGGAAACCATCGGCAGAAACCTGCAGCAGATAACCCCAGACTTTATCGTTGATACGGCAGAAGACGGTTCTATCTCATTTTATATCAATAAAGGTAAGGTGCCCGACTTATATGTATCCCCCTCTTTCACCGACATGCTCCAGGAGTATCGCAATAATAAGGGTGGGATGAACCGTCAGGTGAAAGAGGCACTCCTCTATGCTAAAGAGAAGGTAGAGCGTGCGAAGGGATTCATCGAAGCGGTTCGTCAGCGGCGACACACGATGTATGTCACGATGAAAACCATCATCGATATTCAACGACCGTATTTTCAGAGTGGTGATGAGAACGACCTTAAACCGATGGTACTCAAGGATGTAGCTCAACGGACGAATCTGGATATCAGTACTATTTCCAGGGTATGTAACATGAAATATGCTCAGACCCGATGGGGAACTTTCAAGCTACGCCATTTCTTCAGTGAGGGTGTAAAGGTGGTCGATGGAGAGACACTCTCTAACCGTAAGCTCAAGAGTATTCTCAAAGAACTCATCGACCATGAGGATAAGCATCATCCTTATAATGATGATACCATCGCACGACTGATGAAAGAAAAGGGATCGCCCGTTGCACGACGTACTGTTTCGAAATATAGGGAACAACTGGGTATTCCCATTGCAAGACTAAGGAAAGAATGAAAGAAAGAGAGATTATCATAGCAGCCAAGACACTCAGTAAGGTGTTCAATCCTTTCTATCTGCCGATAGTAGGACTGATCATCCTCTTTCTGTTCACTTACCTGAACATGCTGCCCACGAAATATAAACTGATGGTGCTCGCCATCGTGTATATATGTACCGTTCTTCTACCTAATCTGCTGATACGTATGTATCGTAACTACCAAGGGTGGACACTCTTCGAACTGGGCAGGAAAGAACGACGGATGGTGCCTTACCTCATCTCTATCCTTTGCTACACCCTCTGTTACTATTTCATGTACAGGCTTCATATCCCTCATTTCATGAACAGTATCATCGTGGCGGCTTTGGG
>JAFZPF010000285.1 GCA_017550455.1 Prevotella sp.
ACGATTGCTCACTCGTTTACCCTGCGTGTGGAGCATACCGGTGGAAAGATCTATACCGAGATAGGGGCTGTTGATTCAACGATCTATGTTGACGAGGTGCATTTCCAGAATGTCATCAACAACCTGTTGGATAATGCGGTGAAATATCGTAAGCCTGATACGCCCCTGAACGTGCATATCAGAACCTGGAATGAGAAAGACCGTCTGTGTTGCTCCATCAAGGATAACGGTATCGGTCTGAAGAAAGACGACCAGAAAAAGATTTTCGACAAGTTCTACCGCGTACATACCGGTAATGTGCACGATGTGAAAGGTTTCGGACTCGGTCTGGCCTACGTCAAGCAGATCGTAGAGTTGCATAAAGGAGAAATCAAGGTTGACAGCGATAAGGATAAGGGTACAACGTTTACCATCAGCCTGCCTGTCATCAAAGATGATGTTACAGATATAGAAGAATAATTATTAACCATTAAATATTGAAGATTATGAATGAAGATCAATTAAAGATTTTGTTGTGCGAAGATGATGAGAACTTAGGAATGTTGCTTCGCGAGTATCTGCAGGCTAAATCGTTCGATGCAGAGTTGTGTGTTGACGGTGAGGCTGGTTACAAAGCTTTCATGAAGAATAAGTATGATATATGTGTGCTGGACGTGATGATGCCGAAGAAAGACGGTTTTACCCTCGCTAATGAGATCCGTCAGGCTAATCCTGAGATGCCGATCATCTTCCTGACCGCCAAGACGTTGAAGGAAGACATCCTCGAAGGATTCCGTATCGGAGCTGATGACTATATCACCAAGCCGTTCTCTATGGAAGAGCTGGTATATCGTATCGATGCTATCCTCCGTCGTGTGAAAGGTAAGAAGAATAAGGAGAGCAGCACCTATCATATCGGTCGCTTTACCTTTGACACCCAGAAACAACTGCTCACCATCGGTGAGAAGCAGACTAAGCTGACCACCAAGGAGAACGAGTTGCTGGCACTCCTCTGCAGTCATGCCAATGAGATCCTGCAGCGTGACTTCGCTTTGAAGACCATCTGGATTGATGACAACTATTTCAATGCCCGTTCTATGGATGTGTATATCACCAAGTTGCGTAAGCATCTCAAAGACGACGAGCAGATAGAGATCATCAATATCCACGGCAAGGGATATAAGCTGATTACTCCCGAGCAGGAATAACAGGGGTAGGAAAGACCGTCTATGAAGTCTTTTATCAAAAAACACCTGTATAAGATCAGTATGGCGCTGGTGTATGCCGGCGTCATACTCTTGCTTGTCGTACATTTCCTACATCTGAGATTCAATAATCTCTTGTTTCTCTCCCTCTTCCTGATCCTACTGGGTATCATCTTTTATGTGCAGTCTGTCAAGCATCAAGGGAGATATTAATGGGGTAGAACCGGCTCAAAAGATAAAATAAGTTAAATATTTGCTTGTTTTATATTAAAGTCGTTCTACTCACTCTTCATCTTCAAAAATTTTTAATACCTTTGCATCCGCTTTGTAAAAACAAGGCAGGTATTATTAATTATTATTTATATTTTAAACAAATGAATCAATACGAAACCGTTTTCATTTTGACTCCCGTTTTGTCTGATGATCAGATGAAGGAAACGGTCGCTAAGTTCAGAAAGATTCTCACTGACAATGGTGCTGAGATCCTGAATGAAGAGGACTGGGGATTGAAGAAGTTGGCTTACCAGATTGAGAAGAAGACCTCAGGTTTCTATCACCTGATCGAGTTCAAGGCTGAGCCGAATGTAATTAAAACTCTTGAGACTGGATACCGTCGTGATGAGAAGGTGATCCGCTTTATTACTGTAAAACTCGACAAGTATGCTGCAGAGTATGCTGAGAAGAGACGTAACAAGAACACTAAAAAAGAGGAGGCTTAATCATGGCACAAGATACAGAAATCCGTTATTTGAACGCTCCTTCTATTGATACCAAGAAGAAGAAGTACTGTCGCTTTAAGAAAAGCGGTATTAAGTATATCGATTACAAAGACCCCGAGTTCCTGAAGAAGTTCCTGAATGAGCAGGGAAAGATTCTTCCCCGTCGTATCACAGGTACCTCTCTGAAATACCAGCGTCGTGTGGCTCAGGCCGTTAAGCGTGCCCGTCAGTTGGCATTGCTTCCATTCGTAACTGACATGATGAAATAAAAAGAAGGAGGATCATTATGGAGATTATACTGAAAGAAGATGTTATCGGCTTGGGTTACAAGAACGATATCGTGAAAGTTAAAGATGGTTATGGTCGTAACTACCTGATTCCTACAGGTAAGGCTGTTATCGCATCAGTCAGTGCAAAGAAGATTCTTGCTGAGAATATCCGTCAGCAGGCACATAAGTTGGCTGCTCAGAAGGCTGCTGCTGAGGCAAAGGCAGAGAAGCTCAATGGTGTTGCTCTGTGCATCCCTGTAAAGGTTTCTGCTACCGGTCAGTTGTATGGTTCTGTTACTGTTGCCACTGTTGCTGCAGAGCTTCAGAAGCTCGGTATTGATATCGACCGTAAGATTATCACCATGCGTGATATCAAGAATCTTGGTGATTTCGAGGCTGTTGTCCACTATCACAAAGAGGTAGAGGTAAAGATTCCTGTAAAGGTGGTTGCTGAGAATGCTGCTCCTGCAGAGGAAGTTGTTGAGGCTCCTGTTGCTGAGCCCGCTGAGGCTCCCGAGTTTGACGAGGAAGAGGCTCTCGACGCTGAATAATCAAAAGGATATATTTTCGCCCTGTAAAGCAAATCTATATTTAAGAGTCCCAATCTTTATGGTTGGGATTCTTTTTATATACCCTCAATTCTGCAAAATGAATGCATAAAATTTGGTTTTTCGCCTTGTTTGCAGTAATTTTGCACCACAATTCAACAAATAGGATAAAATGAAAGCATTTGTATTTCCCGGTCAGGGAGCACAGTTTGTCGGTATGGGTAAAGACCTGTACGACAACCATGCGTTGGCAAAGGAACTTTTCGAGAAGGCCAACGATATCTTAGGTTACAGGATAACAGATATTATGTTCGCAGGAACAGACGATGATTTGAAACAGACAAAGGTAACACAGCCGGCCGTCTTCCTCCACAGTGTCATCAGGGCACTGTGCATGGGTGATGACTTCAAGCCGGAGATGACAGCCGGTCACTCACTCGGTGAGTTCTCTGCCCTCGTGGCAGCAGGCGCCCTGAGTTTTGAAGACGGACTGCGTCTGGTATATGCCCGTGCGATGGCTATGCAGAAGGCATGCGAGGCAGCTCCTTCCACCATGGCTGCCATCATCGCATTACCTTTCGACACGATAGAGAAGATCTGTGAGGAAGTGAGCCAGGAGGGTAAGGGCGTTGTCGTGCCCGCCAACTACAACTGTCCCGGACAGTTGGTTATCTCCGGAAATATCGAGGCTATCCAGACAGCCTGTGAGCGTCTGAAAGAAGCCGGTGCCAAGAGAGCTCTGCCACTGAAGGTGGGCGGCGCTTTCCACTCCCCACTGATGCAGCCTGCCAAGGAAGAACTGCAGCAGGCCATCGAGCACACAACATTCAAGACTCCTTGCTGCCCCGTCTATCAGAATGTGGATGCCCTGCCGCATACCGATCCTGAGGAGATCAAGGCCAACCTTATCGCACAGCTCACCAGCAGCGTTCGCTGGGCACAGATCGTGGAGAATATGATTGCCGACGGCGCTGACGATTTCACAGAGTGTGGCCCCGGAAAGGCTTTGCAGGGAATGATTGTTAAGATTAATCGTGACGTTACCGTTCAGGGAATACAGTAATGATGAGACAACAGGAAAGTCATAAGGTAATTATCTACCAGGTCTTGCCACGACTGTTCGGCAATAAAAATACCACCAACAGACGATGGGGGAGTATCCAGGAGAACGGATGTGGTAAGATGAATGACTTTTCCCTCTCTCTTCTCCGGCGTATCCGGGAGATGGGCTATACCCATATATGGTACACGGGAATAGTGCGCCATGCCACCGTCACCGACTATTCTTCCTACGGCATCCCTCGTCAGCATCCCGAGGTGGTGAAGGGTAAGGCTGGGTCTCCCTATGCCATTACCGACTATTATGATGTGGATCCCGACCTGGCCGTTGACGTTCCTCATCGCATGGAGGAGTTCGAGGCGCTCATCGCCCGCACCCATGAGGCAGGACTGAAGGTGGTCATGGACTTTGTGCCCAACCATGTGGCAAGGGAGTACAAGAGTATCTGTAAGCCGCCACGGGTGAAAGATCTGGGCGAGGATGACCATAAGGAGAATCATTTTGATATCCGCAATAACTTCTATTACTGTTGGGGACAGCCCCTGGAACTGCCTTACATGGCCGGACAACCACGGCAATATGTCGAGATACCGGCGAAGGCCACGGGCAACGACAGGTTCACGAATACACCCGACCGTAACGACTGGTATGAGACGGTAAAACTGAATTACGGTATCGACTATTGTGATGCCGGCGGACGGTCGGAGCATTTCCTGCCAATCCCCGATACATGGAATAAGATGACCGAGATCCTCGTCTTCTGGGCGGCAAAGGGTATCGATGCGTTCCGCTGTGACATGGCGGAGATGGTGCCCCCGGCATTCTGGACATGGGCCATCGACAAGGTGCATTTCAGAAATCCTGAGATCCGTTTTATCGGTGAGGTGTATGACCCGCAGCAATACCGTACTTACCTGTCGGCAGGCTTTCAGTGGCTGTACGACAAAGTGGGGATGTACGACTGCGTGAAGGAGGTGATCCGTGGCCCACGGTGGGCCTCCGACATCACACAGCAGTGGCAGCATACCGATGATATCGGTGACCATATGCTCTATTTCCTCGAGAATCATGATGAGCAACGCATCGCCTCCGATTTCTTTGCCGCCGATGCCCAAAAGGGTGTGCCGGGCATGATGATGATGGCTTGGCTCTCACGTAATCCCGTGATGGTATATGCCGGACAGGAATATGGTGAGCGAGGCATGGATGAAGAGGGATTCTCCGGGCATGACGGTCGTACGACAATCTTCGACTACTGGTGTGTACGCACGATCTTGCACGGGTTCTTCAAACGCAGACAGCTTACCGTCGAAGAACGGGCATTGGAACAGCAATACTTACAGATCTTGAAGATCGCCGGTGAAGAGCAGGCCATCAGCGAAGGAGCTTTCTTCGACTTGATGTATGCACAACCGGATTCCTTCGACCGCCAGCATCTCTTTGCCTTCCTGCGGAAAGCAGGTAACGAGACCTTGCTGATCGTTGTCAACTTCTCCTCTGACCGCCGTCAGGCAATGGTCAGAATACCCCGCCATGCCCTTGATATCCTGCAGATAACCACCGGTGTGGCGAAAGCTGTCAACCTGTTGGATAAGAAAGAGCAGGTGTTGGTCATCTCTCCCGATGGCGATGTGCCGGTAGATGTTCCTGCATGGGGAGGTATCATACTGAAATTCTGACACTTAAGAGTCAATCCTTACAATAAAGATAATCTTGACATCATGGAAGAGTTTTTTCTGAACGAACACAATAAGGAAGAGTTTCCACCCGCCCATACCGCAGAGCATCTGTTGAACCAGACCATGGTTCGTATGTTCGGCTGCGAACGGTCACGCAATGCGCATATCGAAAGGAAGAAGAGTAAGATCTCTTACATCCTCGACCATAAGCCTGACCGCAAGGAGGAACGGATGATAGAATCCACCATGAACGAGCTTATCGAACAGGATCTGCCGGTATCCTTTGAATTCGTAACACGGAATGAACTGGAGGACCTGGTGATGAATGCCAATGAGGACTCTCCTGATGCACAGCTCTCGCTGGACCGTCTTCCCGACGATGCCTCTGAGACCATCCGCCTCGTTCGTATCGGTGACTATGATGTCTGTCCGTGTATCGGAAAACATGTCAGGAGCACAGGCCAGATCGGACGCTTCGAAATGCTGGGTACCAACTGGGATGAGCATACCAAGAGTTTCCGTGTACGGTTTAAGATCATACAGTAATCACTTTCTCCCCAATCCTCCTTATCACAAGGAGGTTTTTTTATCATTTATTCACTGCTATATTTTTGTGCGGTAATGCCGAGCGCCGCTAAAGTTTATGCAAAGATAAGTAAAGCCCTCCTTTCCTGCAATAGCTAAACATTTTTTAACACAGTCCGGGCCTTTTGGGGCTAAAGGCCCGGCCCGCGAGCCCTTTTGGCCTTCCCTTTCAGACTCTTTGGCCGGACCGGCGGGGGGCGCTGATTTTTCGGTAATGATATATCAGTTGACCCAGAGCACTGAAAGCGTGTCAGAGCATAGGCAAGGGTTACGCTTCGCTTCACCCCTGCCTATAATCTTAACACCCCTCGTGGCTGTATTTCTGTGTGTTGACAGCATCTTTTTCGAGATAGTTGTCGTTTGTGAGAGAAGCAGCTGTTATCGTAAGTCTGCAAAAATCAAATAGTTACGTCGAAAATTGAGCATCTATTCTGTGACAAGTGTGACAAGTGTGACATGTGACATATAGAGACTTCGAGAACGAAAATTTTCACCCCTTAGAATTATTTATATATA
>JAFZPF010000286.1 GCA_017550455.1 Prevotella sp.
GGGTCAGTCGTTCGTTGTTGAACGATACGTTTTGGGCCCCAACGGAAAGACTGACTGCCAGTAGTATAATGGCAGTAATCCAAGGAATGAGATTGTTTCTTTGTTTCATGTTATGAGTCGTTTATAATAGTGAATACAGGTCAGTATATTTAGGACAAGTTGATAGTCCTAAACACCCAAACCGTATTTGTTAATAACTTATAAAAGACTCTTGAGAGACTATTCTATATACAGATCATTCCCCTTATGCTCATAATGGAGATCTGGAATGAGCATTTGGATGATGGCCATCACTTCGTCAATAGACTCATTGGCGGAAAAGTGGGCGCGGATGGTCTGATTGTTGAAACGGGTATGACGAACATGGATTTTGATATTATATGTACGTTCCAAAAGGTTAATAACTTTTGGGAATGATATGTCGTCGAGGTATAATGAGCCTGTACGCCAACTGGAATAGTTGTGTGCCTGTACTTGTGAGATATTCACCTCGCCGGTCTGGTAATTATATACAAGACGGTCGTTGGAAGATAGAACGTAAGGTTCTTTCTTTCCTTCTACATCAATTTGTATCTTTCCAGTTTCAAGCGTTGCGGTAAACATTGGGCTATCGGGATATGAGCACACATTAAATGTAGTGCCTAATACCTTCAGCCTTATTTGGTTGGCATCTACGACGAAAGGATGCTCTGCATCTTTTGATACATCAAAGAATGCCTCGCCAGATAGACATACGTTTCGTTCTTTGGAGACAAAAGAAGAAGGATATATCAGCGTACTCCCGCTGTTAAGCCATACTTTTGTGCTGTCAGGCAGGGTTATCAATTCACGCTCTCCATATGCTGTAAACTTATGCACGAAACATATATCCTTGTAATCGTTTGACTTGTTTGTGATAGCTTTATATAGAAATAATGAGGTGAGCAGCAAGGTGACAGGTATTGCCCAAAGAGCTGCAATACGCGACCAACGATACCATTTTTTACTGCGTTTCTCTTTTCCGAAGACAACATCTTGAGTGCGTTTCCATGCTTCTTCAACCATTTCATCACTTACGCTCTCATCGCTTAATCCATCCCATATCTCACGGTAGGTGCTGTCGTTATCATCATATGATGATACCATTCTCCGGTGTACCCTTTCCGTTAATTCTTCTGTCATATCATGACTGAAGAAGTACTTGATAATGTTATGGATATATTTGCTCATTTTCTTACTTTCATTAATTAATAGACTAAGCTAACGTATTTAACACCTAATATCAGAATAATAAAATAAGTAATTTTAAAATATTGCGAATATCTCGAAGTGCCAAATTGAGATGGTTTTCAACAGTTTTCTTTTTCACCCCCATTTGGTTTGCAATTTCTTCGTTGGTTAGTCCCTGTTCTCTGCTCAATCGGTATATTTTTTGGCGTTGAGGAGGCATGTTTGATACGGTCATATCTATTAGAAGCTTTAAGTCTTGGGCTTCTATCTGCTCTATAGGTGAGTCTTTGGGAGAACTAAGTGCATGGTTCTCGGATAAATCCACGTAGGTATATTTGCGAGAGGTAATATAGTTTAACACTGTATTTTTCGCAATAGTATATATATAAGTGTCGAGATTCTTTATGGCTGTTAGTTTCTCCCTTTTAAGCCATAACTTGAAAAAAACGATTTGTGCTACGTCTTCTGCATCCGCATGGTTTTTGAGCATACCTGATGCGAAGCGTAAAACCTTAGCATAAAATATCTTGAAAACCAAGTGAAAAGCCTCATGATCTCCCAGCGCAAGTTTTTCAAGAGTCGTTCTTCTTAATTCCATTTATTGCAATTTGGCAACAAAGATAATACTATATTTTATAATATCCAAATTCTTTATTTTTTTAGAATTGTCGATTACGAAAAAGAATCACCATGGGATGATTCTTTAACTTCTTTAGATACTTGAATAAGAGCTGTTTAAATATCGCAGGTAGGCTCCCATAGGTGTAACTTCATATTCACGTATCCCTGCTTGTTGAACGTCACCCCTTCTCTCTCCAGCAACTCCCGTTGTTGTGCCCATCCGGGTGCTGTCCGACCGACAGCGTTTACCACCCGGTGACAGGGTACTTGTTCGGCACCAGGCGTGTAATGAAGTGTTCTTCCAACCATCCTGGCATGATCAGGCCACCCCGTCAGTAAGGCGATATAGCCATAGGTGGTGACCTTACCACGTGGTATCTGGGCAACGATGTTCAGGACATCCTCACGAAACTGTCGGGCTTCCTCTGGACGTATCCTCATCTTGTCGGGAATTATTTACTATTTTAACTGCTTACCGTCAGAGAAAGCCTTGCCGACCGTCTTGCCTAATTGAATGTATGTATGATGAACGGGGTCGTAAGTGATGATATTCATACGCTCCACATCCGGTTGACCGTCTTCTGCCAAGTACTTCTCATCACACAGTATATTGACAATCTCTGCCACCAGATAATAACCTGTTTCCGATTCATCGATCTTTTCCTTCACCTTACACTCTAGGGTCATGGGTAACTCTCGGAACAGAGGAGCATTTACGTTGGGTGCTTTCTCTATCGTCCATCCTGTACGCTCCATCTTGTCAGGCGTATTACGACCACTCACAATGCCTACGTAATCAGCGGCTACGAGTGTTTCTGTGGTGGCAAAAGCAACAGTAAACTCACTGTTGACAGAAAGGTTGTCAGTGGTCTGGTGAGAACCTAATGAGATCATGATCTCATGCATGTCCCACTGTCCACCCCAGGCAGCATTCATTGCATTCGCCTTTCCTTCCTTGTCGTATGTGCCGATAATCAGTACCGGTTGTGGGAGCACCCACGGTTTTGATCCAAAACTCTTCATATTATAATCCTTAAAGTAAATGTATTATGTGCTGCAAAGATACGATTAAGTGAGAGAAATAGTATCTTCGACGAAGTTAAAAAATAGTAATATTATATTCTCTCATAAAGGCTATATGAAAAGTATTTTCTAAAATAATTTGTTTCTCTTTTTTTCTTTTCGTATCTTTGCCTCTTGTGGCGAAGATACTTTGTCTCGGCATAAAAAAGAAATACTTTTCTTTTGTTCTGCTCTCGACTTTTCGTACCTTTGTATGACTAATTCAAACAGTATATTGACAATGAATATCTTACATTATCTCAAAAAAACCTTCCTCGTAGTACTCTTACTTGGTGTAATAACTCCCATATCCGCACAACGACAGTTTGAGTTACTAAACTCGCCTGACGGAAAGTCGAAAATCTATGTCTATCTCCCCAATGCAATGGCAGCAACAGGGAAAGCTGTGGTATGCTGTCCTGGTGGTGGATATCAGGGACTGAGCATGCAAAACGAAGGAACCAACTGGATACCTTATTTTATGGATAGAGGAATTGCATTTATTATACTGAAATACCGTATGCCGGAAGGTGACCCGCAGATTCCACTTGTCGATGCACTGACGGCTATCAGGACCGTTCGTGACAGTGCTCAGGCATGGCATGTCAACCCGCACGATGTGGGTATCATGGGCTTTTCTGCTGGTGGACATTTAGCTTCCATGGCCGCTACACATACCACCTTCGATGCACGGCCCGACTTCCAGATACTTTTCTATCCCGTTATCACCATGGTGGGACAGACGAATCAAATGTCGAGGGATAATCTGTTAGGTGATAAAAAAGACGACGAGCAGGTGCGTAAAACTTACTCAAGTGAGTTACAGGTACAGAAACATATCACACCACCGGCTATTATCTTTGCATGTAACAACGATGAACCGGTTCCACCGGCAACAAACGCTGCTGCTTATTATTCTGCCCTTCGCAGGAATCATGTAGATGCCACCTTATATATCTTCCCCGGTGGTTATCATGGTTTCGGTTTCCGTAACACTTTCCCCTATCATCATGAAATGAAGAACTTGTTGGACCTTTGGCTGAAAGGTCTTCAACCCGCTAAGGCAGATGCTATCCGCGTGGCATGTATCGGTAACAGTATCACGGCGGGTTCCGGATTAGATTTGTCAAA
>JAFZPF010000287.1 GCA_017550455.1 Prevotella sp.
GACAATAAACAATAAACAATAACCAATAACCAATAAAGAGTTTAGGGTTATGAAAAGATTTGGGTTATTATCTGTGTTGGTTCTTTTGAGTTGCTATGCCATGGGCTCAAAGAACATGACCTCCAAGGAGTTGGCTCTCCGTGGAGACGGCATAACCCTGAATACCGCCGTTATCCAGAAGGCTATCGATGAGATTGCCCGTAAGGGAGGGGGTATACTTACCTTTTATCCCGGTTGTTATCTTACAGGAGGTATTATCATGAAGAGTGGGGTGACCCTTCATCTGATGGAGGGGGCTACACTGCTCGGCAGTAAGAATCCCTATGATTATCAAGGCATTACCCGTCCGAAAGAGGATAATGCCGAGCGTGACCTTACCTCAAAGGGACTGATTATGGCGGTGAATGCAGAGAATATCGGACTTACAGGAAAAGGGACAATCGACGGACAGGGGCTGGCATTGAGTCTCTTTGTGGATAGTCTGCATCATACCGGTGAGTGGGTGGATCCTTACTATAACAACCGGCGTCTGCGACCCAGTGGCAGTATGCGTCCTAACCTTTTCTTTTTCTGTGACTGTAAGCAGGTTACGGTGGAGGGATTGCATCTCAGGAACAGTGCCGGCTGGGGACTCTCCTTCGACCGTTGTGAACAGATGACTTTGAGGAATCTGGATGTATACAACCGTGCTTATTGGAATAATGACGGCATCGATATTACTGATTGTCAGGAGGTGTGTATCGAGCACTGTATGGTGGATGCTGCTGACGACGGTATCTGTCTGAAATCCAATACCTCTACGCTCTGTTGTCGTGATGTGGAGATCAGCAATTGCCAGATCAAGAGTAGTGCAAGCGCTATTAAGATGGGAACTGCCTCATGGGGTGGATTCCGTAAGGTAAGCATCCATGATATCAAGGTGAGTGACACTTTCCGTTCTGCCATTGCTATAGAAAGTGTTGACGGGGGAATCATCGACAGTATTCAGGTGGAGAATATCCATGCTGTCAACACGGGGAATGCGATATTCTTACGTATAGGGGCAAGGGCCGGCAACAGGAAAGGGGTGTTGAAAAATGTCGTGATTCGTAATCTTTATGCAGAGATTCCTTTCGGGCGACCGGATATCGATTACGATTTACGTGGACCGGAGGTTGACTTCTTCCATAATCCGTTCCCTTCTTCCATCTGCGGCATCCCTGAGGCGTGTATTCAGAATGTCATGCTGGAGAACATAGAGATTGTCTTTCCGGGAAGGGCCACTAAGGGAATGGCGTACATGCCGTTATGGCGTGTGAAGGATGTACCCGAGCAGATTGAGAAATATCCGGAATTTTCGATGTTCGGAGAGTTGCCTGCATGGGGCTTCTACGTGCGACATGTCCGTGGTATCACCTTTAGGAATATTTCTCTGCGACTGCAAGACAGTGACTTCCGCCCAGCCTTCGTCTTTGATGATGTGGAACAACTGACTTTCGACAAAATCTCTGTGCCTCCTGGTACTACAAAAGTGTTTCATGCCATTAAATGATGCCCAGTAACAGGGGACTATAAATTATTATTTGGCATTGTTACGGGAAATGATTACCTTTGCAAGCACATTACTAAAGATATGAGAATAGAGATAAAGAATCAAGATACCATCCGTGAGGCTGCCCGACAGTTTGTTGAGCAGATGGGTGACAGTCATGTATTTGCCTTCTACGGAAAGATGGGTGCTGGTAAGACTACCTTTATCAAGGCGATATGCGAAGAACTGGGTGTCGAGGATGTTATCACCTCACCTACCTTCGCTATTATCAATGAATATGAGTCGCCTGAAACCACGATCTACCATTTCGACTTCTATCGAATCAAGAAGTTGGAGGAAGTGTATGATATGGGTTATGAGGATTATTTCTACAGTGGTGGACTGTGTTTCATCGAATGGCCCGAATTGATAGAAGAGCTCCTTCCCGAAGATGCCGTGCGCATAACCATCGAAGAGCAGGCAGATGGATCAAGAATAGTTCATAGTTTAGAGTTCATAGTTTAGAGTTTAGGGTTATTCTTCACTCTTCACTTTTCACTCTTCACTTTCTGATACGCCAGTCGCTCATCACCGTTGAGCAGCAGGATGATACCACAGTAGGTAAAACCATGCTTGAGGATATTATGTTGCATGATGAGGTTATCCCGATGCGTGTCGATGCGGATATTGTGATCCCTTGCAAAACAGAAATCCATAATACTTGCGAAAACACCATGAGTATCAGGAAGACTTGCTATACGATGGACCACATGATAGGGTAGGTTGTTGTCCACCCATTCACCTTCATAAATCTTTGCATACGTAGGCTCCGGTGACGGTAAGAAGGCAAAATATCCTACCACCAGACCGTTATCCAAAATTACGAACGCCCCCTCACGCTCAATGTCCATTCTGACATTCTCAAGGGTAGGGTAGCCGTTCTGCCATTGATGGGTATTCCCTGATCTTACCATGATTCCACGGGCTGCCTCAAACACCTGATTGATAGCTTCACCGTCTGCCGGCAATATCGCCCTGCGTATGATACGATTCTCTGTTGTCATATTGCAAAGATACTAAAAAGCAATCATTATGCAAAAGGAAAAAGTGTTTTTCTTTGGAAATGGTATTCAACCCCAATAATATAATAATTATCACCACATCTTACTCTGTTATCTAATTACTGCAAGATGTGGTGATAATAACGATGCATCATGCTTAGTTCTTAAGTCAGAGTCATTTTATTTGAATAACTCATCAAGATACGTGTAAAGTGAAGGATCTTCACCAACTACCACACGGTGGATAAGACCGTCGGGAGAAATGAGGATCTTTGTGGGAAATCCCTTCACTGCATAGTCTGTAATGACAGACGTGCCACTCTTGGGATTGTATAGGTTGGTCCATGGCAACTCATATTGTTTTACTGCGTTACGCCATTTTTCCTCGGTATCATTACAGTCGATACCTATCACTTCCATACGGTCCTTATGCTTCTCATAACTAGCCTTCAAATCAGGGAATCCCTTGATACACCAGATACACCAAGAGCCCCAAAAGTCCAAGAGCACATATTTTCCACGGAAGGATGCCAGGGTACGTTCATTACCGTTGAGATCTTTCAACTTAAAATCAGGAGCGGGTTTTCCTTTACTCATCTGTTTCTCTGCCTGTGCCATTTTCTGTTTACTGTCTGCCTGTGCTAGGGCATTGTCAATAATGGCACTCATCCTACCGTTTCGAACTCGTGGTGTCAGTAATGCTATGGCATTTTGAGTCATATGTGAAGGTAGTTCAGTAACCAAGGTGGCTGAAGGATCCCGGTCTGGGTATTGCCGTATCAACTCCATTCTTTTCTGATACAGTTTCTGGAAGATTCCACTAATAGCTTGATTATAAAAGGCAGAGAGTGAATCACGACTGATGCCTGCTGCAGTCATCTCTTTTATCTTATCATTCAGGGGATTCACCTCATTCATAATTGGATTTACGGCATTGTTGTATTCATGCAGTTGTTCATAAAACGATGATCCACCGATCGTAAGATTGGTTGCTCCTTGTTGTCCCCATGGCCATGTGCCACCGATATGCAGGTGTTCTCCGGGTACAAGGTATAGACGTACACGAAGCATACCACCGTTACGAATATTGCAGATAATAGCATCTGCAGCTTTTTCTAATGGTATGTCGAGAGTAAATGTGCCATTATTACTGATGGCAGTATCAACGCGTGCGAACTCATTACGCTGATAGTCAATGGTCTGAACCACTATAGTGTCGCCAGAATTTTTTGCATCACATGTAAGATGCAGCACTTGCTGAGCGTTGGCAACAGTAGCTAATGCTACAGTCGCCAACAGTAAGAGAACTTTCTTCATATATAATGATACATTGAAATATTACATATTTTTAATGCTTGCATCGAGAATTGGCATATTGAAGTTCCATCCCGGTGTGTTGCTGCTGTCAAAACGTACCGCCTTGCTGATACGACCAGACATCAGATCCATGTGCAGTGACCAGAGTGAGGCTTGGTTGTTCTGCCATGTAGCTACAAGCATGATGGTTTCTGATGGTGAGTGGGTAGGAGTATCGTTATTGTTATCTATAATTTTCATCATAGTAACTTCACCATTGGGTGACCATGTAGATCCATCTGTCATACCCAAAGAACCCGCAGAAGATATATCTGCACCGTCTGTACGCCATTGATATACTCCATTGGATGTTGCATAGTAGCACATATTCTGTGTTAAACCGAACTCAAAGAAACGTGCATCGTTGATGTTAGGAAGTGAACTCAAATCATAGAGGTATTGCGGAATACCACTGAAGGTTGTCTGTGCACCGGCAGGAGCCGCACCATTCATCTGCAGGTCAACAGCAAAATACTTACCAGCAAATTGCGGATGACTGTTATCACCCTTTAATACAGCCAATGCATGACCGCGGTTGTCACGAGCCATCTTCATCAGATCGGCTTTCATGTCACCGGGATTAAAGGGTACTTGATCTGTTTTGGTGTCAAGCAAGAAGGAATAATTCTTGAAATAGCCTGGGGCCAGTGAACGAAGTCCTACAAATCCTTTGTGAGTGCGGTCACCGTCTACGGCATCAACATACAACAGACAAGGATAAGGATTGGTATTTGGCATACATATCTGACCGGTAAATGAGAAGCTATGCCCGTCATTAAGCGGTGTATCGGTGGTTGTATCAGCAAAGAGGAATGGGAAACTACTCAGTGCGTTGATAGAGAAGATATCACCGCCATCGAAGCCGAATATATATATCATGTAGATATACATAGCAAGAGGCTTGTTCTTATTAAAGGCATCATCACCTTGTACATAGAAGAGGTAATTCCAGTCACCATAAGCCTTAAAACCATCTTTATCAATCCAGCGGGCATCCTTATCCGTGAGAGCCAGTATCTGTCCGCAGCGCTCACCAAGAATTTGGGGATAATAAGCCATGTAGGTAGTGAAATACAGAGAGGTGATTTGTTGTATCTGCTTGCCTTTGCCCGGAATCATTTGTCCGTCATTACTCAAAGAATAAAGTTGCATGCTGGCAGCTGATGAAGCAGGAAGAGTCATGGATGATGGCGTAAAGTCTTCTGCCTGTAGAATAGCGATATCGCTATTTTGGTCATTTCCATAGAGTACCATTAGACCAGAAATACCGGAGATGGTAATGGTAAAGGAGTTTGAGGAGTAGAAATCCCTACCTGTACTTTTTTGACGTACATGTAACCTACATGGATAGCTGAGGTTTAGGGTAGTGATATTACGGTCGATATGAGCTGTGTATTTCAACACACGAGCCTGCTCTTCGGCAGCCAAAAGGGGTAAGTAGGCTTTCTTACCTTGACTATTGACGCTATCACCGTTTACCTCCCACAGAAACTCCAAGTCATCCTCAGGGATTGTTGTTTCGATGATTGGCTCTATGGTAATGGTTTCGCCTAGAGAAGCACTGTATGCACTTGCAGGTATCTCAATATGCACATCAGCTTGAGACACGTCATAATCGTTACCGTTTTGTTCATCGTAACATGCCGTGAGACCAAATACTACACTGACGATGGCTACGAAACGGAATAATTGTTTTCTATTTATCATATTGTTTTGAATGCTATGTTATTATCTTTATGATCTTAGTACTTACCATTACTGAATGTCACCAATTCTCCAGGTGCATTCGGATCGTCGGCAGGATATCGGACATTATTTTTAGACACGTACTCTCTTAACATATATATTATAAATCTGAATTTATTGCCTTGCCAGCCGTCATCGTCAATAGGACTTTCCTCTCCACCGGTAACAGCATAGTAAACACTCATTTTCAGTTGTGTGAAATATCCCATGTAGTAGTCAGTATTGGCATTCCACCATGAAGGTTTGGCAAATCCGTTGAACAGACAAAGATTGGTGGTAACGCGATCAGTAAGCCCAGGCAAAAAATCAGCAGACTCTCTGATGGTGAAAGATACTGTGTCCGGCACTTCTGCCAGATGAGCACTGTTGGTTACCTTGACATACATCGTATCTACTATGTGATTGGCACGGAAGAGAACAGGTTTCTGTAGCTCATACTGTGTGCGGTTGTCGGCAGGTTGGCGTGTTACCTCTACCTCCAGTTGTCTGTCACGGTCACTGACGGTTGTTGCTACGCGAAAGGGGATGGGCACCAGATACGTACCATTCTCTGCAACCTCCGGATGACTGACAAAAGTGAAGTCATTATTTTCAGCAGAGAACCATGCAAAGCTCTTGTCACTCCATCTGTCGATTTCATCTTTTGAGCAGGCTGCGAGTACCATCAGTACTGCTGCAGCTATATATAGTTTCTTATTCATATTCATCATTCTTATTGTTTATTTGATTGTGATAAAACTATTCAGTTGTTACGTCCGCCGTACGCATCTTCATCATCAGGACGGGGCATGGTGAACACTTCAGGCGTAATCTGATAAGACCCTTGGAAACCACGACTGGTGAACGATTGGTTCAAACGTTTGTGATAATAGAACAACTGACCTTCAGAGATGAATTCCTTACGATATTCAGCTTCTATCTGTTCTTGCAACTCTTCTTTGTTTGTTACCTGAAGCGGATAGGGAGCTAATCCACGATGTCGGCGTACCGTCTCCAGATATTCCACAGCACGGTCAAGGCTTGGCTCACATTCTGCAGCAATATAATACATCTCTGCCAGTTTAATAAGTGGGATACGTTTTACTGCCCATGGGAAGTTCTGGTTTTGAGCGTCTGCATCTTGATAGAGCTTGCTAGAGATATGCATGTCATCAGAGAAGATAAAACGCAGATAAGTATAACGAGGATCTGCATCGCGTGTTGCAGTATCGAAAAGATAATTGGTATTCATGCCCAACATCTGGTTTGTTGATCCAAATGTTTTCTGACGCTCTTGAAGGATACCGTCAATACGGTCTTCAAGGTTTATAACGTTTAATGCCATGATGTGTTCTGTACAGAAAGTACGATCGCGAGCTACGGTATTGCTGGCAGATGTGACATTGGCAATCAAGTCGGTATTTACCCAAGGGAACTTATCTGCCGGAGCATTAATAATCTCGGTTGCACAAGCTAATGCCTGCTCTTTGTTACCCATCCATAAGTACAGACGAGCCATTGTAGCGATAGCGGCATAATAGTTAAAGTGTAGACGACGGTTATGCCAGTCTTTAATGCCATACTGATTACGGTTTGCAATCAGTCCGCTTACCTCATCACAAACATATTGTGAGGGAGTAATGCCTGTCAGCATCGGATCTTTGCGGAGCAGTTCCTTTGCTTCATTAAGATCTTTCAAGATAGCCTGTGCAATAAAATCTGCAGGTGCCAATGCAAAGACATCAGATGTAAGACTGCTAACATAAGGCATATATACTCTCGACTTGCTGAAATCCGCACTGCTATAAGCATCAGTATAAAGACGCATCAGGTCGAAGTGGATAAAAGCCCGAAGGCCCAAAGCCTCACCTTTAATAATCTGATAATCATCTCCTACGAACACGTTTTTCTTGTCGTCAATGCATGACAGTATGGAATTGATATTGGCAATGGCATTATATGCATTCTTCCAGATAGGGTCAATATAGTTGTTTTGGTAATTCTTGAAATAACTGTATGGTGTATTAGGATGGAAATAATACTGCATGATATAGCTGTTCAATCCACTTCCGGCATAACCGCCACCACCCATCATCTCAAGCAGATACCAGGTCATATGTTTGCCATACATGGCATCACTGTTTAAGATTGTATAGATACCGCTCATGGCATCAGCAAAACCTGCTTCATCTTTGAACAAGTCTTCACGATCCATCTCTGTGGTGGGCTCCACATCAAGCCAGTCATTACATGATGTAAATAATGGTAATAAGGCAAAAAGGCAAAGGGGCAAGAAACCTTTTATCATTATTTTTATATTCTTGATATATATTCTTTTTTTCATAATCATTTATCTTCAGATTTACTTACCTTTAGAATGTCGCATTAACAGAGAACGAGAATGTACGGGCAAAAGGATAACTTGTTCCTCGCTCCACTTGAATATTAGTCAGACGTACAAGTTCATCAACATAGAAGTCCAGCTTGAGACGTTGTAGTCCAACTTTCCTCAGCCATCCTTGGCGATAGAAGTCGTAACCAATACTCAATGAGGAAACATAAAGTTCGTTGTTACGCTGAACAAAGCGGGATGTTGGTTTTGTTGAAGTAAAACCACCCAGTGTCGTCGGGGTTTCAAGCATCATTACTTGACGATAAGGTGAATGGTCACCTGGTCGTGTCCATGTGTCAAAAACACGTCGATCCATATTTCCGTAACCGGTAACATTTTCCACACGGTCAATGAGTGTCGTATTATAGAGATCGCCACCCCATTTGTAAGAAGCGACAACAGAACAAGTAAATCCTCTCCATCCTGCATTCAGTCCGAGTGTTCCGCGCCATTTGGGGTTGCTGTCACCAATCACTACCTGATCGTCTACATTCCATGTATAGGTGATATCGTCATTTTTGTCAAGGTACATTTCGTTACCGGTCATTGGGTCTATACCTAATGACCTTACACCCCAGATGGCTGTCATAGAACAACCCTCGTAGAATTTTGTTGCAGGACGTGTGGTGCGCTGCATATAGAGAGCGGCATCCTCGGGTGATGGTGTTCCGGTAGAGAAACGCCAGTTAAGGTCGTTGTCAGCATCTTCGTTGAATTTCTTGAAGATATCATAGATCTTCGTAATCTTATTCTTGTTATGATACCCCGTTGCGGAGAATGTCACCCATGCACGTTGTTCATTGTTACGCCAGGGAGTAATACTCAATGCCAGTTCGATGCCCTTATTCTGGATTTCTCCCATGTTATCCTTATAAGTGTTGAAACCGGTAGAAGAGGGTAGAGTAATATCTGTCAACATGTTATCCGTATTCTGAATATAGTATTCAGCCCTTGCGGTAAGGAATGTTCCTAAAGCCAGGTCGATACCGAAATTATTGTCATACACTTTCTGCCATTTAAGTGTTGTGTTTGGCAACCCTAAGATAACAGTTCCTGGACGGCCATCATAATAGATACTGCCATATTGGTATTTGGCATGTGCCTGATACGGGTTGAAATTCTGTGTACCGGTATATCCCAGAGAGTAACGTAGTTTCAGTAATTTGATAATGTCTTTGGCTGGGAAGAATGGTTCCTTATGCAGGTTCCAACCAGCTCCCAGTGACCAGAATGACCCCCAGTGGTTGTCACTACCATAGACAGATGAGCCCGTTGCGCGATAAGATGCATCAAAAAGATACCGGTCGGCATAAGAGTAGTTCATGGCTCCGATAAGACCGATCTCACGTGTCTTATTGTCTGTACCGTAAGGATGACTGTCATGATAATAGGAAGTAGCCATTCCGATGTGGTCCATTGAGTCATTGCCAAATCCTTCTGCCATGACATTTGTCGATTCGTTGTTCTGACTGCGTAGGTTCCATGTTCCGTTGAAGAAGAGTGAATGCTGTCCGAATGTCTGGTTATAGCTCAGACCAGCTTGAGCGGTGATGATATCACTGATACCGTTCTGCTTGGTATATAATCCCTTACGATCAGATAACCCGTTAGCATCATAGTCGATAAAACGTGTATGACTGGATGGATAGAAGAGATCGGATTGATTCTCTTGTCGTGTATATGAGAACTTTGCCACAAAGCGGAAATGCTCGTTGATACGCCAGTCCATGTCGAAGTTATCCGTAAAAGCGGTATACTGTGATTGGTCTTTAGTGTTCAGCGTAGCATTATATAGTGGGTTATAGACAGGTGCTGCAAACGAGCCGTCGAGGTTAACGCACTGATATCCCAGCAGTTGTTTAACATTCCCCATTACATCATAAGGAGCAAAATAGGGTTCCAACGTGATATATTGGTTGAATGTGCCGTAAGGAGAATTCTTGGCATTGTTACGTGAATAGTCCATTTGGTTACGGAACACCATATTCTTATAAGTGTACGATAGGGTAGAGTTGATGTTGAAGGTGTTTCGGCTAGATCCTTTCATAACACCGGCTACATTATTGTATGATAGTCCTAAGATATATCTTACGCGACTATCACCACCCTCCAGTTGTAAGGCATGACGCTGACCGACGCCTGTACGTAAAGGTTTCGAAAGCCAATATGTATTAACACCCGATTCTATGGCATCATAAACGGTCTTATGAAGAAGGTCTGCTGCTTGTGGGTTTACGCCGGTAAGGGCATTATCGTATTTATGATGAGCTACTTCCCAGTCGTATTTCTCGCGGGCATTCATCAGGTCATAACCGGTAAGGTCCGGGGTCTCGATATTCAGGTTACCGTTATAAGAGATACGCATCTCACCGCTCTTAGGACGGATGGTCTCAATGACAACCACTCCATTACCAGCTTTTGATCCGTAGATGGCTTTTGCTGCTGCATCTTTCAGCAAGGTAACACTCTGTACACGGTTCATATCCAGATCGATAACCTTTTCCAGGGTTGTCTCAAATCCATCGAGTATGAACAACGGCTGGTTTGCATTGCCCTCATAGTCACCCTGCAGGTTGAAGGAGGTCTCACCACGTAGCTGGATATTCGGCATAGCGTTAGGGTTACTACCTATTTCTATATCCTCAATAATTTGGAAAGCAGGGTCGAGATTTTTCAGACTCTTCACAAGGTTTTGATTACCTACCTGAAGGAGATCATCACGGTTGAAGGTGGTAGTAGAACCCGTAAAACTCTCTTTGCGGCGCTCGTACATACCGTTAATTACTACTTCGTTAATAACCTCAGAGTCAGTGGTCAACGTAATGGAATAATCGTTGTTTTTACCAAGATTAATGATTTTCTTTTGGAATCCGATATAGCTGATCTCCAGTTGGCGGCTGTCAGCAGGTAAGTCCAACGAGAAACGACCATTGATATCGGAGATGGCAAAAACATTCTCCTTACTGTTTACAACAGAGATACGGGCACCGGGAAGCGTTTCTCCGTCATCACCGCGTACGATACCAGTTACTTTTCGGGGATTTCCTCCTTGAGCAGATGGCCTGTAAACAGTGATTGTCTTACCATCAATGTCGAAGGAGCAGTTCAGCGGTTTCAACACCCTTGTTAATACATTTCTTACAGGTTCTTTGTTGGCAAAAGCATCCACCTTGGGCAGTTGACGCGCCAAATCCATGTTAATGAGAAAGTTACAACCTGTCTGCTCAGTAATGGCAGAAAACAGTTGTTTAAGCGTTACCTGTTTGAGGTTGAGTGTTACCTCATCCTTTTGCGACTGTTGTGTATCTGCTTGAATCCTGACAGGTGTCAGCATCAAGATCAGAAGGAAGACAAAGGGCAACAGCCGTAGTACATTTACATTAGCTTTTTGCATGAAATGATGTTTTTAGGTTTTAAAAAATATTGTTTTTCATTCTCCGACGATAACAGTATTATCTTTTAATACGACATTTACACCGGTTGATTTCTCAATAGCCTTGAGAGTGGGCTCAATATTGTCATATCGGTTGAGGCTACCCATAAAACGAAGGTCCTTTAATTTCTCCGACTTATAAAGGGTCGTTACATGATGCCATCGCTCTAGCACAGCCATCAACTGCCATAGTGGACAGTCTTCAAACAAGAACTTACCTTCGTTCCATGCTACATAAGGAGCAAGGTCAACCTGACGGACAGAGAGCTGGTTCTCAGAGAAGATGAGTTGTTGACCGGGCTGTAGCTTCTGTTCTTTACCATTGGTAGGCGTAAAGCCGATACTGCCTTCAACCAATACCACATATCCTTTGTCTGTCACTGTGGGGGCTTGTAACGAACGTGAGGATGTGGTCACAAAGAATTCTGTTCCAAATACTCTGATATCTCCTTGCGGAGTATGTACAACAAACTGCCTACTTTTATCTTTTGCTACCATGAAAAAAGCCTCACCGTCTAAAATGACGTCACGACGATCACCGAATTTCTCTGGATAGATAAGTCGACTATCGTAATTCAAATGAACTAAAGTGCCGTCATCCAGGGTTACCCAATACTCTTTATCATGATAGGTGGAAACTCGTCTGGCTTCTTCTAATTGCTCCACAAAGTCCTCATCAACATGATAGAGCACCTGTTCTTCGTGACTGATGATGGCATTACCGACTGTTTGTGAGCTGGTGATCTCAGCTCCTTGCATGCCACTCATACTACTCTGTCGTATGGCTGTTTGTACTGCTTGGGTAATAATAGGAGGTGTCACTTGGGTATAATCTTTGTGATACCAATAGGCACCGCCTAAGATAAGCAGGATGACAACGGCTGCAATCCGATAAAAACGAGGCGTAAGGAAATGTATACGTGAGGATCGCTTGTCAGATAATCCGATTCGTTTGCGCAGTTGTGTCATATTCTTCTCATCGTCAATCTGATCGATTAATTCACAACTACGCTTAACTTTATTGCCATCTATGTCTCCAAGAACCATCAGTTCTTTTAGATGATCCAATTTTTTCTGTTCGTCCATAATTAGCTTTTTTTGCTTAATACGCAAAATGGATTGGAAGGTAAACATACCTTTAGTCATTTTTTTGTAATAAGTGATAATACAAAAGGGTAATCATATGGTTATGATTACTACAACTAAAAAAAACAAAATAATTTTAGGAATAAATCAATGAACAAGGACTTTGCTGTCCTTTTGACAAGAAGAATACAGATTCTGAGCGCAGAAAAAGTTTACTGAATAAGCATAAACAGCAAGAGCAAAGCCTCTGGACTTAGGCGCTGACGCAGAATCTTAAATCCCCGTTGACGCTGCGTTTTCACAGAAGCAGGTGTAATACCCAGTTCCTTGGCAATGTCTGCACATGTCTTCCCCTCTATTGACAAGAGAAAAATCTGTCGCAATTTTGGTGATAATGATTCTATTCCTAACAATAACTGTCGGAAGATCTCTTCACGGTCTGATTCAGAATCGTCCTCATCGCGCATCAGCTGATACTCTTTCTCGAACATCTCTATTCGTTTGACTTCTACACGCTGATGCCTCAGATAACTAATGCTTTTATTTCGTACGGTATTATATAAGTATGCTTTTAATGACTGTTGATTGCTGAAAAGATGATGGTGTTGCCATGTATCTACAAAAGTGTCTTGAACCAGTTCTTCAGCAATTTCCAGTTTTTCTACCATCTGAATAGAGAACAACACTAATGCTTTATAGTAATGCCTATAAAGTAACTTCAGTGATTGTTCATCCCAACGATGCACCACTGCAATATCGAAGGTATCATATCTCATCTCTAATAGATTGTGCAAAGATATCAAAAATAATGTAGGGAACAAAATAATTTAACAAAAAAGAGTGAATAGATGGTATCCTATAGATAAGACACAATTTATTAAGAAAGAAATATCTTTCCCGATGTTTTTCATAGTTTTAGTCGTCACTTATAATCCTTCTGTCTCCAGCGTCATCCTGATATGCGGGATGCCGTCTTCCAGGAACTCTTCGGAGGTTTGTACGAATCCCAATTTCTCGTAAAGGCGACGGGCATATACCTGTGCCTCAATTGTAATTTTGTCGGCATGATAGTGTTCTTTAGCCACACGGATACCCTCCCGTAATAATTGGGTAGCTAAGCCTTGACGACGCCTGATGGAGACAACCCTGCCGAGAGATGCCTCTGGGAAGGAGATTCCGGGGGGTAAAACAGAACTGGGTGTTGAGGATGTCATCACCTCACCTACCTTCGCTATTATCAACGAATACGAGTTACCAGAAACCACTATCTACCATTTTGACTTCTATCATATTAAGAAGTTGGAAGAGGTGTACGATATGGGTTATGAGGATTATTTCTAAAGTTGATTGTGTAATGCTTTCAATTAATGTGGTCTCATTACTGATGTTTTTTATCGTTTGTTTTGAAGATAAGGAAAATAATAGTATCTTTGCGCAGATAATAATTAGGGACATCGTTAGAAGTCAGCAAATCTATAAGTAAGTTTTATTCTTCTTTTGATAGACAGAGAATGAAGAGCGGAATGAAATCTCAGAGGTATCCTGTTGACATGGAGCATCTGTATAAGAGCTACTATCGTCAACTATATCTTTATGCGCTAACATTTCTTGATGACAAAGAAGCTGCTATGGATGTGACAAATGATGCCTTTGAGAGAGTGTTATTGGATTGGCAGAAAGGAGAATGCCGACAAGAGACCGTTTTAGGATACCTCTACAGATTAATCCGTAATTATTGCTTGGATATCTTGCGACATCGTAAGGTCCATGACCGATATATGCAGATGAAATTGGCTACTGAAAGGATGGAGGACGCTTCATATAGCGAGGTTATGGAATTCGAAGATCGTATTATAAACCTTAGAAATGCAGTGGAAGACCTCCCTGAGCCTGACAGGTCTATTCTAAAGTGTTGCTACTTTAAAAAATTAACTTACAAGGAGACAGCTGAGGAATTGCAGATTACTGTTAACGTAGTGCACAAGCGCATGGTAAATGCATTCAGACAGCTACGTAATATGTTAAAAAATGATGAATAGGTGGCACAAGGTGCTATAACATGCCGTATAATTATTAGGGTATTATGCTATAAATTGAATTAATATGGAAATTAATATACACGATAAAGAATATACGGGTTGGTCGGAGAATCCTGAACAGGCTATGAATCAGGAGGATGCTCAGACCGACTTTGAACTGAGGAGAGCTTCCTTGGAAGATGCACCAATCCCTGATGTGGATGAGGCATTTGAACAGTTCAAGACGGAAAGATTACAGTTCAAGCGCAGTGCTGTTGTCGTCCGCATGTGGGCTCTGGCTGCAGCTGTGGCATGTCTTGTTGTCGCATTCTTTCTTCCTTGGAATAAATGGTTATCATCAACAATGGGTAATGAGAAGCCTGTAATAGCCAAAACAGATGGAAATGTAGTTTATGAGGCACAGAAGCCGATGAAGGATGTTGCCCTGACAATGGGAGATAAAACCTTCGATCTTCATAGTGAGGATGCCCAAAGGAAAGGTTTCTCTATCAATAATGATGAAATGATACGTTTTCTTGCTCCTGAGAATGTTTCACCAGAAGACAGAACTACGTTAATAATTCCTCAGGGTAAAACAGCGAGGTTATTATTGCCCGATGGTACGAAAGTCTGGCTTAGTGCTTGCAGTAGATTGATCTTCCCTCAGAAGTTTTTGGAAAATGCACCGCGTGAGGTACGTTTGATCGGTGAAGCTTATTTTGAGGTAACACATGATGAGACACGCCCATTTATAGTTCATAGTGGGAATATAAGCACGACAGTGTTAGGCACCACGTTTAATATCCGTTGTTTTGAGGGTGAGCAACCTTGTGTAACTTTAGCCAGTGGTCGAGTTAGAGTAACGAATACAAGCAAACAAGGGGAGGTTACCCTTACTCCTGGTCAGCAGGCATTCTTTAACAAGAATAGTACATTTAATGTTGAGGAAGCCGATCTAGAGGGGGTGTTGAGTTGGAAAAACGGTGGGTTCTATTTTGAAAATCAGACGTTGCGTGAGGCGCTTACGGAGATTGGTCGATGGTATAATTATAATGTAATCTTTACAGGTAATGAGCATCTGAATGATAGAATACATTATAATGGTGAAAGGAGTTGGACTCTTAAACAGGTGATAGAACAGTTGAACCGTATCTGCGAAACGAACATAAAGATTGACTCTACTAATATAGTAGTGAACAACTAAAATAACATTTTTTAACGGCACAAATCTAAAACCTTTGCCGTAGTTCTTGCAGATATGTTTAACGTAAATGCAATAATTATGGTAAAAATCAAGCATCTGTTCTTGTTGCTTATGCTTTTAGTATTCAGTGGCGGTGCCTTTGGTCAGGGCAAACGGGTTACTGTTGACTTTAAGAACGTAGAGGCAACAACTGCTTTGCGTCAGATTGAAAAACAATCTGGCATGAAAATGCAGTACAGCATCAGGGACATGAATTTCCGTGTTACCTATAATGCTCGTAATGCGGAACCTGTAAAAGTTGTGAAGGACATTGTAGGAAAACATGGCTTCACTGTCAGCACTGAAGGAAAGTACATTATGATTCACCGCCAAACAGGCGATGCAACTCAACTGAGCGGTCATACTCGTAGTATCTCGGGTTATGTTTATGATGAGGCAGGAGAACCTTTGGCAGGTGTTCCCATCAGCATCGGTGGGTCAAAAACTCTTTCTGTAACAGATGTGAAGGGACACTACACCTGTTCTATCCCAGTGGAAGCCATATCATTGAAATTCAGTTATGTTGGACTAAGTACTGAATATGTTCGTATAGCACAAGGTAATACTGACGTAAACAAAGATGTTGTTTTGCGTTCTGACAATCAGCTCGGGGAAGTGCTGATCGTAGATAATGGTTTCTATACACGTAAGGCTGAGAGTTTTACAGGATCCGCTACAGTCTATAATAAAGATGAACTGCGACTAGTCGGTAACACCAATGTGCTGAACAGTTTGAAAAATCTCGATCCTTCCTTTCATTTTGCCGAAAATCTGGCAGTAGGTAGCGACCCAAACTCCCTACCTGATATTACTTTACGTGGACAATCTGGCTTTCCTGATTTGAAAGGTGAGTATCAGACGAACCCTAACCAGCCCCTCTTCATTGTCGATGGTTTTGAAACTTCCCTTACTAAAGTCATTGATATGGACATGAACCGTATCGAGAATGTCACCATCCTGAAAGACGCTGCCGCAAAGGCTATCTATGGTTCTAAAGCTGCTAACGGTGTGGTGATCATCGAGACAGTAAAACCGAAAAGCGGAAAACTCAATGTTACTTATACAGGACAGCTCACTTTCAGTTTCCCTGATTTCAGCAGCTATAACCTGACAAATGCCGCAGAGAAACTGCAGGTAGAGAAAAACGCCGGACTCTTCACCTATGAGGGTGACAATGGCTCCAGTACCTGGACTAACGTGGTGATGCAAGGTATTTATGATGATTATTACAACTCATTGCTTTCAAATGTTTTAAGAGGTTATGATACCGATTGGAAAGCACAGCCTGTTCACAATACAGTCGGACACAAGCACACCATGTATATCGAAGGTGGAAACAAGGAGTTCCAATATGGTATAGACTTCTCTTATAACAATGTTGAGGGTGTAATGAAGGGTTCCGACCGTAACACATTTGCCGGAGGACTTACCTTTAGCTACCATTTCAAGAAACTGTTGCTCCGCGATAATCTGGAAGTAACTTATAACAAGGCAAACAACTCTCCATGGGGTACCTTCAATCAGTACACAAGCATGAATCCTTATTATCGTCCCTATGATGACGATGGTAATCTCATCAAAGCATATAGCTACAATCAGAAAGGTGTTTTCCTTACTGAAGGAACTGTCATCAACCCGATGTGGAATGCCACCATCCGTACCAAGGATTTCTCTGACTACACACAGATGAACAACAATTTCTATGCTGAGTATCGCTTTACGGATGCTTTCAAAATGGTAGGAAGATTAGGTATCATGTGGCAGAATAGTAATGCGGAAATCTTCCATCCAGCGAGCCACACCGACTTCGTTGACTATACCTCAGATGAGTTGATGAAACGCCGCGGCAGATATACCTACTCCGACGGCAAGGCACATCGTATCACAGCAGATGTCAGCGCCAACTACAGCAAAACTTTCGCAGAGAAACATCTTTTGTTCTTTAACCTTGGATGGAGCATGGAAGACTATGAGTATAACACAGCCCGATTCGTGGCAGAGGGATTCCCCAACGACCAGTTGGCAGATATCGGTTATGCACGCTCCTATCTGAAAGACAGTTCACCATCAACTTTTGAGAATAAGACACGTGATGCCGGTGCTATCGGAGCACTGAACTACTCCTATGACAACCGTTACCTCTTCGACGCATCCTTCCGTCTGAGCGGTTCCTCACAGTTCGGTAGTAACAACCGCTGGGGTAAGTTCTGGTCACTGGGTATGGGTTGGAACGTACACAAAGAGAAATTCATGGAAGCTGCCACATGGCTCAACCAACTGAAGCTTCGTGCCTCTATGGGATTCACCGGTTCACAGAACTTCAACTCTTACCAGAGTATGTCAACATGGAATTATTACTCTTCCAGGTTCTATGACGGAAGACCTACTTCATATCTGCTAAGCATGGCTAACGAAAACCTGAAGTGGCAACGTAAGTATGATCAGAATGTGGGTTTCGACTTCACAGCATTTAACCATCGATTGAATATGCGCTTTGATTATTATATTGCTACTACCGATGATTTGCTCACCGATGTCACTATCCCCTCTTCTACCGGTTTTACCTCTTACAAAGAGAATCTCGGAAAAGTGGAGAACAAGGGTGCTGAGCTCTATGCCAGCTACCGCGTATATCAAAGTGCCAACCATCGAGACTATGTGAATCTCTACGCTAATGTGACACACAACAAGAACCGCATCAAGGAGATTTCCAACTCACTGCGTACCTACAACAGTCAGCAGACAAATGCCGTCAACAACCGACCGATCACCCGTTATGAGGAAGGACAGTCGATGACTGCAATCTGGGCTGTTCCCTCACAAGGTATCGACCCCACAACAGGAAAAGATATCTTAGTAAAGCAAGACGGATCAACCACCTTCGTATGGAACTCCGACGATCTCGCCATCTGCGGTGATACCGAGAGTGACATTTACGGCAACTGTGGTATCAGCGCCTACTATAAAGGCTTTACCTTCGCACTGGGTATGAACTACCAGTTTGGTGGGCAACTCTACAACCAGACACTCGTCGATAAAGTGGAGAATGCTGATCTGACAAAGAATGTCGATCGCCGTGTATTCTCTGATCGCTGGACTAATACTGGTGACATAAGCCAGTTCAAGAATATCAAAGATCAGTCCACTACCCGTTCAACATCACGTTTCGTGGAAGATAATAATGTGTGGGCATTCTCTTCTCTGAACATCAGTTATGATTTCGACCATTTGAACCCCATCAAACAGTTAGGGTTTAATCGTCTGCGTTTAGCCTTCGACATGAGCGACGTCGCACGTATCTCCTCTATTAAGACAGAGCGCGGAACAAGTTATCCGTATGCGAAGAGTTTCTCATTCTCAATACAGGCAATGTTCTAACTTTTGGATAATTGATAAACGATAAAGATGATGAAAACGATATTATATAATAAAGTATACAAGACAGCATTCGCTTGCTTCTTGATTCTTGCACCAACTTTCTTATCATCATGCGATGATTGGCTCGACGTAAAGCCTAAGTCAGAGATAGAAGGCTCAGAAATGTTTTCTACACAAGATGGATTCAAAGATGTACTCGGCGGTGTTTATGCGGCAATGTCCGAGACTTCCCTCTATGGCAGGGAGATGACCTACGGACTGCTGGATGTCTTCGGCAGTTGCTATTATGGTACAGGAACCAACGGCGTTTATGCCTATGCCGCAAGTAATGACTATCAGAATTCGTTGGTAGAAAACGCCATCAACAATATCTGGCATCGCGCATACTATGCCATCGCCACTACAAATGAGTTGCTTAGCCGCTTAGAGCAAGCCGACAAGGGTATGTTCGCAAAAGACAACTACAATGTGATAAAGGGTGAGGCTATCGGACTGAGGGCTTTTCTCCACTTCGACATGCTACGTCTGTTCGCTCCTTCATTCACCGTTGATCCTGATGCTGCTGCCATCCCCTACGTAACTACTTATTCGTTTAATGTCACACCGACATCCACCGTCAGGGAAACATGTGAGAAGGTGCTCGCTGACTTGCAGACAGCTGCCGATTTGCTGAAGACTTCTGATCCTATCGCTACCGGTCGTGAGATTACCGCAATAGATGACGACGGTTATCTGAAAAACCGCCAGTTCCACATGAATTACTATGCTGTTATTGCTACCATGGCTCGTGTATGCCTCTACATGCAGGATTACAGCCGTACACGCCAATATGCCAATGAGGTGATCAACAGTGGAAAGTTCCCGTGGACAAAGGTAGAGAATATCGCTACCACCACCGATGGCAACCGCGACAGAACCTTTACCTCCGAGCAGGTATTCGCACTACAGATAGACGATCTCGAAGATTATGTCTATTGGGTTATCGCAGGTAGTAACAGGGTGATATTAAATGTGTACAGCTATTGGATAACTAACGTGTTCCCGGCATCTACCCATGCCACCGACTGGCGTTATATGTACTTCTTCACCAACAAGGAGATTTCTTCGAGCAGCTACTACTACGGTTCTTCCAAACTGTGGCAGGAAGGTATGAACGAGGATTATACCAAGCGCATGCCACTCATCCGTCTGCCGGAGCTTTACCTGATGCTGGCAGAGTGTGATGTAACCAATGCAGCTTCACAACTCAACATCATCCGTGAGCACCGCGGTGTTACATCCCCCGTTACAGCTGTCACAGAGACGGCTCTGCAGGATGAGATAACGAAGGAGTACTTCCGTGAATACTATAACGAGGGACAGATGTTCCATCGCTATAAGAGACTCAATGCTAATCAAAGGTTTGGCTCCTATAATTTCAGCAAGGTAAGCTTTAATACAGACAAATACGTCTTACCGATTCCTAATGAGGAGATAGAATTTGGCAACAGAAAGACAATCGATAATTAATAGTGATAATTTACAATTATGAAGACAAATAATATCAAAAAGGTAAAGACAGCGATGGCTGCGTTATTCGTTAGCCTCATACCGCTTGCTTCATGCCTTATCATCTCCTGTGAGAATGATCCTTATATGTATCAGGGAACAGACGCAGTCTGGCTCTCCGGTGATGTCCAGCAGAGTGCTACTACCGATTCAGTGCTTTTTTCTTTCAAAGCCAATGGTGACATTAAAGAGACAACAATGAATCTTATTGTTACTCTGGTTGGAAATATTTCGGATAAAGACCGCGCTTTCAAACTCGAGGTAGTCGGCGATGAGACGAATGTGTCGGCTGGCGACTATGAGATTGGCAATACAATCCTTCCAGCCGGCAAGCGGTCGGTTACCATTCCTGTAAAGATCAAACGTAGCGTCTCCAGCGTGGATCTCACTAAGAACATGGCCAAGCTTACATTAAAGGTGACTCCCACTGATGAACTGATAGCAGGTATAATAGAAAGGAGCAAATACGCCATCGTGTGGTGTGACTATCTAATTAAGCCCGACTGGTGGGATAGGACTATTGATTACTATATCGGCTCATTTACACAGGCAAAGTATAAGTTTATCCTTGACTTTGCCAATATGACATCATATGTGTTCGATGATTATTCATCCATATTCGGTTTTCAGGCTAAGCTTGTTAACTTACTGAATGAGTACAACAGCAATCCCGCTAACGCAAACCGCCCGGAGGGATGGCCTTACCTTGATGACAACGGACAACCACTGAGATTTGGCAATTGATTTTTTTCATAACAAGAAAAGACATATAATATGAAAAAGTATTTAGTATATTTATTGGGCACGATACTTACATGTAGCTTTTTTTCCTGCTTTGAGGATGAGGGAAACTACGACTATATGGATCTGCCGAGATTTGAAGTCGACACCGTGGGCGTGAACACGATAATCAGTGTCAGACAGTTTGATATGGTCAACCTTACTCCCAAACTTATCTATGAAGGCAGCAAATCGGATCTGGAATATATCTGGTCAACGTATGTAGATGATAACTATGGACAGAACAATGCGGATACCTTGGCAACAAGTGAGTCTTTTAACCAAAAAATAACCCTCCAGCCAAACCATTATGTCCTGGAATTCTGTGCACGAAATAAGAATAACGGTCTTCAGATAAAAATGAAATATACATTAAATGTAGAGAGTTATACCGGTCCCGGCTTGCTGGTACTCTACAGCAACGGCAGCAACTGCGATGTGGATATCATCCGAACAAAGTCGTTCATGGGCGGTATCTCAGCAAATGAGGTGAAAAGGAATATCTACACGAATATCGATTCCAACCCCCCATTGGCAGGTAATCCTATCGGTATTGGTGTCAATGAAACCTATCTGGATATCGTTACCGATGCGGAAGCTATCCAGACATCAAGGGATGATTTAGGCATGACAAGAAGCTTTACCCAGATGTTTGTAGAGAATGCTCCCGCAAAGAAGCCACAGGGGTATAACTCGTGCAACAACGATGGCGATAAGGAGTTTATCAACGACGGACTGTTCTATACCAGCAACTATGGCAGTGAACTGTATGTTACCGCCCGTACGATGAATGCCGACTCCTATTATGCATCTCCATTTACTGTATACACTTATGGTAATAATCATTTGGTTTATGACGAGAAGAACGCACGATTCCTATACAGTGGTATGTTCAGCGGAATACTTGAAAAAGCCAGCGATAGTAAGCTTGCCAATATGAACAGAACACTGCTTGCCTTCAGCAAAGGCTATACCGATGGAAAGATTCGTTTTTCCAACTATGCTTATGCCATAATGAAAGACAGAAGTGATGAAGCAAAACGCTATCTGGTAAATGTGCGTGCCGCAAGAAGTGCATTGGATATCCAAATGTTGAATGATTTCGACATCTCTTCCTTCCCGGGTATTACGTCAGCAACAGGGTATGCTTTCAGTGAGTCATCACCGCTGTTCTATTATACCACCTCCAACAGTCTCTATGTCTGTCCGTTCAATCTTGATCAGAATACGATCAATAACCCATCGGCAGCATCATGGACAGTTCCCGCAGGAGAAACCATTACCTATCTGCAGCTCTTCAAGAAAAGCGGTATCAACCTCAGTGAGAACCCTGCCAACAAATATCTCATCGTGGCTACCTATAACGGCAGCAAGGGAAAGGTTTATCTGATCAAAACTGACATGGCATCCGGTGTCATCGATCCTAATCCAGTAGAGGTGTACGACGGTTTCGGCAAGGTAGGTGCTGTAGAATTCAAGAATAATTAAGATATAATGAAGAAACTATTTTTAATCTTCTTAAGTGGCTTGCTTGCACAAGCCACCATTGCACAGAACTTCAAGGTGACCGCCACCGTAGAAGGACTGTCTGACGGTACAGAACTGGAGCTCACCCCACTGAGTCATAACAAGATGGCTCCTGTCGCTGAGGCTACTTTAAAGAAAGGAAAGTGCGTATTCACTGGTACCATCACGCAGGATGTGCCCCTCTGCGTGCACATGCAGGTGAAGAACTCCTTTGGTTATCATAACCTCATGATTGATAAGAACGATGACTTCCAAGTAAACTGCACGTTCACGCAAGATGGAGAAAACAAGGGTACGCCCATCTACAAGATTACTGATGCCAAGGTGACAGGATCGCTGCTCACAGACCAATACTACCGTATCAGGGAGGAGGTCCAGAAACTTAAAGAGGAATTTGGCGAGTTCCGAAAACTACTTCACAAAAGGATGCCTACTCTAAAAACAGAGATGGACAAGGCAAGAGAGAAAGGGCGGGCGCATCTTGATTCCCTTCGCAAAATTAATCTAGATCTCAGGATGTACCAGTATATGGACAGTATCATGTACAATGTGATGAATAATACAGCAATAATCAATCTGTACAAGCTAGGTGACTCTTTCTGGGGACCGTTGATGATGATCGACACATGGTGGTTTTTTACTCCCCGTGAGCGTCCTGTTTATGAAGCCTTCTCAGAAGAGGCTAAACAGTGTTGGTATGGAAAACAGATACGTGCAGAGCTCTATCCCGGCGGCACGCCAGGTGAGAAGGCACCAGACTTCAGTATTAAGGATGAACAGGAACGGACTCATAGCTTCGCATCTTTAGCAAAAAACAAGAAGGTCGTGCTCGTTGACTTCTGGGCATCATGGTGTGGCCCTTGTCGCAAGGAGATACCCAATGTGAAGAAACAATATGAGTTGTATAAGGATAAAGGGTTCGAGGTAGTAAGCATCTCCATGGATAAAGATGAGAAGGCATGGAAGAAGGCTCTTGAAGAGGAACAGTTACCATGGCCTAATTTCCTTGATCACGAAGGTGTCGCAAACCTTTATCATGTAAAAAGCATTCCTGCCATGTATCTGTTAAAAGCAGATGGTACAATCATTGCTGAAGGAATGGATGCCCGGGGAGAGGCTCTAAAAAAGAAACTTGCAGAGTTGTTGGGAAACAATTAGGTTTTCCCTTCATTTTATTTAGGTTTGTTTATAAATATTGGGGGATGGTGCTTTTCAGTATCGTCCCCCTTCGTTTAAAGTTGCCGTCACTTATAATCCTTCTGTCTCTAGCGTCATCCTGATATGCGAGATGCCGTCTTCCAAGAACTCTTCGGAGGTTTGTACGAACCCCAATTTCTCGTAAAGGCGACGGGCATATACCTGTGCCTCAATGGTAATTTTGTCGGCATGATAATGATCTTTAGCCACACGGATACCTTCCCGTAATAATTGGGTAGCCAGTCCTTGACGACGCTTGATGGAGAAAACCCTGCCGATGGATACCTCTGGGAAGGAGATTCCAGGGGGTAAGACTCGCAGATATGCCTGAATACCCTCTTCGTCGGATAACCAAACATGATAAGCATTCTTGTCCTTGCCGTCAATCTCCTGATAAGGACAGTCCTGCTCCACGACAAATACCGCTACACGTAAGCGGTAGATGTCGTGTAACTCTTCTAAAGACAGTTCTTGGAAATGCTTGACGATGAGTTGCATCCGTTGTTAAAAATTAACTTTCCTCTCAGGAGCTGCGAATGAGCAGAAGCGGGCTGTAGCATTGGTGATGTAGAGCACAGCCATGTTATCATCGTCGGCTTTGTACATCGATTTCAGGCCCTCATTACGATTCAGAAATTCTTCCTTCACAGCCAGTGTCTCATCATTCACCAAGGTACCGCTCAGTCGCATCCACTCAGAACCTGACGGTTTAAGGGCGCAAATCTCAAACTTACCATTGGCAGCCATCTGCTTATATACGTCTTTCACCTTACCCGTCATGATATACAAGCGGTCGTTGATAATCTCAGATACACCGAAGGCACGTACACGTGGCTGGTCACCGTCAACAGTGGCGATGAAGAAAGCACCGCATTCTTTCAGATATGCCTGAACCTCTTTCATGTTCTCTTTCATAAGTTGATCGTTTATTAAGATGATTTCCTTGTTTTCATATTGTTTGTCGAGGATGATAATCGACAGCGGTTGCATGCTGTACGACTGTTTCTCACCCGTCTTCACCTCATAGGTGTATTTCAGTGTATCACCCTGCTCTTCTACCTTCACAGGGACAATCTCCGTGTTGATGTCAGTGATGGGCTGTACGAGGGCTAACACAAACTGTTTGCTGAAATCAATCTCCGTAGGTTTGCCGTCCTTACCCATTACCGCAGCCATGCCAAAGAGCTTTTCAAATTCCTCTTGCGTGGTGATCTTCGGGTTGGCGGGAATCTCCTGACCTTTATTAAAGAAATAATTCTTGGCTACATCGAAGGTTACTTCCTTCGGTGTCACATTACCATTCTGTGCATCAACGGCAGACCCGCTGTTGCATGCCATCATCACAAATAACATTACAAAAAATGCAATGACACTACTGTTTCTTGTTACTTTCTCTTTCATGGGCGATGTGATTTGTATATTATTTTTGCAAAGATAGTAATAATTTCTTTTGATACAAATACTTGCACAAGAAAGTTTTTTTATATATCTTTGCATCAATTAAAGATAGATTGATATGAGAAAGTATGTTCTTTTAAGTTTGTTTCTGTTGACAGTTGGCGCAACGTCTGTATTTGCTCAGAAAGATCTTACTGGGCGCGAGTATTACAATGCCAATATTATGGCCGCTGAATTAAATAAAATGGTAAAAGATGCCAATGCCGATATTGAAAAGAAAAAGGCCGAGGGAATAGCCAAAATGGAAAAGGAAAAGGGTCGCAAACTGAACCAACAGGAGTTGGCTAAGATTGAAGAAGGCATCAAAAAGGGCCATGAAATGATGAACTCAGTGAAGAAAGGCATAAAGACGGCTATAACGATTACCTTCAAGAGTGCCACGGAGTTGGTGATGAAGTGCGACATGAAGGTGGACGATGAAGTGATGAAAGCAGCAGGTATCAGTTGGATCAAGCGTAAGGCGATGAAAGCTGCTATTGCAATCATGCCGGCAACAAAAGGAAAATATGTGGTGAAAGGCAATACGGTCTATGTTGATGAAGGTGGTGGCGAGCGCGATACACTTTTTCTCAGCAATGACGGTAAACAGCTTTATGGTGTGATGGACAAGAAGAAGTTCATTCTCAACCGCACAAAGTGAAGGGTGATAGATAATTATGAATAAATGAAAATCGTAATCCTTGATGGTCATGCGGCTAATCCCGGAGATCTCTCTTGGGAACGTCTTGAGCAGGTGGGTACCCTCACCGTTTATGACCGTACACCAAAGGAAGAAGCCATCGAAAGAGCCAAAGATGCCGACATCATCCTTACTAATAAGGTGTGTCTATGGAAAGAAGAGCTCGACCAACTACCGCAACTGAAATACATCGGTGTAACAGCTACCGGCTATAATGTCGTTGATGTGGAGGAAGCCCATAAACGGGGTATCGTCATTACCAACGTGCCTGCCTACAGTACTGAGAGTGTCGTGCAGACTGTTTTCGCCCACCTATTTACTGTCACCAACCGTACAGAGCACTATGCGCAGGAGGTGAGAGAAGAACAGTGGGTTGTCAGTGAGGATTTCTGTTATTGGGACACACTGCTTACTGAACTGGCAGGAAAGACAATAGGTATCGTTGGACTAGGGAATATCGGCAGTCGTGTGGCAGCTGTGGCACATGCCTTTGGCATGAAGGTCGCGGCATATACGAGTAAGTCGGCAGACAGTCTTCCTGACTATATCACCAAACTGTCATTAGACGACCTCTTTACCCATAGTGATGTCATCACCTTGCATTGTCCGTTGACCGATAGCACCCACCATCTCATCAACCGTAACACGATTAATCAGATGAAACCATCTGCTATCGTGATCAATACGGGGCGTGGACCGCTCATCAACGAGGAGGATGTGGCAGAGGCACTGCATGAAAAACGGCTGCAAGCCTACTGTGCTGATGTGCTGAGCGAAGAACCGCCCAAGGCCGACAATCCCCTGTTAGAATGTGATAATGCGTTCATCACCCCACACATCGCTTGGGCTACTCATGAGGCACGTAGTAGGTTGGTGGATGTCGTCATTAATAATGTTATTGCCTTTGTTAATGGTCATCCCGTTAATGTGGTGTAACTCATCAACTCAGAAATGACAGAAAAACAAAAAATGCTATCCGGTGAGATCTATTCTGCAGTAGATCCCGAACTCACAAGAGAACTGATGGAGACGAGAGCTGTTATCCACCAGTTCAATACACTACATCCCACTGAGACAGAGAAGATGCGAGCTGTTCTTCATCAACTTTTGGGAGCCATTGGCGACGACCATATCATTATCAACCAACCCTTCCGATGTGACTATGGAAAGCAGATACGAGTGGGTAAACGTTTCTTTGCCAACTTCAATCTCACCATCCTTGATGAGGCTTACGTAACCATTGGTGACGATTGCTTTATTGGTCCCAATGTGAGTATCTACACAGCTTGCCACAGTACCGATCCTGTTGAGCGTAACTCACGAAGGGAGTGGGCGCTCCCTGTAAGTATCGGTGATAATGTATGGATAGGTGGAAATGTCACCATCCTCCCAGGGGTTACCATCGGTGATAATGTCACTATAGGGGCTGGTTCTGTCGTAGTCAGGGATATCCCCTCCAACACGATTGCCGTCGGTAACCCATGCAAGGTGATAAAAGAGATTTAAAGGTATGTTGTCTTAGCGTTGAAATGATCACTTCAGATCATTTCTTTTCATACCATGCCTTAAGGATATAGAAAGCTTTCTTTTTCTCACCCTGGTCAGAAAAAAGACCTTTCCTGTTATAGTAATCCTGTATCCCGTTCAAGACACGGCGAGGAGACCGGAAATCTTTTAGGATCCAAGGCGTGGTACCTGCCAGTCCGTCAATCTTATCAAGCATGGCACAATTCTGGATATATAGGTTCTCCTGGAATTCCTCTGTCCACCGTTGGTTCTTCTCACCGTGATAACCAGCCTTGGCTCCACCGCCGAACTCACTGATGATGACAGGCTTGTCATAAGGGATCTCCCACGTCATCTTCGAGGCTACGTTGACATCGCGATACCATCCAATGTATTGATTGAATGATACCACATCAACATATTTACTCATATTGTCTTGAAGACGATTGTGGTAGTTGGACGCACTTGTCACCTCCATAGCCATCGAGATAAGACGGGTCGTATCCTGTGTACGGGCATAGGTGGCCAAACGACCGAGGAACTCGTCACGCTCTGCCGAATGTGGTGTCTCATTAGCAATGGACCAGATGATGATGTTAGCACGGTTATGGTCACGGGCAATCATGTCACGTAGTTGAGCTTCAGCATTTTGATAGGTATCGGAATTTTTCCATGCAATCGTCCAATAGACAGGAATTTCCGACCATACAAGGAACCCCATCCGTTCGGCTTCACGTACAGCATATTCATTATGCGGATAATGAGCAAGTCGAACGAAGTTACAACCTAATTCCTTAGCCCATGATAACAGTTGGTGAGCATCCTCCGTGCAATTAGCACGGCCTCCTCCAAAGGGCTTCTCCTCATGAATGCTGATGCCTTTCAGGAAAATAGGTTCACCGTTGAGCAGAATCTGTTTGCCACGTGTATCAATCTTACGGAAGCCAATCTCATCATTGATCGTTTCACCGTTCATGGTGATCTCTACCTTATATAATTTGGGTGTGGAAGGTGACCACAACTGTGGCTTCGCTTTCATGAACATAGAGGCAATACCGTTATTATCGGTGATGATTTCTTTCTTGATTCTCAGTTCAGGAATGTTGAGCGTAACCTTTCGGCCCGCCACTGGCTTATTCAACTTCACGGTAAAGCCTAAACGGCGCCCTTCGAGACTAAGCAGTTGTAACGAGTAATTCTCAATGTAGGTGTCAGGAACATCAACCAACAGAACATCACGCGTTATACCTCCATAGTTCCACCAGTCGAAAATGAGAGTCGGTACATTTTCAGCCCTGCGTTTGTTGTCCACTTTCACAATAACAACATTCTCGCCTTCGTGTAACATATCGGTTACGTCATAGTTAAAAGGCGTAAAACCTCCGACATGGTGACCAGCCAGTTGACCGTTTACATACACGTGTGCCTCATAGTTGATAGCCCCGAAATAGAGTATTTTACGCCATCCTTCTCTTAGTAAGGAACGTTCCACATTAAACCGTTGCATAAACCACACGGTACCCTCGTAGAAGAAAAGTTGGTGATCCTGCGTGTTCCAGTCACTGGGAATTCGCATCGTAGGCGCTTTGTCAAAGTCATATTCAATAAGATCTTCCGGCTTCTGTGGTTTGGCATTACGGAAGAATCCACTATTGGTCGGTCTCATACGATAATCATAATACCCCTCTTCCTGCACATCAATAATGTAATGCCAATCACCGTTGAGTGATATTCCCGGTCGTGATAAGATATTATTTATCAGAGGAACTTCTTTTGCTGTAATTGCTCCAAAGGTGATACAACATAAACAGGATAATAAAACAAGTCTTTTCATATCTTCATATTTGTTATTTTTGACAAAGATACTGCTTTGCTTATAAATTTAAAAACATATAGTGTGAAAAAACAATACAAAGTTGTAATGATGCAGGATGTACTTTTCAAGTACGCGGAAGTATCATCGGCAATACAAAAAGTATGTAAAGATGGTACAAAATGCCATCGTTTCCCGAACACACTTATAGGCGTAAGACTTTGCGGCTACAGGCAGAAACCTGTCAAAAGTTTTTTAGTTTGGGTAATCACATATTCTTGATGAGTCTGACTCTTCCATTCAGTCCACTCTTGACGGGTTCCCACTGGTCGTAAGTGGTTTTCTTGTAGTTGATATCCACCACATTTATCTCTTCCATCTTACGCCATTTAATTCCTTTGCGATCTAAGTCGGCGATGCGGTTGGCTGGGAGATTGGTTACCTCGATGCGTATCTCGTTCATACCTTTCTTCAATGTGTTCTTACAGTCGAGCAGGAAAGGTACCGACCAGGCACATCCGATAAACTGGTCGTTGATATACACACGGGCTGACTCACGTACATCACCAAGATCTATCAGCCATGAATGAGCATTCTTTAGGTCTTTTCTCTTCAGTTGGATATAGGTTGTGTAGACACCCGTTCCCATGGTGATATTGCAGTTGTCACCCAGCGTTTCCCATGTCTGTACTTGATCCAGCGTGAATTGTCGGTCAACCTTTGGTGCTTCTTCAGTGAAGGTGAGTGTCCACGGACCGCCGAGGGGGTAATATTCCTCCACGGCTAATGTGTCTGCCATCATATTCTCTTGCAACTTACCAAGGTTGGCGACAGGATTATCGAACGTCTCCAAAATCATCGACTGTCCGCTTTTCAAGGCTACCAGAAGCTCATTTCCTTCAGTAAGTGTTGCAGCATATCGTTCGCCATTGAGTGGGTTAAACCATAATGCTTGCTTGAGTGGTACGGCGAGTTTGACATAGTCGCAGATATCCTCAGACGTGAGGTTTGCAATGAAATAATGATAGCCCGTAGGATTTTTCCGACGGATAGCCTTCAGACCGTACTGTGTTTTCATCAGCTCAGGGGTAGCTGCATTGTTCATGGCTGTAATGTCAGTGCCCATGATGATCGTTGCTCCCTGCTGACGGAGTGTACGAATCTTATCGGTCATCTTTTTCGGCATCTCTCCACTGCCAGGGATAATCAGTCCTTTGTAGCGTGTACCGCTTTCTGTCTGCAGCATTCCGTCTTTATAAGTCACCTTCATGAGCAGTCTCTCTGAGATATAATCGCAGTCGAACCCTGCACGGTCTATGTCAAGAATAGTCTGTCGGAATTCGGGAGCCAGTGCACCCATGGCATGGATGGAGAACTGCATGAGCAGCTTGTCGGGGTTTTTCTTCCACATATCACGGATAGGGAGGTAAACCAGAAAGTCGTTATCGGACTGTCCCCACTGCAGGAAGCTTTGACAGCGTTCTACATATTGCATGAAGAAGGGGGCGTCGCGCCAGATACTGTTCGTAGGACTCATATCGATGGAGGCGTAGAATTTCCATCCCGGCCACGGGTCGTCTTTGGGTGAATAGCAACTCCCGTGGAAGAAGATGTGGTTGACACCGGCACAGAACATCAAATCGAGGTCGGGCTTCAACTGTGACAGAGAAGTGCGGAAATGCTCGGTGAGCCAGGTGAATGTCTCACTCGAAGTGTACGGTTTGCCACAGACGTGCGCTGCCGACGGTGCATACTTGAACATCGAATAGTCGGAATCATTTTTACGGGTCTTACCTGGATCGGTGCGCAGTCCGCGGATACCAAGATCAGATAATCCGAACCCTTCTATCTCAGGAATATCAACAGCGGCGTAGCAGTCGATGAGGTTAGCAGGGGACCCATGTGCCTGATTGCGGGTGATGGCTCCATGACGGTGTGCCCATGCTGTCCACTGTTCAGTGAAATTCTCCAGGAGGAGGTCACCGAGTGTCTCTCGGTAGTCGCTTAGCACTTGCAGGGCCTGAAGGTGGTTGTTGTCTTGCGTATTATTGTCTGCGACATAATCAGCAGCATGTATGAGCAAGGGAAGGAATTGCTGCAGTTGGTATCCACGTCGTTTCTCAAACTCTTCAAAGAGGGTAGGGGTCCATGTGGCGTTAGCTACCTCATACGAGTCGTTGAAGAATGTATGGGGATAAGGTGTGTTCGTACGCTCAAAGGCTTCCTCGATATGTTGGAGATAATGAGCCACGGCTTGTTTGTCGAAGTGGTCGATGACCCATCCTTCACCTCCGGGGGCGGCACGTTTCACCTTCATCACTCCATATTTGATATATACAGCGATAACCTTGGTGGCGGCAGGCGATTTCAAATCTACCATTTCTCCGTTTTTGTCATAAGCGATAATCCTATCGAGCTTCGTGTTGACAGCTTCTTCCCGAGATAAGGACACGTCTGGTATAGTACCTTTTCGGCTGATGTCTTTCTCCACAAAAATGACTTTACAAGCACTCTCCTCGATAGGAACCCATGGACCGCCGAAAGGCCAACCGGTACCCGTAGCCATATCCACCTCGATACCCAGTTCTTTACCGTTTTTCTGTACTTCACGCAACATCTCCATCCATCTGTCAGAGAGATAGGAGATATTGTTCTTTTGGTTGCCTTGCACACCGTAGAGAGGGGTGATCTCTACAGCCCCGATGCCATGGTCGGCATATTGCTGCATGGTCCAATGGAGGTTTTCTTTATCGACAGCGGAACCTAGCCACCACCATCGTGTACCGGCTTTGGCTTCTTGTTTTTGCTCGGGCCATGATTGGGCTTGTATGGTTGTCGTCAGGCTCATCATCATGATAAGCAGGAGAATGTATTGTTTCATAATCTTTAGTAAACGAGTTAAAAGCAAACGATAAATAAGTTGTTACCTCCATTAATTGGTCGTGAAGTTGCAGACAACGGTCTTGAAGGCGGGAGAGGTAATCTTGAGTTGCACCTTTGAAGGAGTCTGACTGCTACGGAGGATAACCATGGCAGAACCGTTGTAGAGTTTACGATGGTTGATGACGTTCAGTTCATCACTGGCATTGTTCCCGTTGGTGACTGCTACAATGCGGGCATCACCTTCGACAGTGAAGGTGAGCTCATCCTGCGCCATGGGAACACGGCGCCCCTTACGGTCGACAGCCTCTATGCGGATATGCTGCAAGTCCATGCCGTCGGCATGCCAGTTGACATTGTCGGGGGTGGCGATAAACTTTACGGCTTTTCCTACAGTCTCTATCTGATGTCGTGCTACCGGTTTGCCGTTGTTATAGGCAACAGCCAGGAGTGTGCCGTCTGCATATGGTATGTTCTCCCATTTTATCTGGTTACGTTGCTTGGGATCGTTCTTGGGATTCTGCTTCCTACCCAGTCGTTTGCCGTTAAGCAGTAATTCCACTTCATCTCCATTTGTATAGGTATAGAGTGTCACCTCTGAGCCGGGCTTACGATTCCAATGGTCGCTCATTCCGTCATTTCCTATCTGTACATCATTCCACATCACACTGTTCTTTGATTCCACCACAGCGATATGTACCAGAGGCTCCTCTGGCTTATAGAAGGATTTCATCAGATAGGCTTTCGGCTTCGGCTCTAAGGAAATGTCGAAGACTCCTTGAGTCCATCCTTTTGCTGGCCATCCCTGACTCTCACCAAGGTAGTCAATAGCTCCCCAATAAGCCAGTCCGATCACTTTGTCGAGGTTCATTTCAAAGAAGTTGGGCCCCATGGCGGAGACGGATGCCTCACTCTGGTAGAACTTCATCCAAGGGAATCGTCGTCCGTCACCGGGGAAATACATATAACGGTAGTTGTATGCCTGAATATCAGTGATCATCGCCAGGTCGTGCGGCAGAGAGTCAGTTTGCCAGTTTCGGTAACGGGGATGCATGGCCACGGTAACCAGTCGGGTGGAGTCGTATCTATGAAGTAATGTCCTCATTAGTTTATACATCGTGATACCGAAGTCGTTGAATGGCTGGTTGGGGTCTTGCTGCAGTTCGTTGCCCAGACTCCAGAGAACCACCGATGGAGAGTTACGGTCACGTTTTATCCATTCAGGTACCTCATACTGCCAGTGTTGCTCGAAAGAAACCAGCCCTCCGGTATGCTGACGCGTCCATTTGTCATAGAGCTCATCGACAACGAGGAGGCCGTACTTGTCACAGAGTCGGATGAAATCCCTGCTGTAAGGGTTGTGAGAGGTACGTATATGGTTCATACCGAACTGTTTGATCAGTTGGATACGTTTCTCAATGGCTCTCGGATAGGCAGCGGCACCCAATGCCCCAAGTGTGTGGTGGTTGGCATATCCTTTCAGCAATACCTTCCTGCCATTGAGCTTCATACCACAATCGGGGAGGAACTCGATGGTACGTATGCCGAACTGCTCGACAGCTTCATCGGCAACAGTGCCATCTTCCCGAAGCAGTAGGGCCTTTACGGTATATAGGGCAGGGGTGTCGAGATCCCATAACTTCGCATCAGGTATCTCAATGTCTTTCACCATCGGTTCTTCCTGTGTGCGAGTCATCTTATGGCGGGGCAGAGAATGACTGTTGGAATAAACGATATGATTGTCAGGGTCCGTTATCTCCAGCTTGATGGTGGTGCCTTGTTGTTTTGTGCGGTTGGTGAACTCTGCTCCCACAGTCACATAACGGTTGTCGCGGGTAGTGATATAGAGTGGATGACGCCCGAAGAACAATTCCTTCGGAGTGGTGATGAGTGAGATGTTACGGAACAGTCCTCCACCGGTATACCAACGGGAGTTTCCCGGTTCACGGGTATCTGCAATCACCTCAATCAGGTTGTCTCCCTCTTTCACCTTGTCGGTGATGTCAATCTCAAATCCGACATAACCGTAGTTGGTTTCTCCGACGTGTTCTCCGTTGAGGAATACCTCAGCAGTGTACATAATGCCTTCGAAGTCGAGCAATACCCGTCGGCCTTTCATGTCGGCTGCATATGGGAGATGGTAACGGTAGTATCCTTTGCCCATCTCTTTGAAACCACGGCTTGACAACCTGCTTTTGATATTTGCTGCCACATCTGTATTGTCTGGTCGTTCGTCGGCAGCAGGAGCCACCCATGGCTGTTCTATCTGGAAATCGTGTGGAACATCAATCTTACGCCATTCTCCTTCGTTGTTCAAACGGAAATCCCATCCGAAGTTCAGGTCTTTTGTAACCCGTTGTCCGTAAGTGGGACTTGCCAGTAAGACAAGAAGAAGCACAGAAATAATTAAGTTAGTTTTTCTCATCTTCAATTATCCATTTTCACTTTTAACTTATAGTACTCCACACCACCAAGCAGGAAACATCCTGTGCCATAATCCTCGAAGTCAGGGACTTTCGTATAGGAGAGGGGTTGACCGGCAGACGGGTCTTTTCCTGTGCCTTGTACCCATCCTAAGAAACCATCATGATGTACACAGTCACGTACCATCGCTGTCCATGCCCTGTCGCATGCCGGTTGGTATTCTTTCTTTTTCAGATAACCCTTCTGAATGCCCCATGCCATGCCATACAAGAAGAGGGCAGTGCCAGTAAGTTCCTTACCACCGTAGTCGGCATAAGACACCATACTGGGATTCCATAAGCCGTCTTCCTGTCGCTGACAAGCGAGGATGGCCTTGCTCATCAAGAGAAAGTCCTTCTTCAAAAGTTTATAGTATTTATCTTTCGGTGACAGGTAGTTCATGCATCTGACCAACGCTGCATATACCCATCCATTGCCACGACTCCAATAACAGTTCTTTCCATCGGGTGTTTGATAGGGGGCAACATAGTCGGCATCACGCCACCATAGTCCTTCTGCCTTGTTGAAGAGTCCTCCAGCCAGTGTGTTCCTGCTCCAAAGATACATCTTCATGGCGTGATCGGCATATTTACGCTCTCCAGTTACCTTATAGGCTTGCATATACAGTGGCATAGCCATCTGAATAGCATCGATCCATGTCCACCAGCCATACAACTCGTCATTGACCTTTGGGTTCTTCGATGTCATCTGATGATTGAGGTTTTCTATTACATGGATGATCTTCTCCTCCCCACCACTCTGCATATAACGTTCCATATAGGTTTGTCCACAGCATTGGTCATCCGCATCGTTGGTTTTCACGCCATTTCTCGGTGTCCACTGGTGGAAATTGGCCCAGCGGTCAGTGTAGTCGATATATCGTTTATCAGGATCAATAGCGTAGAGTGCCATCAAACCCTCATAGTAGACAGCTCTTGTCCAAAGCGAAGAAGGACGGATGCGGTTTACGTTTGTGGGTGTTGTCGGGTCTTCATATTTCGCCATGAAATAATCGTTCACCAAACGTAGTGTTTTCCTTACCTCATCAGTTTGTAAGTTTTGTCCGAAAGCCGTGGCAGCTATCAGGAGAATGGTAATCGTCAGAATATTTTTCTTCATCATCATTACGGTTTTAGTTTGTTTCAATGCAAAGATACGAAATGTTCTTATTAAAGAGTTTTTCCAATACCTTATAATATAAATATTGATTGATTTTCCTATGTTGTTTGGAAAGAATGCCTTTCATTCTAGTCAGAACCTCATACTGCCGTCATAGTTGAAAATAGGCTTGTCGGTTTTCACCTCTTCGTCGTAGAAATGAACAGCACTGTCATTTAATTTCGGATGTTTCGTATTCAGCAGTTTAATGATCTCTGCCCCTGCCCAGATAACGGGACCGTAGCCATGGGCAGCCATCACATGAACAGGTCGGTAGGCATAGAAAGCAGCATCAAAGCCCATACCTGTTCCTACACATACATTCTCAACTTGTCCTGTCTGATTGACGGAAGATGCGACAGCCTGCCATCCGAGAAGAGCAACGGGGCCAAACGCCTTGGCATCAAGCCATCCCTTGTCGATGCCGTGTGCAAAACAATAGGTATAGATAGCCGTGGCGGAAGTTTCCAGATAAGTGTCGTTTCGGTCGAGCAACTGATGCCAGAATCCGTCATGATGCTGCAGACGGGCTAATCCACTGGCATGTGTTTTCAGTAAGTTAAGGATGTACTGCCGATGTGGATGGTTTTCGGGCAATACATCGAGTACCTCGCACATCGTAAGGATGGCCCATCCGTTGGCACGCCCCCAATAAAATGCTGGATGAGGATACATATCCTCTACCCATCCATGGCGGAAGAGACCATCTTCCGAAACAAACATCCTACCGGCAAACTGGATAATCTGTTTGGCAGCCATATCGTAGTATTCCTTATTACCTGTTATCTTACCCATATATGCCAAGGTGGGAATACCCATGAACATATCATCGAGCCAGATGGTGTTCTTCTGTGGGCGAATACGAGCGAAGGTGCCATCC
>JAFZPF010000040.1 GCA_017550455.1 Prevotella sp.
AAAATGTTTGCCTTCATAGGCCTTCATTATACCAAAACAAGTTGTTTTGCCTTGGAAAAGATTATCTTTGCTGTTAGAAAAGGTGTATAAATCTAGAGCAAAACAACTTGTTTTGGTCACAAGATGATGATTACTTTATGTAGAAGTGATTACTTTCATCTGATATGTTAATCCATCTGCATGTCTGCGATTGTTATACCCTGTATCCACCAGCTGCATCGAAAATCAGGGAATAACCTTGAACCTTTCTGAGCATAAGGGTATCATTTGTCAGTTGTCATTGAAGAATAAGAAATCCCACGGAGTCTTTCTTTTATCCGTTGTCTCACTCATCAAACCCAATACTATTAACGAATTCTTTTCCATAACGCCGCTCCATTTCCTCAAAATCATATTCCTTCTTGTCTTCTCTTATTTTATTGCCATTCACATCAAAGTGTACATCGTGCATTACCCAGACTTGATCGGCTGTACATTCGGCATCCTCATTCGTCAGTCTTGCGCCAGCAATGACGATTTCCTTAGGAGTGAAACGTATGGCAGCTCCTGCATACACATATTTCATCGTAAAATCATCGGTGTTTATTCTATATAGGGGAAATCTGCAAGTCCATCCATTGCTGTTGGGTTTGAAGTCCCCAACAAGAAACAAGTATTTCCCATAAGAATAATATGAGAAATCGCAACCACCATCGTCAAGGTATTCATGATTGAATATCATCTTCCTCTTCACTCCATTTTTAATGGTATAGCAGTGCGTAGACCATGAAGAATCACGTTCGATATACAGTTTCTTGCCTGACTTCTTGAAAATTGTAAAACGCTTTATTGGCTCATCTGACTCTTCGGCTGGCATACTGTCTGTGACTGTTGTCTGTATGCCTGTTACGGCTATTTCGTCATTTGTTCCAGATGTATTATCACTGCCGGTATGCTGTCCACAAGACATTGTCAGGAAGATGAAACAGAGGAAAGAAAATAGTTTTCTCATAGGGAATGGGGTGTAGTTTACTATCCTGATACCTTGAAATGGCAAAAGAGGGATATGTTAGGGGAGATTCCTCCGATACCCCAGAAACCTAGGTAACGAACAAAAACGATACTACGATCAGGACATGAAAAACATATATTTGGAACCATAGATTATGTAAATAATGGGTAGATGGGGGAACGTAATATTCGCATTATATCCAAAAGTCGTTCTGCACTGCCACTACGGAATTTAAGAGGAAGAGTTTTGAGTTGCTCTTCTGTGATGAAGAAAGAGAATCCTTGAAGCCTAAAAAAGAGGTCATCATATTTGATCTTTACTTGAGTCTCCATTTTCGCATATAATTCTTCATTCTCTCCGACCAGGCGCATATACAGCGCATCACCTCGCATTGGTGAAGATGGGGCAAAAGCTGTTCCCTTGGGAACAAGACATTTGTCTCCCCCTGTGTAAGGTGCAGCAAAATGTACCAGATACTCTAATTCTGTATCTTCTACTAATTCAAAGACGTTCTCATCAATCTTCAAGGCTTTAATCTGTTCTTTTGTTGCCATATTCTTTATCTTTTATGTCTCGAGGACAAAGATATGCAATAAATTCCAAAAGTGCAAACAAAATAGAAAACACAAGGCTTGTGAAAAATTATTTCGATGATAATGGCGTTAGTTTATCTTGTTTTTTTATTAATTTTGTAGGCACAAAAAGTGAGATTTGGAGGAGGAGCTATAAATGGGAATCTTTGATTATATATTCATAAGAAACTCTTCTGAAAAGGAGAGTCCTGACAAACTATCATCTTACAGACAAGCGGCAGAACTGATATGTAAGTGTTGGGATAAGCTTGATATGAGTTATGTGGCACCATATCTGGACGAGAATGTCATTTGGAAAGGTGGTGTGCCGCATAAAGTCATCAATGGGAAAGAGAAATTCTTGAAGTTGATGGACCAAGTGTTTGACTCGCTTCAATATTCGAAGAGAGACTATAAGGCAGATGTTGTCAGGATGAATGGCAATTTTTGTGCACGAATCACTGTTGATGGTGAATATCAGGATCTGCTTCATCGTCTGGAAATACAAGATGGGTTAATAAAAGAAATTAGTGTTACGCCATCTGATGAATGGTGGAGTAATCAATTTCGTGGTAACTCTCCATTTGGGGTCGTATATCAGACCACTTTACATGAACAAGCCGTTGCTGTCGCTGTCATAGAACAATATGTCAAGACTGAACTTGGCAACAAAGATATCACATGGGCGACACCATACGAACTGAAGAACTCACATTGCCAACTGTCATTTACATGTGACGGTTTGTCGTATGATTTGCTAGTAGAGATTCACACCTTTGATGACAGCAAATGTCGGTTTGTGATGGCATCAGAATTTGATCGTCTTGTGGCAGGCTGTAAAGAGAACGACCATATTCCTTGTATCCTGGCACTCAATGAGGATCTGGAATTCGAGAGTCTTACGCTGTTAGAGGATATGAATATTAGAGTGCAGAAGTTAAGAGCCAAGGGTATGAACGAATGGACATTCAGAGGCCTGTTTAAGACAAAAGCTCAACTTAGCAGACTTGTGATCACCAAAGACCACCGCATCTTGTTGCCAGACTATAATGATATTGAGGTAAAGATGGAACCTTTGATAAAAGCGGTTTACTTCTTATTCTTAAAGCATCCCGAGGGCATAGTATTTAAAGAGTTGGCAGACTATAGAGATGAGCTACAAGGCATATACAAGACACTTAAGCCTATGGGATTGAGCAAGCGAACTATACAAAGTATTGAGGATGTGACCAACCCGTTGCTTAATTCCATCAATGAGAAATGTGCGCGGATTCGAGCTGCCTTTATCAATCAATTTGACGAGCATCTGGCAAAGAATTATTTTATCACTGGTGAACGTGGCGAGCCCAAAATGATTAATCTCCCTCGTGACTTGGTCGTTTGGGAATAATCTATCATTTTCACAAGCCTTGTGAACGGGAATTGTTTGGCTGCAGAGTTGGATAATCCTAATTTTGCAGCCAAACTTTATTAAGATAGTTATGGAAAAAGAAAGGATAGATATGCTGAAATGCCTTTATCCTTTAATCTTCAAAGTAATGCGGGTGTTAATGGAAAAGGTATGTTAATATCTTTACCTCTGGTTTTACATGATTGAATAACTTGAAGACAAGCTATATAAATATGAATGAGTTGATACATGATATTAGTTATGCCAACATGCGTGATATGTTGGATGATTGCATTATTGATGTGCAGGAAAGGTCTGATAATATGGGTGTTCCCAGAATCTCCTCCGGTTTTCAGCCCTTAGATAACCTGATAGGTGGGTTCGAGAATGGAAGGGTATACGTTGTTGGTGGAAGACCTTGCATGGGAAGGGAAGATTTTGTATTGTCTATAATAATAGATATTATCGTGGAAAGCAAGCAGCCTGTGTTGTTGTTTTCAACCAATCATTTGAAGTCTGACTATATACATAGGCTTCTGGCCATCCATTGCGAAATCCCTTCACAGCACCTGTATCAAGGATCTCTGGATTCTAATGAGTGGAAAAGAGTGGATGAAAGAGTTCTACCTTTTGCAGGTGCACCACTGTATATTCATGACTGTTTGGATTTGCCTCTAAACGAATTGATTGAAACTGCAAGAAACTGTATAAGAGAAAGGGAAATAAAAATCATCTTCATAGACTGTTTGCAAATGATTGATTTTGCCAAAGAAGATGATAATCCTTCTAAGAGGATAGCAAAGATTATGCTATCATTAAAGCAACTGGCTTGTTTAAGTGATGTACCAATAGTGGTGGGATCGATGTTAAGCAGAGGAATTGAGCGCCGACAAGGTCTCGAAGGTAAACAGCCTCAGTTGATAGATTTGGCTAATTCAAGTTATATCGAAGAACTGGCGGATGTAATCATGATGGTACATCGTCCTGAGTATTGTCACATTTATCGAGATGCTAATGGCAGAGACTTACGTGGACAGATAGAAATAATTGTGAAAAAGAATGCCCTGAAACCATTGGGTAGCTTTATTCTCGACTATCATCAAGAGACTGGCATTATAAGATTAAAGAAAAACACAGGTAAATCTGTTTCAGGGTCAGGCAATCTGAAGGATTTAAGCGATGATAGGTCGTTTAAAAGTATGACAGAGGTTTCCACTTATGAAGATGAATTACCTTTTTGACGCAATTATTCAGGCGTAATTTATAAACTGGTTACATATCTGTATGTTTCTTTGTTAAAAAAACCAAAATGATTCTTTAAACTAACCCTTTTAACGTAATTCCGTAAATGACTGTAATATAACAGTTAGCGCACACAACAGGTAAGTAATACTCGTTTGCCGCTATATCCAAAAAGATGTAAACCCCCTTTTTTCACCGGATATTTTTTTGTACCTTTGCAAAAGAAAGTTGAGGATTGCCCTTGCTTGTTATCTTTTCTGATATTGATGAGAGGATATACAGGTGCTTTTTAATCCTCATGAATAATGAACTTTTGTTCACTAACCTGAATAGAATAATGAAGTATCGATTAATAATTTGTGCACTCTTAATGGCGATTTCGTCTGTCATGCCGTTGAACGCCGGCAGGAAGAAGAGCAAGGCAAAGGTGCGCAAACCCGCTAAGACCGAAATAAGATATAAGGAGATTGACAATTACGACTTCTTGTATGATGGAACTGATTTTGATGAGGAATTTAATGTCTCTGCCGTCAATGACTTGATGGATGAGGCTTTCTCACATGTCGGAGCCCGCTACAGAAGTGGCAGTAAGGGTCCCTCCGCTTTCGACTGCTCCGGCTTCACCAGTTATGTGTATGGTAAGATGAATATCTCCATCGGCAGTTCTTCCCGTGATCAGTATGCGAGAAACACACCGATCAAGGACAGTGAGATGATGACGGGCGACTTGGTGTTCTTCACCAGTCCGAGTTCCGGTCGTGGTGTCGGTCATGTTGGTATCGTGGTGGATGTGGATCCTGAGACTCACACTTTTAGTTTCATCCACGCCAGCAGTCAGCATGGTGTCAAGGTGAGTCAGTCGAACGAAGGCTATTATGCTAAGCGATATATAGGCGCGCGACGTGTGAAAGAATGAAAAGAAAGTTTCTCGGACTGCTGTTTCTGGCAGGCTTTTTAACGGTATATTTTACGACAGGTGCTGGCAATTATTTGCCGGCATCCTCTGTTTATGTACCTGAGCAGATACCGGGCAAGCCTTTTAAGAAAGCGGATACCCTCCGACTGGCATTCACGGGAGATATTATGATGGGCACCACCTATCCTGATACAGCTCTTCCAGCAAAGGGAGGACGGATGCTTTTCAATGATGTGAGAAGTACGTTGAGGGCTGCCGACCTGGCCTTTGGGAATCTCGAGGGCACGCTTTGCGACAGTGGGGTGTCGAGAAAGACCGTCTCAAAGATCAGTTATGCTTTCCGCACACCTACCTCTATGGCTCCTCTGCTGAAGGATGCGGGTTTTGATTTCCTGAGCCTGGCCAACAACCACTCGTTGGATTTCGGATGGGTGGGAATGAAGAGCACGGAGCACGTGCTCGACTCCCTCGGTATCAAATATGCCGGTGTGAAGGGGCGTAAGGAATGGACGATGATAGAGAAGAACGGCTTGCGCATCGGTATCTGTGCTTTCGGACACAACCACTATACCGTGTTGCATACCGACTCGTCGACGGTCTTCCGCCTGCTTACCATGGTGCGTCCGAAGGTGGATATCCTGATAGTGAGTTTCCATGGGGGTGCTGAGGGAAGGACGAGAAGTCATCTGCCTTACGGCAAAGAGATGTTCTTCGAAGAAAACCGCGGTAATCTGCGTGACTTCGCCCATTACTGTGTTGACTTAGGAGCTGATGTGGTCTTTGGCCACGGTCCACATGTAGTACGTTGCATGGAACTTTATCGTGACCGGTTGATAGCCTATAGTCTCGGGAATTTCTGTACCCCTAAGGGTATCAGTATAGCGGGTGTCTCGGGATATGCCCCGATTCTCACCATGGAGGTGAATCATAAAGGTGAATTCCTAAATGGAAAGATCGTGCCTTTCATACAACGGTGGGGAATAGGCCCCAGGATTGACAAGACAGGCACCGTGATCCGACAGCTCAGGTTGTTAAGTCAGGAGGATATCCCCGGTAATCCGTTGGTCATCGAGAAGAGTGGGGGGATGAGGAAAAGAAAATAGACAATTAACAATAACCAATTAACATTATTTTGACACGCCTGTCATGCATCATTCCAATGTATCTGGGTGTTTTCATGCGACTGTGTGCGCATCCTTCGAGAGTATTCGTTGAAGAATAACACAAAAATTACGGATAATCTGTTGAAATGGAAAAAAAATAATTACCTTTGCAACAGATTGGGAGATAATGGACGAGAAACAATTAATAGAAGGACTCATTAACGGTTCGTACGATAGTTTCAGGCTGTTGTATGATCGGTGGGTTGGTAGATTGTATCAGTTCACCTTCAAACTCGTCAAGTCGGAGACGGTCGCTCAGGATATCGTTCAGGAAACCTTCATCAAGATATGGGAGACACATGAGACTTTTCGCTCGGACAGTTCTTTCAAATCATTCATATTTACTATTGCCTATCATCGGATCATCAATCATTTCCGCACACAGGTGAGTCATCCGGTGATGGATGATTATCTCTTCTATACCTCATCGCTGACTGATGAGAACAAGGCTGAAAGGAATCTTAGCTTGGAGGAGTTTATGCGACGTCTGGAAGAAGCCAAACAAAAACTGTCATCTCGTCAAAGAGAGGTTTTTGAGTTAAGGAAAGAGCAGAACCTGTCCTTATCGGAGATCGAACAGCGTATGGGCATTACCAACCAGGCTGTTCGAAACAGTCTGTCTGCTGCCTTGAAGAAAGTACGTGAAGAACTGAGCGATTATGCGCCCTTGCTGCTTCTCTTTCTGGAACTATAAGAAACACAAATATATTATTTTAAAAAAATAACCTTATCTGCAGTTACAAATTGCGGACTTATGTGTATTACTTTATAAAAAGAAGAAGATTATGAATAACTATAAGATACTTTTAGAAAAATATATGCAGGGAATCATCAATGAGGAGGAATTGGCAGAGCTTCGTCGCCTCACCAATGATATGAATGATTTCCAACTGCGGGATGTTTTAGAAGAGTTGTGGCTGGAAGACAAAGGATCAGCCACCATGGATGATGCTAAGAAACAAGAATTGTTCAGTGAGATATCCCGTCATATACAGCCCTCAACAGCAGAAGAAGACAAGACGACATCCCGTACAATCAGCATAAAACGTATCCTGCGTATAGCAGCCGTATTCCTCTGTTTCATTGCCGGAGCAGCTATCTGGATGAACAACAATCGTGTGGAGAAGCCACAGCTCGCTCCCGAGATATTGGCAGTCATCGAACAAGCGGAGAAGTCGGGTAAGAACCAGGCTGTGCTGAGTACCAACGGCCGCCAGGTGAGTGTGACCAGCGAAGAAGGTATCACTAAGGCACAGAAGGGTGGTGCTCCGCAGGGAAAAACTACTATCAATGGCAATACCATAACTACTTACCATGACAGTGAGTTCTGGATGACGTTAGAAGATGGTACGCGCGTACATCTTAATTATGGTACGCAGCTGAGGTATCCGATACATTTCAGCAGTGAGACACGTGAGGTAGAACTGACAGGAGAGGCTTATTTCTTTGTGGCGAAGGATAAGAACAGACCATTTATCGTACATACTCCCAACGGTGATGTGAAACAATATGGCACAGAGTTCAATATCAATACGAAGGATGAGATCGGTGTTACACGCATCGTTCTCGTCAACGGCAGTATTGGTGTCACAGCAAAAGGCGGTAAGGAGTTTATGATGAAACCCAACGATATGGCTATCCTTCAGCCCGGTGAGACAGAACCTATGGTCAGTCAGGTGGATATCACACCGTATATCGCTTGGAATATCGGCACGTTCGTGTTTGAGGACTGTACCCTGGAGCAGTTGATGCGGGTGCTCAGTCATTGGTATAACAAGCGAGTGCAGTTTGAGAGTGAGGAGATCCGCCAGATGCGCTTCACCGGTGAGTTTGATAAATACGAGTCGATCATCCCTACGATGAAGGCCATTCACAACGTAACCGGTCTCCGCATCGAGGTGCATGGAAAGGACATTATAATCAGTGAATAAATAATCTATATTACTAACATAAAAAAGTAAGAGAATGAAAAGAATCAAAGCAACGAAGCGAATGGTCGTTATCCTGCTGATGACGATGCTGACACTCAACGTGGCAGCGCAGTCGGTGAAGGACAAGACCGTGACACTTGACATGACGCAAGTGACCGTGAAGCAGTTCTTTGCGGAAGTGAAGAAACAGACAGGGCTGAACTTTATCTACAGTGCTGAGCTGGCAAAGACCTTCCCGAAAGTGGCTGTAAAAGCTCAGAACCGTCCGGTGAGACAAGTGCTTAACGAGGTGATGAACAAGATCAACTGTGTCTATGATGTGGAGGGTAACATCGTTACCGTGACTCGAAAAATCTCCGGTGCCCGTACGCGTACCGTCTCAGGAACCGTAAAGGATGATGCGGGAGACCCACTGCCCGGAGTAAGTATCTGTATTGATGACTCAAAGGTATGCACGATTACCGACATCAACGGTTTCTACACCCTGAAGGTACCTGCCAATGCGTGCGACCTGAAATACTCTTTCGTGGGTATGGACAATGCCGTGGCTCATCTGAATGCTGGCAACGGGCATGTTAATCAAGATGTGACGATGACCAGCAGCGCACAGTTGGAAGAAGTAATCGTAACGGGTTATCAAGATATCTCCAAACCCAAGATGACAGGTGCCGTCACAACTATTACTGCAGACAAATTAGACGATCGATACACAACCAATATTGTCAGCAACTTGGAAGGACGCGTTGCAGGCCTTTCTACTTATGGTGGAGAAATGAAGATTCGTGGAACCAGTTCGCTTTATGCAGAGACGTCGCCTTTGATCGTCATTGATGGTGTTCCTGTGGAAACAAAGATTTCAGATATAAACCCTTATGATATCGAGAGTATCAACGTACTGAAAGACGCTGCCGCAACGGCTATCTATGGTGCACGTGCCTCTAACGGTATCATTGTTATTACAACGAAGAATGCCAAGAAAAAAGGAAAGATAGACATAGATTTCTCAGCAAACCTGAGCATTTGGGAAGATAGAAACATGGATTATCATGATAATTATTATATGAACGCCGCAGAACAGGTGGAAGTAGAGAATAATTTCTGGAACTACTATTATAAAGGATATACCAAGGATGGTGTTGCTCATGGGCCGATAGCCGACCCCCTTACAGATGTTACGACAACCATAAGTAATGGATATGGCGGTTATATGTCACCAATTCAATATGCCTATTATCAGATGGCCAATGGAGAACTTTCACAGTCACAATTTCAGAGCATGCTTTCTCAGTTGAAGAATAATAATTATGCTAAGGAATATGGAGACGCTGTTTATAAACAGCAGGTTATGCAACAGTATAACCTCTCACTGCGTGGTCGATCGGATAAGTTCCAAAACAATCTTACCCTTAACTACAAGTCGGATAACCTTGGGATGATTAACAACAAATTCAATCAGTTAAACATTCAGTATAAAGGTATTTTTGATTTAGCAAAATGGTTAATGGCAAAATTAACGGTCAACGGTATCTATCAGAAGACCACAACTCCAGGTTCTGTGTATGAGAGTGTAGTGAATTACACAAGTCCCTGGGAACTACCAGCTTACGAGAGCCTTTACAATACCGACGGATCATTACGCAGGTTTCATGGTTTTGCATGCGGGAATCAGTATATGGAGTTGCCTGAGGGCCTGTATGACCTAGGAACGAATCCACTTGAAGAGTATTATAGGAATACGGAGACAAACCATCGTCAGCATATGCGATACCACGGTGAGCTCCTGTTTAAAATCATCGACGGTCTGACAGCACAATTACAATATGTATATGAGAACAGCCATACCACCAATGAATGGTTGGCATCTGAGGAGAGTTTTATCTCAAGAAGTATCCGGAATGCCTATGCGACCTATGATCCTTCAACAGGAAAAGTGACCTATGCGACACCTGAGACAGGTGGTATGAAACGTGTTACCAACACAGATGGCCGGTACTGGACAGCACGTGGACAGATAAACTACAATAAGGTCTTTGGGAAACATGAAATTACGGCAATAGCAGGTTTGGAATTCCGAGAGACCAAAACAAAAGGAACAAGGACATTGCTTCTGGGTTATGATGAACAGTTACAGACAAGTGCCACACATACCATCGATTTCGGAACTCTTAGCCAAATAGAAAGGAGTTCTTATTTCCTGGCCGACGGTGGAGGATTCATTGCCCACCAAGCAGTATTCGCACCCTATTTTGAGGAAGGAATGGGGGTAGAAAAAGAGGTGCGTCATAAATATGCTTCCGGATATTTCAATGCGACCTATACCTATGATGAGAAATATAACCTGTTTGCATCTTTCAGGAAAGACTATGCCGACGTATATGGACTGAATGCTAAATTCCGCGGCAAACCACTTTGGTCAGTCGGACTGGGTTGGATCGCAAGTAATGAACCATTCATGAAAGATGTCAAGTGGCTCAATTTCCTGAAACTGCGCCTCAGCTATGGTGTAACAGGTAATATCTACCAAGGAGCAACCAGTTATATGACAGCCTCGACCGGAACACTGAATTATGTGACAAATCTGCCTATAGCGACAATTGTCAGTCCTGCGAACCCAAATCTGAAATGGGAACAAAACAGGACAACCAATATAGGTATCGACTATTCACTGTTTAATAACAGACTTCGAGGTGCCTTAGACTATTACAAGAAGGAGGGTAAAGATATTTTCTCATATCTGTCGTTAGATCCGGTTACGGGATTTACCTCGATGTTTGTCAATACAGCAAATATGAACAACAAGGGTATCGAGTTACAGCTCACCTACGACTGGTTACGGGCTAATACACGTGATTCCTTTGGGTGGACTAGCAGTTTTACATTCTCCAGCAATAAGAATAAGATCACAAAAGTGGACAACCCCTCAACAACCGCTGTTCAACAGATTAACAACCCATATGTGGAGGGTTATCCCAGCAGTGCACTATGGGCATATCGCTTCGCCGGTATTAGCAGCGAGGAGGGCGAACAGGGTATGGTTCAGTATTATATTGATAACGACAGGATTAGTCACTCTGCTGTTGGAAGTCCTGACATATTGGTGTTTGCCGGTCAGAGTGAACCAAAGGTAATCATGGGACTTGACAATAGTTTCCACTATCAAGGATTCTCACTTAGTGTCTTGATGGCTTATTATGGAGGACACAAGATGCGTGCAAGGGCTGAGAGAGAGATGGGAGGAGGAATGATACCTACTTCTGCGATTCCAAGTTACTTCCTGAATGCATGGACACCAGACAATATGTCAAGCACTCCAGGCATCGGAGAATATGGTGCAAGAACTGTCGGATCAGAACCATTATATGCAGATAACTCTATCAGAGATGCCGATTTCCTGAAGATACGCAATATAGTGTTTGGATATGAGTTCCCACAACAATGGATAGGCAGATTGGGTATTAACCGTCTATCCCTTCGTTTCCAAATAGATAATCCCAAATGGCTATGGATAGCAAATAAGGTAAATGTAGATCCGGAAACACTCGGAATACGTAATCCAAGTTCTTTCATCTTTGGAGTAAACATTAATCTATAACACGAACCATTTAAAAAGAAGGACATGAAAAAGTCATTTTTTAACATATTCAGTTTCCTTTTGATATTGGTAACTACTTCATGCGAAGACTTTACCGATATGCAACCAAAAGGCATGAACTTACTGTCATCTGTTGACCAACTTGAATTACTATTGAATAACCAATACAGCTTTGGATCAACCGACATGAAAGTAATGTGCGGCGATATGATTAATTCATTCAGCAACCTTGTGGAACAAATAAACAGACCGCAAAAATCACGTAACGTTATCATGTGGACATGGGATGAGGCGAGTCTTGACCAGATGGCAGAACTGACTAATTCCGACGGGGATTACCAGAACTTCTATAACGCCATCGGAACCATCGCCAATCCGGTATTGGAGAAAATAGATCAAACAGAAGGTTCAGAAAGCAAAAAGAAGCAGGTAAAATGTGAAGCACTTACATTACGTGCATTCTCCCATCTGATGCTTGTAAATAAATTCGCCGCCGCATACAACCCCTCCACCGCCTCTAATACACGTGGAATTATTGTGATGACAGAGGATGTGGATATAACGATACCTCAGCAACAGAAAACAGTGGAGGAAGTATATAACCAGATTCTTGACGATGTAAATGAGGCCATTCAAATAGACGGACTGCCATCAGTTTCAGTTAACAGGATGAGGTTTAACAAGGCAGGGCCTTATGCGGTAAAAGCACTTGCGCTGATGTGTATGCAAAGATGGGAAGAGGCAGAAGCCGCAGCCAAGCAAGCTCTCTCCATCAGCAGTGAGATGGCTAATCTTAATACAGAATACCATGATCTGTATTATGGATTATTTGATATTATTTGTAAAAAACCCGGCACCTTTATTGAAGACTATTTCTATACCAATGAAGACGAGGTGCTAATGTTTTATCCTTATAGTATCTGGAATCAGATTGAAACAGGTCATGCCCATAAAGACTATATCATGACCGATGCCATGATGGCCGCCATCGGTGGGTATATGATGGGAGAAATGTATCTGGGTGATCCCAATTACGTATGCACAGAGGACTTTGACTCAGGATGGAACGAGGGTGGACTGCGTGTACCACAGATGCACCTGATCGTTGCTGAATGTGAACTGCATAAAAACAATATCACAGAGGCAATGAATGAACTGGATAAGATACGTGTCAACCGTATCAATCCAAGGCTATACCAACCTCTGAAAGGCAACGTATCCAATATGAGTGATGCCATAGCGAAATATAAGCAGACAGCCTTAGGAGAGAATCTCTTTTCTAATTTCAGTTTCGTAGATAAGAAACGCTGGAATGAGATAAGCGGTTGGGAAGCTACATATACACGTACAATTGGTGATACTACCTATGAGCTGAAACCAGGAAGTAAGATGTGGATATTCCCATTCCCTCTCAATTCAATAAGCGTTAACCCCAATCTGGAACAAAATTATAAATAACCAGAGAGTTCATACTACTGAATAATCATGACTATTGATTAACGATGAAGAATAGTATCATACTTAGTATCTTACTGATAGTTAATGTCTTGACTATAGGGGCTGTCAAAAAGACAAAACTGAAAATCTTATATGTTGGAGGCCACTCTAATATAGAGACATTTGTTAACAGCTATGATAAGGAAGAAAATGAGAAAAGCATCATTGAAAGGACAGTCTCTTTCGAAACGTTTCTCCATCAATATTTTACCGATGTGAAAGTTGTACAGGCAGAGGTGTACAACCATATGATGTCGTACGACTATGACGTAACGATTATGGATGGGGTACCCTCACCCATAGCACCTCATCAAGATGTAATGGATGGTCAACGTTTTATAAAGAGAATACCAGCACAGTATTTCCCTGATGATTTTGACAGGCCCGTAATAACCATTGCCGAATTAGGTAAGACATTGGGGGCTCATATTTCTCCCGCAGAATGCCACACAGATGAACTCGAATCTTACACAGAATTGGTAATACAATCTCTCTCTTAATTAGCTTGGTGGATCCACCAAGCTAATTATAATCTTTTGGAAGTATTTCACTTAAGACATGGAAAACCTTTGGTATATGAGGAAATATATTTTGTTAATTATTGCAGTACTTATCTCTACCACGTCAATGGCCCAAAGCCAAAAGAGTAAAGCAGACGGTAATTTCCGCTTGACAGGACAACTGAAGGAGTTGACCGATAGCGTGGTGATTATGCCGATGTACTACGGTGACAACAGTCGTAGTCCGATGCAGAAGTACGCCCTGAAGGATGGTAAGATAGATATCACCCTGAATATCGACCAACTGCAGAATCTCGTTATCTTAAGGCCCGGCGACTACTCTCGTAGTATCGGTGTCCCGGCTCTGGGAGGAGAGTACGCTCAGGTAAATGGCAGTTTTGATGATTACACCCTCTCTGGTTCTGCCTTCTATCAGCAGTATGCCCCCATTGAGCAGAAACTGATGCAGTATACGAAGATGTTAATGTCGCCAGAAACCTCTGTTGATGATAAAAAAGCACTATACGAGCAGGTTAAAACAGATATGACGGCATATCTCTTCAGTCATCCTAATGATGAAGTGAGTGTGACTTTGTTGCAATATGTGAAACCAGAGGATATGGTGACAGCAATCAACTACCTTTCCCCTTCCGTCAGGAAAGGAAGGATGAAACCGGTTGTCGATGCCATGATGAAACAGGCAGCCAATGATATTCAGGCTCAACAAGCCAAGGAACGCATTAAGGAAGGTGTGATGGCTCCCGACTTTACGCTGAATGATATCAAAGGAAAGCCTCTGACTCTTTCTTCGATGCGTGGCAAGTGGGTGATACTCGACTTCTGGGGCTCCTGGTGCGGATGGTGTATCAAGGGTATGCCAGATATGAAGAAGTATTATGAGAAGTATCGCGGAAAGTTTGAGATTATCGGCGTTGACTGCAGCGACACCGTTGAGAAGTGGAAAAAAGCGGTAAAAGATCATGCATTACCTTGGTTGCATGTCTTCAATAAGGCAGCCGACGGCACTCCCGAGAAATATGCCGTGGAGAGCTATCCCACCAAGATTATCATCGACCCACAGGGAAAGATCAGCAAGATTATTGTCGGCGAGTCGGAGGATTTCTACAAATATCTTGACGAACTGTTTGGGTAAAAAGTTCAACAAATCTTTGGGGAATATGGTGGGGATTAAGATTTCAACAGCCACCCACAGGTAGGGACTTAGTTTATCTATGTCCCAAAAACACCGATGGTTATAATCAATATTTATACCAACGGACATACATGAAGTAAGTCCCTACAATTATCCCAATTACGCCTCTTTCGTTAATATCTGCAAAAGTATGGTAAAATCGACAAACATGTAACCACAGAATACCTTTTTAAGTGTATTACATATAGCATATATGAAAACGCCTTATGAAGGAATCAACAATCTATAAATAGGAATCTTATGAAGAAATTATTCTTACTTTGCACCCTTTTGATGGTAGGCATCACTATGATGGGTGCCGTGAAGAAGACCAAGCTCCGCGTGCTTTACGTGGGTGGACACTCCAATATGGAGACGTTTGGAAATGAATATGACAAGGCGGAAAACGAGAAGAGTATCGTAGAGCGCACGGCTTCTTTTGAGCAGTTCCTTAACCAGTATTTCACCACGGTGAAAGTCATACAGGGTAAGGACTATAACTACAAGATGTCGTACAACTACGACGTGACGATCATGGACGGTGTGCCCACTCCGCTCAAACCTCGTCATGACATCAAAGACGGACAGCGATTCATCAAGCGCATCGAGGCGCAATACTTCCCTGAGGACTTCGACCGCCCGGTAATAACAATCGCTGAGTTGGGTGAGACACTTGGAAGATACATCGGACTGAAGAGCGACTGGTATTGCCTGTGCTTAGACAACTACGCACATACCATGCGCACCAACCACCCGATCTTCAAGGGTCCCTATAAGGTGAATATGAAGTTGGAGGAGAAACCCACACCAGAGGGTGCGCTTGCCTTTGCTCCTATGGTAGGTGAGACGCTTCCCCCAACCACCAAGATGATGAAGATTGGTAACACCAGTTATCAGCAGCGTGGTAAGAATATCAAGATCGGTATGGTCAGTCGTCCTTGGGGTTATGAGGACTCTCCTGAGTGTGAATGGATCTCCGGAGGACTGAGCAGTAAGTCAATCGATGCCATGGCTATCGGTCGTCAGGGCTGTTTCCTGCATTGGGGATTTGCCGCTGCTCCTTCTGACATGACAGAGCAAGCCAAGCCTTTGTTTGTCAATGCTGTGATCTATATTTCGAAGTTTGCCGGACAGCGTATCATGGCGCGTAAATTAAATGAGGGTATCTCAACGCGCATAGAGGCAAAAGAGAATGCTTATAGAATAACAAAAGAGTGCTGGAAGGAATACATAAGAGAGATAGAGATAGGAAACGAGGTCATGAAGCAATATGCTGACTCTATCAAGGCTATTCATGCTGCCGGTGGAAAAGTTGGACCTGCTAATATGATGTACTTACAATGGCAACCACAGCAAATGCCAACATTAGATCAGTGGAGACGTCGCCAGGCAGGTCCTCTCTATGAACAGTTTGGTGATGATGAGGCAGCCTATGAGAAGTACTACGAGGAGAATACCCCCTATTTCTACGGTACGTTTGACAACTACGGACTCACCCTCGATGAGGATGCGAAGAGTTTGGGCATTCCCAATAATGACAAACGGATTCTTGACAAGGCTATCCTGTTGTGGGAGACCACAGAGGATGTGGCAAAGGGCAAGCGACTGCTGGAGCGTTACACCCTGCTGCGCTACGACAATCCCAAGCAGTATCGGGCGTGGTATCTCAAATACAAGGATAAGTTGTTCTTC
>JAFZPF010000288.1 GCA_017550455.1 Prevotella sp.
AAGATCTGACCATATTCCTCACTGGATACCAGTTTGACGATCTGTTCTACACGCTGGGCATCCAACTTATCAAAGATATCATCCAACAACAACAGGGGAAGGGTATGGGCACTCGTACGCTTGAGAAAACGGAACTGAGCCAGTTTCAAGGCTATCAGGAAAGTCTTATGCTGACCCTGACTGCCTTCCCGTTTCAGGGGATAGCCATCCAGCAACATCTCCAGGTCATCCCGGTGAACACCATGCAGGGAATAGCCCATAATCCGGTCTTTCATACGGTCACGCTGGATAACCTCCAGGAGCGGACCACGCTGACAATGAGAGAGATACTGAAGAGACACCTGTTCCTTGTCGGTGGACACATAATGATAGATCTCCTGGAAGATAGGTATCAGCTCTTCCACAAAAGCCTTCCGCTTCTGATAGATCTTCTCCCCTTCCTCAGCCATCTGCTCTTCCCACAACTGCAAGAGCGCTATGTCAGGCTCCTCTTCCATCTTCAACAGGCTGTTCCGCTGTAACAAAGCCTTATTATAGCGATTCAGCGTCTCCATATACGTATTGTCATACTGGGAGATCACCATATCCATCAGTTTCCGACGCTCTTCACTACTGCCTTCTATCAACACGATATCTGCAGGAGAGACAAAGACCAAAGGAATCAGGCCGATATGTTCCGACAGACGCTTATACTCTTTCTTGTTACGCTTGAAATGCTTCTTCGTGCCTCGCTTCATGCCACAGTAGATCACCTCCTGATGATCCTCCTGCTGCTCGTCATGAGAATACTCACCCTCAAGAACAAAAAAATCCTCACCATGCATCAGCACCTGGGAATCCAACGAGTGATAGGCACTTCTGCAGAAAGAGAGGTAATAGACCGCATCCAGGAAATTGGTCTTCCCCGCCCCATTGAAACCGATGAGGCAGTTCATCTTGGGAGATAACGTCAATGTGGTCTCCCGGATATTCTTGTAATTGATGATGGAAATTTTCTGTAATATCATATCTTCAACTTGCAAAGATACTATTTTTTTAATAAAACAACGTGGGTGATAAGGACTTTGTCATAGAAAAACGAAAAAAAAAGGTAATAAATTTCAGTATCTGCAATAAAATGCGTAATTTTGCAGCCTATTAGAGAAAATCGAGAATAATTGAAATAACAAAATAATAAAATGGCAAACGTTAAAGAAAAAAATGTTGAGAATCTCAACAAACAAGAGGCTTTCCTGCTGAAGTACAAGAAAGCAATTACCATTGCTGTAGTAGCATTGATCGTGATTATCGCCGGTATCATCCTGTACAAGAACTACGTATCAGAGCCCCGTCAGGATAAGGCCAGCACAGCTCTGGCTAAAGGTCAGGAGTATTTCGCTAACGAGAACTATGAGATGGCCCTGAAGGGTGACAGCCTGGGATTCGTTGGTTTTGCAAAGCTCGCAAAAGAGTATAGCAGCACAGCTGCCGGTAATCTGGCTAACCTCTATGCCGGTCTGTGTCAGGCAAACCTCGGCAAGTGGGAAGAGGCCGTTAAGTTCCTCGATGCTTACTCACCAGAGGATGACAGTATGATCAGTCCTGCCGCTGTGGCTGCCTTAGGCAATGCCTATGCGCATGTGAAGCAACTCGACAAGGCTGTGTCTAACCTGAAGAAGGCCGCTAAGATGGCTGACAGCCAGGCCGCTGACGGAGCAAACAACAGTCTGTCTCCTACCTTCCTCATCCAAGCTGCTGAGATCCTGGAAAGCCAGGGTAAGAAAGCAGAGGCTCTCTCTATCTACAAAGATATCAAGAAGAAGTATGTCAACTCTCCTGTGATGCAGGAAATTGATAAATACATCGAGCGCGTAACAGAATAACTCATACTTGAATGGCAACCGCATTACATCATCTTTCTGATTACGATAGTTCCAGTGTTCCCGATGCGAGTAACATGTGCTTCGGCATTGTTGTGGCAGAATGGAACGCAGAGATTACCGATGCGCTGTTGGAAGGCACTGTCAAGACCCTCGAGAAACATGGGGCACTACCGGAGAACATCCATGTAAAGACCGTTCCCGGCAGTTTTGAGCTCGTTTACGGAGCTCATCAGATGACACTCCACGGTGGATATGATGCCATTATCATCCTCGGTAGTGTGATACGGGGTGAGACACCTCACTTCGACTATATCTGCCAGGGGGTAACCTATGGTATCGCCCGTCTGAATACTACCAGTGAGATACCTGTGGTTTACGGACTGTTGACGACCGACAACTGGCAGCAGGCAAAAGACCGTAGCGGTGGCTGTTTAGGTAATAAAGGAGATGAGTGTGCCGTCGTTGCCATCAAGATGGCAAAGTTTTAGGCAATGAAACTTATATCATGGAACGTCAACGGGCTGCGTGCCTGTGAGACAAAAGGTTTCAGTGAGACCTTCAAACTGTTGGATGCCGACTTTTTCTGTCTGCAAGAAACAAAGATGCAAGCAGGACAGTTGGACCTTCAGTTTGAAGGTTTTCATAGTTTTTGGAACTATGCTGACAAGAAAGGATATAGCGGCACAGCTATCTATACCCGTCATCAGCCCCTCAACGTCACCTATGGCATCGGCATCGATGATCACGACCATGAAGGACGTGTGATCACCTTGGAGATGGACGATTTCTTTCTTGTCACATGCTATACCCCCAATTCCCAAGACGGCTTACGGCGATTAGACTACCGCATGCAGTGGGAGGACGATTTCCGTGCATATGTCAAAGGCTTGGACCAGAAGAAGCCCGTCATCATCTGTGGTGACCTGAATGTGGCTCATCAGGAGATCGACCTGAAGAACCCGAAGAGCAACCGAAAGAATGCCGGTTTTACTGACGAGGAGCGTGAGAAATTCACCTTACTCCTACAGGAAGGCTTTACAGATACCTTCCGTTATTTCTACCCCGACCAGACCGATATCTACTCTTGGTGGAGTTACCGCTTCCATGCCCGTGAGAAGAATGCCGGCTGGCGTATCGACTACTTTGTCGTATCCGAGCGCTTACAACCACGGTTGGTTTCCGCAAAGATACATACCGAGATCTATGGCAGTGACCACTGTCCCGTGGAAGTGGTTATCCGATAATCAAACACCTTTACCCCTTTACCTATGAAACTGTTCCAATTATTACAATCATTCGAGTTTGATGAGTTGTTCCCATCCGTCGTGGCGATGTACCCCAATGCTAAACGTCATCGCAAGGAGTTCAAGCAAGCCTTCGACATGCTGACCACCATGAGATACACGCCGACCAACAAACAGATACAATACCTGCTTATTGAGGATGGGTCCGGCGACTGTTATTTCGGAGCCCATGACTCTAACTTCAAGGCCAACTGGGATGTGTTGTTGGGAAAAGATATCGTACGCAGTAAAGGGGTGACCCTCACAGATGAGGAGATGGCCGCCAACTGCCTCCTTAATATGATATTCTTAGGTAACCATCCCAAGGATTTCAACGACAGTTATAACATCCTAAGAAGAGCCTGATATGAGCAACCCCATCCGACAAAGACAATTGATCAGCGGATGCTCCGCAAACGAGCATTTCGATACCCAACTGTTGTATTTCACCTGTTCTTCCCTGAGTGCCGACGACCGACGACTGTATGTCATCAGCAACCGTGACGGGCACCCCAACGTCTTCGTGAAAGACCTTACGACAGGTGAGGAGCGCCAGCTCACGCACAACACGAAAGGGATCCTGAAGAGTTATGTGTATTTCGACGGGACACTCAACGAAGGACTGGGAAAGGCCAGCGTGTCGCTCGACAGCAAACGGGATGTGATCTATTTCATACAAGACGACAGTATCTGCAAGGTGGGCCTCGACGGGAAGGTGGTGGTGCTCAACCATGTGCCTGACAACAGGATGACCGCCTTTACCCATGTCAGCGACGACGGCCGGTGGCTGTGTGTGCCGATGACCGACGGCAGATGCCTCGACTATGATCCGGAGACAGAGGGCAGCGGACTCGACAAACGACCGATATACAATATCGACCAGCGTGTGCAGGATGAACAACTGAGCAGTTATCTCTGTGTCTATGATACGGCCACAGGTGACCTGAGGTATCAGAAACAGGTGCCCCTCTGCTGGATCACCCATGTGCAGTTCAACCCCGCCGACCCCGAAATCATCATGTACAACCATGAATGGCCTTGCCGTGACTGTGGCATCCGACGTATCTGGCTATACAACCATCATACAGATGAGATCATCCGTGTGCGCACAGAAGGGACGGATACCTTAGGCGACACGAAGGGATATCCCCGCAAAGCAGCCGACTGGGTATGTCATGAGATGTGGAGTGATGATGGGAATATCATCATCTATCACGGTGGCTATGCCGACGGACCGGCCATGGTAGGACGTTACGACCTGCGTAGCCGGCAATACTGGGAGATAGCCTTGCCGGAGGAATATAAGTCGTACGGCCATTTCACAATGGATCATCAGCAGATCCTCTGCTGTGACGGCTACTTCAAATTTGCCGACGATATCGCCATCGTCCGTGAGAACAGCACAGACAACGGGCCTGATCCGCATAAGAAAGACGGGGAATATATCTCACGCGTGGTGCCCCTGTGGGAAGAAGGCCTCCTGAAATGGATTCCACTGTGTAAGCATGAGAGCGACTGGCTGGGACAAGATGCTCATCCCCACCCGGTCTATAACCATGCCGGCAACCGTATTTACTTCAACAGCAGGAGCGACAAAGATATTAAGGTGTATTTCATCGAGGTGATGACGGATAACAATTAAACGCCGTCATCCTCCTCTTCCGTAAGCTCTCCTTCCGTACGATCACTGGCAGTATCCAACTCAGTATCTTTCTTGATGCTGACATTACCCATCCGGGATAAGGTCAGTACCATGGGGATATACTCATCACTGAGACGGTCGGGAGAACCTACGCTGGCTGCAAAAATCAGATTATCACCCTCAGCACGGTCTAAGACAATACCTAACAAAGCCCCGTTACTACGCGTCTTGTCATCCAGATAACTGGAGAAATCGGTCTTCTTGAACGTACGACTGAAAAACTCCGTGCCATCCGGACGGATAACCTTCAGGGTGATCACATTGTCATAATACTTCGAGCCACTCTCATCCTTCACCATCGGAAGACTCTCGTCGGAAACCCTGCGGATCACCACCTGATAAGTCTTGCCAATCCACTCAACATTCATATCCTGGTTGATCTCCTGCATCTTCGACGGGTCTTTCTTCACCTCCTCAACAGGCTTGGGGGCAATGATCACAGTGGATGTCTTCTTCTCCTTACACGACGTGAGTACGAGGGAGCACACAGCCATTAAAACAATAGATAATCTTCTCATTTTACTCTTTTCTGTCATTACGATTCCAAAATTAACCTATTTTACTTAAACAACAAACAGCCTACAACATAAAATTTACTTTTTTAAAGGTATTACCCTCAAAAATGACATTTTTTAGGAATAATATTTAGTTGACGAGTAAACGAGTAGACAAGTAAACGAGTTAATAGAAAGGAAGCGATGCGAATCGAACATCCCGCCCCATGCCTATGGGGAAAGGCTACGGGTAGGCGAGCGAAGCTCGGGAATGGGAACGAGGGAGGGGAAAAACAATCAAGCCGACCCATTGATAGTCCAATGTTATTGGTTATTGTTTATTGGTTATTGGTTATTGTTTAATGGTTATTGGTTATTGTTTAATGGTTATTGGTTATTGTCTTTGTTGCGATAGCGGAGAGGAAGGTAACAGATACGATGATTGAAAAACGGTGACGGAGTCAGTGCGAGGACCTGTTTGAGCGAAGCGAGTCCCGCAGCACAGTTTTTCAGAATCGTAATCTGTTCTGACTCGAAGCGTGCAACGAGCTCTCTCTTGCTTACTTCTCT
>JAFZPF010000289.1 GCA_017550455.1 Prevotella sp.
CGAGTCCGAAACCTTTCACATCGTGCACATTACCGGTATGTACGCGGTAGAACTTGTCGAAAATCTTTTTCTGGTCGTCTTTCTTCAGGCCGATGCCGTTATCCTTGATAGAGCAAAACAGACGGTCTTTCTCATTCCAGGTTCTGATATGCAGGTTCAGCGGTGTGTCGGGCTTGCGGTATTTCACCGCATTATCCAACAGGTTGTTGATGACATTCTGGAAATGCACCTCATCAACATAGATCGTTGAATCGACAGCCCCTATCTCGGTATAAATCTTTCCACCGGTATGCTCCACACGCAGGGTGAACGAGTGAGCAATCGTCTCTACAAGCTCGTTCAAGTCGAGCATCTTCTTCTTAAACGTGGTCTTTTCCCTGTCGAACATCGACATCTGCAACACACGCTCAACCAGGAAACGCAGACGCTTGGACTCATCATTGATAATACCACCCAGATGATTCATCATCATAGGACTCTTGTTCACACTGTTGTCATTCAACATCTGGGCTGCCAGTGAGATGCTGGCGATCGGCGTCTTCAACTCATGGGTCATGTTATTGATGAAGTCGTTCTTGATCTCAGAGATACGTTTCTGACGGAACACCAACATCAGGGTAATAATAAAGGTTACCAGCAAGACAATCGTGAAGATGATCGACGGGGAGATGAAACGCACACTCGAGAAGATATAACTGTTCATATCCGGGAAATGGATCTTCACCACGCCCATCTTGTTCTGCGGGTCATTACGGAAAAGCACCTGTGAATAGGTATATTCCTCACCTTTGTCGGAGTAGTCCGGACAACGGTAAACCTCCCGTCCATCCTGGGTATTGACCGTGAAATGATAAGGGATATTGATACCGTTGTTCATCAACTCCGCCTTCAGGTCCTGGTCGAGCATCTTGAAATTGATACGTTCCCGTAACGGCTTCTCAGAGGCTGTGTAGAGAATGCTGTAGATCACCTCGTCCATGAGGGCTTTCTGATAGACATACCTGTTCTTCACGATCTGCTGCATATTCTTAGAAACCTCCAACTGGGAGTTCTTGTCATTACGAAGGATCATAGCCTTGGGAACAGTAGATGGCTTGGTGGCTATCGTCTTGAGTTCAAACGACGAATAGATAGTTCCATCTTTTCCAACCACCGAGTATTGATGCGACTGCTGGACAGTACCATCCGGAGCACCCGAACGTGTTCCCACTGAGTCACGGCGGTATGCCCGTCGCTCTGACTCGTTCACATCCTTCTCCAGATATCGTAAAGTCTCGTTCAACTCGAGGTTACGCGAAGCCTGATTCAAGGCTTTGCTCACCGACTCATCGAACTGCTCTTTCTTCATTGTTACCATCTCTTCAATATATCTCAACTGAAGGTATAACAAGGCGAGAAAGCTGAAGCCCATCACTACTGCTATGATTACTATCGTCCTTTTCTTCATAATTTGCCATCAGGAAGGATCATTATTCCATCCTACTACTTTTCACAATGCAAATATAGAGATTAATTCCCAGATAAGGATAAGATATGTTAATTAATTTCGTTAATTTTAGTTCAGTTAACTTTAAAACAACCTTTTAGATGATAATTATTAACTATAGTCACTATAGATACTATAGATACTATAGATACTATAGGTACTATAGGCACTATACCCACTATCCCCCCTCCAAACAATAAGAGGAGAGGCTAGCGCCTCTCCTCTTATTATATAATATATAAGGTGTACCTTATTTATCTTCCTCAGCAAGCTCTGCCTCGTGCTCTTTGATCAACTGAGTCTGAACATCCTGCGGAACAAGTTCATAGCTGGAGAACTTGGTTGAGAAGGATGCACGTCCACCAGTGATAGAGCTCAGCGTGATGCTATAGCTTGCCAGCTCCTTCAATGGAATCTTTGCAGCCAACTTCTGATAACCGGCCTCGCTATCCATACCCATGATCAGTGCACGACGACCCTGAAGGTCACTCATCACATCACCCATATAGTCAGCAGGAACAAGTACCTCGAGATCATAGATAGGCTCCAGGATCTTAGGACCTGCCTCGCGGAATGCCTGTGAGAAAGCATTACGTGCAGCCAGCATGAATGACAACTCGTTAGAGTCAACCGGGTGCATCTTACCATCGTAAACGATCACACGTACGTCACGGGCATAAGAACCGGTAAGTGGACCCTGCTCCATACGCTCCTGAACACCCTTCAGAATAGCTGGCATGAAACGTGCATCGATAGCACCACCGACAACAGAGTTGATGAAGACGAGTTTACCACCCCACTCCAGGTCAATCTCCTGCTTGCCCTTGATGTTCATACGATACTCCTGACCACCGAACTTATAAACGGTAGGATCAGGCATACCCTCTGTATAAGGCTCAACGATCAGGTGTACCTCACCGAACTGTCCTGCACCTCCAGACTGCTTCTTATGACGATAGTCTGCACGAGCTGCCTTGGTGATGGTCTCACGATATGGGATCTTCGGCTCGATATAGTTGATCATGATCTTATCGTTGTTCTCCAGACGCCACTTCAAAGTACGGAGGTGGAACTCACCCTGACCATGAACGATAACCTGCTTCAACTCCTTAGACTGCTCAACAACCCATGTGGGATCCTCCTGACGCATTCTCTGAAGGGCAGCCATCATCTTCTCTGTATCACTCTCGTTAACAGCCTTCACAGCACGTGAATACTTGGAATTCGGGAACTGGATGAAGTTAAAGCTGTTCTCACTGTCTTTTCCATTCAGGGTATTACCGGTCTTCACATCCTTCAACTTCACTGTACAACCGAGATCACCGGCACAGAGCTTGTCAACGGGCTGACGGTTAGCTCCAGAACAAACATACAGGGTAGCAACACGCTCCTTAGAACCACGGTCAGCATTTGTCAAGTCATCACCGGCAGTCACTGTTCCACTCATCACCTTGAAGTAAGAAACCTCACCGATATGGGGCTCCATACCAGTCTTGAAGAAGAACAGAGAAGTAGGACCATTAGGATCGGTAGTTACCTCATCACCATGTGTATTGCTAACCTTCGGCATGTCGGTAGGTGCAGGAGCAACGTTGCCCAGGAACTCCATCAAGCGACGAACACCCATGCTACGTCCACCGCATACACAGAATACCGGGAACATAGAACGGGAAACAAGACCCTTGCGGATACCCTCACGGATCTCCTCCTCAGAGAGATTCTCCTCTTCGAAGAACTTCTCCATCAGAGCCTCGTCATTCTCAGCAGCAGCCTCAATAAGAGCAGCATGCAGTTCTTCTGCCTTGTCTTGCTCATCAGCAGGGATATCCTCGATGGTAGGAGCACCACCTTCGGGCTTCCAGCTGTATTTCTTCATCTTGATCAGATCGATAACGGCATTGAAACCAGGACCTGTAGCAATAGGATACTGTACCTGAACACACTTTGTTCCGTAGATATCACGCAACTGTCCCATCACTGTATCAAAGTCACAGTTGTCACGATCCAACTCGTTAACGGCAAAGATAACAGGCTTGTTCAACTTCTCTGTATAGCGGAAGATATTCTGTGTTCCTACCTCAGGACCATACTGACCGTTGACAACGATCAATGCCTGATCAGTAACGTTCAAAGCTGTGATAGCACCTCCTACGAAATCGTCAGATCCCGGACAGTCGATGATATTCAACTTCTTATTATTCCACTCTACATTGAAAACTGTTGAGAATACGCTGTAGCCATATTCCTGCTCTACAGGGAAATAGTCACTGACGGTATTCTTGCCCTCTACAGTACCACGGCGTCTGATAACGCCACTTTCAAATAACATACTCTCGGCAAGCGTTGTCTTGCCGCTACCCGCACTGCCAACCATGGCAATGTTCCTGATTTCATCAGTCTGATAAACTTTCATTATATTTTAAGATTTAAATTTGTTATTATTTTTGGGGCACTAAGGTACACATTTTAAATGGAAAACCCAAAAAATTCCTAAAAGAGAGTTTGTTTTTTAAAACATATTAGTAAATTTGCACATATTTATCACCGATTAGCGATAAACCCATCATTACGAAATGGCAGGCCTGTACATTCATATACCCTTTTGCAAAAGCAGATGTATCTATTGCGGTTTCTATTCCACCATAGAGGAAAAACTCATTCCACAGTATGTCGATGCGCTCTGCAATGAGATGAAAATGAGACCCTCCCCTTTCCTTTTTAATACTGTATATCTCGGTGGTGGAACCCCCTCACGCCTGAGCATCCCCCTACTCGAGAAGATCTTTCAACAACTGAAGAATTCCTATACCATCAGCGAGGATGCTGAAATCACCCTGGAATGCAACCCTGATGACGTAACGGAGGAGTTTGCCCAAGCCTTGAAGCACCTGCCGGTAAACAGAGTGAGCATGGGCGCACAGACCTTCGATGACAAACGATTGGCCTTTCTTCACCGCAGACATTCTTCCTTACAGGTAGAAGAGGCTGTTTCCAGACTGCGTAGTGCCGGCATCCGTAATATCAGCATTGATCTGATATATGGTTTTCCCGAGGAGACCATGGATGAATGGCATCAAGACATCCTGCGAGCATTACAGTTAAACGTAGAGCATATCTCTGCCTATTGTCTCTCTGTGGAGGAAGGCACTGCTCTTCAACGGATGGTCGAGCAAGGAAAGATACAGCCTGCGGATGAAGAGGCTTGC
>JAFZPF010000290.1 GCA_017550455.1 Prevotella sp.
ATATCAGCACCCTCAATCAATGGAATGATAGGCAGATTGAAATGCTTGGCAAAAGCGTAGTCACGACTGTCGTGTGCAGGTACGGCCATGATAGCGCCGGTACCATATCCTGCCAATACATAATCGCTTACCCAGATAGGAATAGCATCATTGGTAAACGGATTGATGGCATAAGAACCGGTGAAGACACCTGTTACCTTACGATCGGCAATACGCTCACGCTCGGTACGTTTCTTTGTTGCTGCAAGATAATCTTCAACAGCCTGTTGCTGTTCTGCTGTAGTAACCAGTGATACATATTCGCTCTCAGGAGCCAATACCATAAAGGTAACACCGAACATGGTATCTGCACGGGTAGTGAAGATGGTAAAGTTAACATCACTGTCTTTTACCTTAAAGACTACTTCTGCACCTTCAGAACGACCGATCCAGTTACGTTGTGTCTCTTTCAATGACTCTGTCCAGTCGATCGTATCCAAACCATCCAACAGTCGTTGAGCATAAGCAGACACACGAAGACACCATTGACGCATCTTTTTCTGTACAACGGGAAAACCACCACGTACACTGACACCATCGACAACCTCATCATTGGCAAGCACTGTTCCTAAGCCAGCACACCAGTTAACCATGGTCTCACCCAAATAGGCAATACGATAGTTCATCAGTATCTCCTGTTGCTTCTTCTCATCCCAGCTGTTCCATTCTTCAGCAGTGAAAGATATTTCTTCAGAACAGGCTGCATCAATATCCTCAGTACCTTGCTTGGAGAAATGCTCTATCAGCGATGTTATCGGTTGTGCTTTCTTACAGGTGTTACAGTAGTATGACTGGAACATCTTCATAAAAGCCCACTGTGTCCAATGATAATAAATAGGATCACAGGTACGCACCTCACGATCCCAGTCAAAACAAAAACCAATTTTGTCTAATTGCTCTCTGTATCTGTTAATATTATTAATGGTGGTGATGGCAGGATGCTGTCCGGTCTGTATAGCATATTGCTCAGCAGGCAGTCCGTAAGCGTCATATCCCATAGGGTTCAATACGTTGAAACCTTGCAGACGCTTATAGCGGGCATAGATATCTGATGCGATATATCCGAGTGGATGTCCTACATGCAGTCCAGCTCCTGATGGATAAGGGAACATGTTGAGCACATAGAATTTCTCTTTCTGCTCATCTTCCTTCACTTGATAAGTTTTGTTCTCAACCCATCTCTTCTGCCATTTCTTCTCAATCTCTGTAAAATTATATTCCATTGTCTTTACTATTTCAGGGGTTATCCCATTATATTAATACCTCTCTATTATATACATTATTTATAATTGGCTGCAAAGTTACAAAAAACGAGTGAAATGCCAAATTTTCTAATCATTTTAATTATTATGACCACAATGTTAAGCAAAATAATGAGTGCTTCAGATCATACAGATTAACCGTTCGAGTACTTTTGACAATGTGTCCAAGCACCAAAACCATCCTTGTATTATACATAATGTTTCTGATAAATATTACCAAAATTGGTGTCAATACCCACAAATATACATGATTTTACCCTTTTATTTCTAAAAAAACGTTAATAATAATCTTTTTTACTTATTATCTATTATCAAATGTAAAATAAATAACTACCTTTGCAACGTTATAGCGCTCCATTCTTGATTCTATGAGTATTTTACTCTTGTGTAGATAGGGGATAGTAGTACTGTATCCTTACTTTTACCAAGATACTTCCGCATGCAGTATGCGGGGGAGAGGAGGATATACGCACTAGAAATATAATCGTATGATGAATGACAAACAAGACAGTAATTGGTACGCAATTCGTACTTACCACTGTAAGGAATTACAGTTGGTTGATTATCTGCAAAGCAGAGGTCTTACCTGTTTTGTTCCCATGACATATGTAAAGGACACGGATATGGATTCTCAAGAACTCCATAGACTTGTGCCAGCGATACATAATTTTGTCTTTGTTCGCAAGACATTGCCAGAGCGTGTCATTCAACAGATTTTTCAGGAGAGCTGTATTATGATGAGTGTTTATAAAAATGATAATAATGAATATTACGAGATATCCAATCATGAAATGAATGACATACGTCTGCTGTGTGATCCCGGATTCGCCAATGTTCAGATTCTCGATTATGAAGAAGCAGAGGCTAAGACTGGCAAGGAGGTGATCATTGTTCAGGGTCCTTTTAAAGGTTTACAGGGTAAATTACACCGTCAGCAGCGTAAGTATTATTTTATTAAGACAGTCATTGGGATTGGAATAATGGTAAGAGTCTCTCGTTGGTATTGTAAAGTAATAGAATAAAACTATACAAATAGAACTAAAGTGTGAAAGGATTCATAATAAATAAACTGCTGCATTATAATTATTTAAGCAGATATCTGGTTTGGGCTACCGATGTTTTCCTGTCGGTTGTGGCAACACTGCTCAGTTATCTGTTCTTAAATTATTTAGTGCACATAAATATTATACCGGGTGTTGCCCTGTTGTTCTTGCTTTGGTCGATGGTAGTATCCATCTTTTGGACCTGGGTGACGAAGACGTACGACGGCATCATCCGACATGCTACGGTAACAGAGCTTACTCGTATTATCTATGCGATGATGCTCAAGGCTATCTCATTGTTGGTGATATCGTTCTTTATCTTTGAGAAGGTAGGACAATTTATCCTGGCAGTCATAACGCTCGACTTTGTGATATCAGTGTTCTTGCTGATGTTGACGCGTACAACGATAGCTACGTTCTATTATACTGTTATCAATAATGGTGGGAAGGGAACCCTGAACACGATGATTTTCAGTAGTGAGGATGAGTTGGCTGTGAGTTTGGCAAACTACCTCCGGAGTGCTGAGACACAGTATAACTTAGTAGGGTTCCTGACACGTAACCCACATAAGAATAATTACCGGATGATGGGGCATAAGTTTTTCTTCATCGACAGTGTGGAGAATATACAGCCCATCTTTGAAAAGTATAAAATCAACTGTCTGTTGTTTACCGGTAAGGACGACCTGCACAGTGATGACGAAATATTCAACTACGGTCTGAAGCATAATATCAGTATGCGTATAGCTCCGATGGCTGACGTATCTGAAGAGCAAGCCAGCATCCAGCTAAGAAGTATCCAGATTGAGGATTTGCTGGGCCGTAATGAGATAAAGATTAATTTGAAGGAGATAGACAGTCGGCTGAAGGATATGACTGTCATGGTAACGGGTGCTGCCGGTAGTATAGGCAGTGAGTTGTGCCGGCAATTGTGTAAGTTCCATCTTAAACAGTTGATCTTGGTGGATTTCTCTGAGACAGCTTTGTACGAGATAAATATGGAACTGACCAAGCGGTATCCAGACGCTAAAATTATCTCTATTATCTCCGATGTAAGAAACAGCTCTCGTATGGAAGCTAATATCAAGGAGTATCGTCCCGACTATATCTTCCATGCTGCTGCTTACAAGCATGTTCCTATGATGGAGCTTTATCCTTGTGAGGCAGTAAGAGCAAACGTATTGGGAACAATGACGGTCGCAGATCTGGCCGTTAAATATAATGTACAGAAATTTATAATGATCTCTACCGACAAAGCTGTACATCCCAGTAGTGTGATGGGAGCATCCAAGCGGATAGCTGAGATGTATGTACAGAGCTACGGCAATGCGATTAAGGAAGGGAAAGTTCATGGAAAGACCTCTTTTATCACTACGCGTTTCGGTAATGTGCTGGGCAGTAACGGCAGTGTTATTCCCTTGTTCCGTAAACAGATAGAGAAAGGTGGTCCGGTGACGGTGACCGATCCAGAGATTATCCGTTATTTCATGACCATACCTGAAGCATGTCGTCTGGTTCTTGAAGCAGCCTATCTGGGTGAAGGCAATGATGTGTTTGTCTTCGATATGGGTAAGCCGGTGAAGATTGTTGATTTGGCGAGAAGGATGATAGAACTGAGTGGTCTGATTCCTGACACGGATATCAAGATCACATTTACGGGTCTGCGTCCCGGAGAGAAACTTTACGAGGAGCTCCTCCGTAAGTCGGAGAGTGACCTTCCTACTGAGAATCCTATGATTTTCCGTGCTGAGAGTATCAAGCTCGACTACCAAGAGGTACGTAAGGCACTGGAATATCTCATCGACTGTTCTTATCACGAAGACAAACGTGCGACAGTAAAGACGATGAAGGAAATTGTTTCTGATTATAAGAGTATGCACTCTGTTTACGAACAGTTGGACAACGTGCAGCAAAAGTAATTTAGGAATAGATAAGTATTATAATATTTCAATTTAATTTAAACAAAATGAGACAAATGAAGAAGAGTTGTTTAGTATTTATTCTTCCTCTGTTAGCAGCACTTCCTGTTGCTGCTCAGGAAAACGTACCTGAGGGTGAGACTATCTATTGGGTAGATTCACAGACAGATGGTAAGATTTTAAACAAGTCAACGTTTGGTGACAACTGGTTTTTCAGCATTGGTGTAGGTGCCAATCTTAACTGGGGTAGTTACCAGTCAGAGCCATCTCTGACAAGTCGTATTTTACCTTCTGGCGCTATCGCCATTGGTAAGTGGTTCTCACCTTATGTAGGTGCGCGTGTACAGGGTGTTTTCAACAGCAGCAGAGGTGTTGCTCCTAACCTGAAGACATTCCACTACAATTCAGCTGGTGCTTATCTGGATGGATTGTTCAACTTCACAAATCTGTTCTGCGGATTTAAGGAAGATCGCGGTTTTAACCTCATAGGTATCTTGGGTCTTGGTGGTGAGAAAACACTCGGTTTCTCTGAGAGATCATGGAATCCTGCAGATGCAATGTTCAAAGATGAAGGCGATATCTTCCTCGCTGGTCGTATCGGTTTGCAGGCTGCTTTCCGTCTGAGCGAGGCATGGGATCTGAATGTTGAGGCTACTAATGCATGGGTTGATGACAAGCACGACGGTGTTCTTACCTCTATCCGTTGGGATGGTCGTGTCAATGTATTGTTAGGCCTTACCTATCACTTCAAGAATCATGATGGAAGTCGTGGATTTACATTTGCAAAGCGTGACTGGTCTAAGTACGCTCCAATGAATGATGAGTTGAACCGTCTGCGTGCAGCTACTGAGGAGGCTAAGAAACAGCCGAACCGTATCGAGAAGCAGGTTGTTAACTCTAACCAGATCCACACTCTGATTTCCTTCGAAGACAATACTGCTCAGATCAACCAGTTGCAGGAAGTTAATGTTTACACAGCCGCACAGGATTGGAAAGAGAAGACAAATGGTGAGAGTGATATCTACATCACCGTTTTGGGCGACCAGGTTAAGGACAAGGATTTGTTCTTGCAGCGTGCTCAGTCTATCCGTGACGTCTTGGTAAATAGCTACAATGTTCCTGCAGGACGCATCTTCGTAGAGCAGAATCCTGCTGTTGTACGTTCTCTTGACAAGTCTAAGAGCTGTGTAGTAGTATTTATTAATGAGTAATAACGTAAAAAGCTTAGACACAATGAAAAAGATAATTGCAATTTTCGCAGTAGCTCTGCTTGCTTTCCCAATGAATTCTAAGGCTGACACAAAGCAGTCTTATGGGGAAATTAATGCTGACACAGTACAGGGTCTGAGACATTATAAAGGTGGCGACAACTGGTTTATCACTCTCCATGCTGGTGGAAACATGACACTTGGTGAGAATGTTCGTCCACGTGACATCAAGGATGTTCTCGGCTTCAGCGGTGGTATTTCTGTTGGTAAGTATTTCTCTCCGGCTGTAGGTGCCCGTGCTCAGGTTATTTTCAATACACAGAAGGGTATCGTTAACCCAGAGGCTTTGGCTGTACACCGTGGATTAGAGGAGATTTATGGATGGAAGAATATCCAGGGTTATGTAGACGCTTTGTTCAACCTCACCAATATCCTCTCTCAGTATAAAGAGAGCCGTCGTTTCAATGTAAACGGTCTTATCGGTTTAGGTTTCAACAATACCTTCGGTTATGATGATGCTGCTAAGGCATGGGAGAAGACAAAGGGTAGCAACGGACAGTATTGTCCCGATACCAAGAACCGCTCTTATTTCGCAGCACGTGCCGGTTTCCTCTTCAACTATAAGTTGAGTGAGGCTCTTGATCTCGGTCTTGAGGCTACCATCAATGCCACAGACGATAAGTACAATGGTATCTGGTATGATGATAACTATGATGGATATGTAAACCTTCTCTTAGGTCTTACTTATCACTTCAAAGATCATTATGGAGACCGTCGCTTCAGATACGCTCAGGCAACAGATGCTGACTACCTGGCAAATCTGAATGCACAGATCAACAAAGCACGTAAGGACTTGGCTGACGCACAGCCTAAGACTATCGTTCAGAAGGAGGTTAACCAGCAGACTATCCTGGATATGACTGTTAACTTCATCATCGACAAGTACAACATCACTGATATTCAGAAGCGTAATGTTGAGGCTGTTGCCAAGTACATTAAGGATAATCCTGATATCAATATCGTTGTTACTGGTTATGCTGACGTTCAGACTGCTTATCCGGCATACAACCTCAAGCTGTCTGAGAATCGTGCAAAGGCTGTTTACAACATGCTTGTTAACGACTTTGGTGTAGATCCAAGCCGTCTGAAGATCGACTTCAAGGGTGATACCGTACAGCCATACGAGCTGAAGAACGAGTGGAACCGTGTAGTAATCTTCGTTGTTGAACCACGTAATTAATTATAGTTTATAAAAGAGAGGGGTATGTTCTCATTACCCCCCTCTTTATCAAAGCAAGGTGAGAACCTTTCAGAGATACTAATTTCATGAGTAAGATTTGGTTATCATTGGCCCATATGGGCGGTAAGGAACAAGACTACGTTCAGCAAGCCTTTGATACAAACTGGGTTGTTCCCTTAGGACCAAACGTAGATGGTTTTGAAGATGACCTTTCTAAATGGTTGTCAAAGCACGCTGAAGGAGAGCAGCACGTCGTTGCCCTTTCTGCAGGTACTGCAGCCATCCACTTGGCTTTAGTAATGTTAGGTGTAGGAAGAGGTGATGAGGTAATCTGTCAGAGTCTGACATTTTCTGCCTCTGCTAATCCTATTACATATCAGGGAGCTACACCTGTCTTTGTTGACAGTGAGCCAGATTCCTGGAATATGTCTCCAGAATTGTTGGAGACAGCCATCAAGGACCGTATCCGGATAACGGGACGTTGTCCCAAGGCAATAATTGTTGTATACCTGTATGGTAATCCGCCACGCATGAAAGAGATTTTCGCGATCGCCAAACGCTATAACATTCCTGTCGTAGAAGATTCGGCAGAGGCGATGGGCTCTCTTTATGATGGCAACCACGCAGGAACGATGGGTACCTTTGGTATCATGTCTTTCAATGGTAATAAGATGATAACGACCAGTGGTGGTGGTGCACTCATCTGTCATACCAAGGAAGATGCTGACCGAGTGAAATTTTTTGCAACACAAGCCCGCGAGCCATATCCTTATTATCAACACAAGTATATTGGCTATAACTATCGGTTAAGTAATGTGTCTGCGGGTATCGGACGAGGTCAGATGTTGGTGGTCGATGATCATATCAATCATCGCCGTCATATCCATCGGTTATACAAAGAATTATTGGCAGATGTACCGGGAGTTACTGTAAAGGAACCCATTGCCGATGCAGCAGTAGAGCCAAATTATTGGTTATCCTGTATCTTAGTGGATCCTCAACAGACTGGTTTTACCTATTCTGACTTACAACAACGTCTGGGAGAGGGTAATGTGGAATCTCGTCCTATATGGAAACCGATGCATTTACAGCCAGTTTTCCAAGGTGCTCCATCCTATGTTAACGGTGTCTCAGAACAAATCTTTTCACAAGGATTGTGTTTGCCATCAGGACCCATGGTTAGCGATGAAAATATCGTTTATATTACAGACCTGATAAAAAGACACTAATCTGTTCTCATGAGAATAATATAATTAATATTTTTTTTATTACGCACCCTGCGCTCTTTCTATCTAGGTTTTGCGCAGGGTGCGTTTTCAAGTTATAATTGTTGAAATTCCTTCAAATCATCCTTCTGTTATGAAACAGAGCAAACGATATATTAAACGTGCTACAGCACAAGAAGTACTGCTGATACCAATCGGAACCTCAGTTGACGGTGGCGATGATATGCTTACCTTATCAGAGGTAGGTGCTTTCATATACGACCATATAGAAGAGGTAAACAACTTTGATGAATTGGTTGAGATGATTTTGGAAGAATACGATGCTGAACGAGAAACGGTTGCCGAAGGTGCAAGAAGTTTTGTGGATCAGTTGTTACAGTTTGGCATTATCACTAAAGATACCGCCGAATGGTAAGAAAAAAACCAATAGAAGATAAACGTCTCGAACAGTGTTTTATACAACTGTTGTCGGCGGGTTTATGGAGGAAAGAACCATCAACTGCAGGTTTTCCTTTGACCGCCAATGAATGGAATGCTGTTTTGCAGTTATCCCTCAAACAAGCTGTTATCGGTATTATTTACGACGGTTTATCGTCGTTACCCACCTCCCTTCTCCCACCAGAAGAAGAGATGAATAGATGGACGCAATACATACAAAATACGGAGCGTCATTATCTTTCGCACATCCGTATGCTGAACTATTTGTTAGTGCGTTATGAGTTAGAAGGTGGTATGCATCCGGTCTTATTGAAAGGCCTTGGATTATCGTCTTATTACCCAGATATCCGCCATCGTGCTTGCGGAGACATAGATTTACTTTTTTTAGGCGATGATAAAGCTGAACAAGCAAATCTCCTAGCAGAGAAATGGGGGTTACAGGTGGATCGCGGACTTCATGGTGAATCAAACTTCACGATAAAACGTGTTTTGGTAGAGATTCATGCCAGATTGCTTCATCAACGCAGTCCTTTTATAAGTAAGAAAACAAAGAAGCAATTACATACAGCGTTGGAGAATGGTGATGCCTTCTGTCAGCGTAACATAGAGGGTGTACCCGTCAGTGTTCTCAACCCTTTATACAATAACCTTTTACTGACGACACACAGTCTTAAGCACGTACTCAATGAAGGTGTCGGCATGAGACAGATGTGTGATGTGGCTATGTTCTTAAAAGCAGAACATGAGCATATTGATGCAGAGACATTCCGACAGTTGTTGATCAACTGGGGGGTGGAGAAATGGGCAAATCTCACCTATGCTTTCTGTGTTAAAGTATTAGGTATGCCCAAATCTTTATTGCCTTATCCAATAGATATCGACCGTTATGATACTGATCTCTTGTTGAATGAGGTATGGCGAACAGGAAATTTCGGTGAGATGGATTGTATAAATCCCGACCGCCCTGATAATATAATAGCCGGAAAACTGTTTACTGGTAAACGACTATTCAGTAAGGCTTGGCGTTTCTACCGTTATGCACCGGGTGAAACATTTGCATTACCTTTTGATAGTACATGGTCGTCATTTTATCGGTTGTTCCGACATTAATCTTCGAATAATAATAAAATTATATAATCATGATGAAGAAACAATTAATTTACGTAGTGTGCTATGTTATAGCCATTATCACCTTATCGTCCTGTGCAGCACGTAGACAGACGATGCTTTATCTCCAGGACATGGAAGATACAAAAGAGTATCCCGTTATTCAGAAATATGAGGCGGTGATTCAACGTGATGACAAACTGGAGATTTCTGTAAGCAGTAAGAATCCAGAGTTGGCATTGGCATTCAATATTCCTGGTACTGGTGGTTATACCGTCGGTGCTGACGGTACGATCAGTGCTACCCAGTCAAACCACAGCACTACTCGTGAGAACAAACCTGGATATACCGTGGATATTCATGGAAATATCGAGTTCCCTGTTTTGGGTACCCTTCATGTAGAGGGTCTGACCAAGAATCAGTTGGTGAACCTTATCACAAACAAGCTGAAAGAAGAGGAATTATTAAAAGATCCTATCGTATTAGTAGAGTTCCTTAACTTTAAGATTTCTATCTTAGGTGAGGTAAACCGTGTTGGACAGTTTAATGTTTCCGGTGACCGTCTTACTCTGTTGGATGCTATTGCGATGGCAGGTGACCTTACCAGAAATGCCCGTTTGGATCGTATTGCTGTTATCCGTGAGTATGGTAATAAACGTCGTATTATGTGGAATGATATCCGTACGAAGGATATCTTCACATCACCATCTTATTATCTGCAGCAGAATGATATCGTATATGTAGAGACCAACGGTCGTCGTGCTGAGCAGGATGTACAGCGTCGTTTCAGTTTCTGGCATACCATGGTATATTCCATCTCTTCAGTAATATCACTTATTGTTTTGATTACGAAGTTGTAAGAATAGTCTTTTAATTGATTCATAAAAAATATAGATTATCAATATGGTAAAGATGAGTGAACAACAAGATCTGTCTCCTGACAGCTCTTTCTCTTCGAAAGCATTTACGATCAACCCGATGGACATTGTGAAATACCTGTTATATAACTGGTATTGGTTTGTGTTGTCCGTAGCCATCTTCGGTGGTGTTCAGTGGTATCGTTATTCTACAACACAGAATGTCTATTCCTGTTCTGCACAGGTAATGTTTAAGGATGCCCTGCAGCACATGGCCGGATTAGACCGTTTCTCACGTTATAATCAGAAATTCAACGTATCTAACGAGATCTTACAGTTCCAGTCGTCTGCTTTCATGTCAGAGGCTGTAAAGCGACTGAATGCCGATATTAACTATACGGTAATGGATTATCTTCGTGTGAAGGAGTTGTACAACCAGTCACCTGTACAAGTGGATTTCGTGGATGCAGAACCGAATTCCTCCTTATCTATCACGGTAACTCCACAGGATAAGAACAGCGTGATGCTATCTGACTTCCCAGTGGCCAGTAAGAACCTGATAGCGAAGTTGAATACGGTTGTGAAGACTCCTATCGGACGTATTAAGGTTACTCCTACCCCATACTATACAGAGCAGTATTACAAGAAAGGTATCGACGTTAAAAAGAATAGTCGTGGACATGTCACAAGTACCCTTCTCAAAAATCTCCGTATCTATCAGGCAGAAACCAGTGATGCTTCTCATAATTCTTCCTCTTCTTCAATCCTGAATATGTCGTTGAAGGATAACAACGTGGAGCGTGCAAAGGATGTGCTGAACATGTTGATAACTATCTATAACGAAGAGAATATCAAGGATAAGAACAAGGTTGCCGTCAATACTGCCAATTTTATCAACGAGCGTCTCGAGATTATTAGCAAGGAGTTGAGCGGTGTAGAGCAAGATCTGCAGAATTATAAAGAGGCTAACCAAATGGTTGATGTTGGTTCAGAAGCTCATTATTCTCTCAGTGACCGTGAAGAGTATAGTACTGCCAGCAAAGACTTGCGTATGCAAGCTCAGATGGGTAACTATATCAAGGATTATCTCTCTGACCCGTCAAAGTCTACAGATCTGATTCCTACGAATACCGGATTAAAGGATGGTAATGTTGAAAGTCAGATACAACAGTATAATAATACAAAGTTGAAGAGAGACCGTCTGGTAGAGGGTAGTTCAGAGAAAAACCCTGTTGTGCAGGATCTTGATAAGTCGTTGGCATCTATGCGACAGAGTATCATGCGTTCTGTTGACAATCTAAATGTAAGTAATAATGTTAGACTTCGTGACGTGCAGAGTCGTGCCGGTGAAGCACGTGCCAAGGTTTCTGCTATTCCTCGTAAACAGCGTCAGATGCTGTCCATCGAACGCCAGCAGAATATCAAACAGGAGTTGTATCTCTATCTCTTGAACAAACGTGAGGAGAATGCGTTGGCTCAGGCAACAACCGAGTCAAATGCCCGTGTTATCAACCCAGCCATGGGAAGTGAGACACCTGTGGCACCTAATGAGAAGTCGATGATTACAAAGGGTATCTTGACAGGACTTGCTGTTCCTGCTGTTATCCTTCTCTTCTTCTTATTCTTCGATACGCGTATCCGTGACCGCAAGGATCTGGAAAATGTTACCAGTGTACCGTTTATCGGTGAGATACCGAAGGATACCTCTAAGAGAACGGCTGAAAATGAGCATGCTATCCTCGTGCGTTCACAAGGTCGTGATCTTATCAGTGAGGCTTTCCGTATCGTACGTACAAACATGGACTTCATGCGCGTAAAGGCAAAAGACTTGAAGGTGATAACCTTCAGTTCTTTCGGTGCCGGCAGTGGAAAGACATTTGTTTCCAGTAACCTGGCTGCCACTTTCGCACAGGCAGGAAAGAAAGTCTTGTTGGTTGACTTGGATATTCGTAAGGGTACCCTTACCCGTCACATGGTACGTAAGGGTGAGCATGGTATCACCACTTATCTTGCCGGTAATAGTACCTTGGAAGATATCTTAAAGAAAGATGAGTTGTGCGAGAATGTGGATGTCATCCCATCCGGTAGTGTTGCTCCTAACCCGGCAGAGTTGCTGTTGAGTGATGAGTTGGATAAACTGATTGAGCAACTCAGGCCGAATTACGATTATATCCTCATCGACAACGTGCCTTATGGAGTAGTAGCAGATGCTGCCATTACTAACCGTATTGCTGATCTTACCATCTTTATTGTTCGTGCAGGTAAACTGGATCGTCGTATGTTACCAGAGATTGAGAATATCTATCAGACAGGAAAGTTGAAGAATATGTCATTGATTCTCAATGGTGCTAATGTACGTAACCATGGCTATGGTTATGGATACGGCTATGGCTACGGTTATGGTTATGGCTACAGCTATACCTACGGTGACGAAGAAAAACCATGGTATAAGCGTATCTTCAGCAAGAAGAAAGAACATCATCATAAGCACTCTCATTCATCAGATAAGGAGGCTTAATAATTAAAGTATCCACAGTTCTTCCTCTTTAAGGGTAAAACCAAGGAGAGGCAGGACTGTGGATTTATTATATATAATTGTCACATGGGATTATTCACAATAAAACACTCACTTGTAAAGTCAGGTATTCTACACGGTAAAACAGATATTCACTGTCATCTGCTGCCAGGCGTCGATGATGGATCGCCCGATATTGCCCATACGCAGAATCTGCTGGCTTTCATGACTGAGTTAGGGTATCAGGAATTATGGTTTACTCCTCATGTGATGCATGGTATGGGAAACACTGCCGAACGTTTACAGCAGCGTTTTAATGAATTTCTTCCGCAATATACCGGTAACTTGAAGATTCATCTGTCCAGTGAGTATATGATGGATGAAGGATTTGAAGAACGGCTGACGACAGATCCCCTTCCATTAGGAAAAGATCATCTGTTGGTTGAGACTTCTTATATGTCGTCACCAACTAATCTTGAAGATATTTTGCTGAGCGTTTGGAACCGTCGTTTTAAACCGTTGATAGCTCATCCTGAGCGTTATATGTATATGGAAGAAGATGATTACTGGTATCTGCACGACAAAGGTTATGAGTTTCAGTTGAATCTGATGTCGTTAAGTGGATATTACGGTGGACGTGCCAAATATGTGGCAGAACAGTTGCTGATGCAAAACTTCTACGATTATGTAGGTAGCGATCTTCATCATATAGAGCGTTATAAGTCGATGCTGATAAGGCTCAAGCTTACCACGAAGCAATTGGATAAACTGGAACAGTTGCTGGTGAATAATACCACAATCTGACAGATGCCTGTCGTAAATAACCAATACAGATGAAAGCAGTTATCCGGTATGTTATCGTTGTTTTTCTTGCGGCAGCAACCTTATTGATGTTGTTCCTGCCGCTGTTGCCATCATCAACAGCTGGGTATCTGACACTTGTTCCCTTTTGTGCCATTCCCCTTTTCTTTGTTTCTTTACTGACACTCTTTTTGATGTGGAAACACAAGAGAGAGCGGTATACTTTATTGTGCTTTCTTTTGTTATCCTTATTCTATCTTCATCCTTATATTCCCAGCGTCTCTACTCTCTTCTATTCTTTAGAGGACCGACAACAATCAGGAACACTTACTGTGGTGAGTTGGAATTGTGATAACTTCCAATTAAAAGAAGACACACTAAATACATCTGCAGCGGTTATTAAATCCTTGCATCCAGATATCATCTGTTTGCAGGAACGCCCCCATACCAGTTTGTTGAGTATGGAGAAGATAAAGAAAGTGTTTGCCGATTATCCCTACATGGTAACTAACAATCGTGAAGATGAAGTACTTAACGTGATTATCTTCTCACGTTATCCTCTTTCCAATCCCCTA
>JAFZPF010000291.1 GCA_017550455.1 Prevotella sp.
CCGAAGGTATGACAGAATCTAAAGTAAAAACGACTTGATTTACTTGTACAAACATCATTAAAATCCATCGCCGTCTTTGTTTTTCCCTCAAAAAGTATTAACTTTGCACATCAACAAATATCATCATCATGAAAAGAAAGCTTATCACACTGATCATTATAACCGTATTCACCTTACAGTTGCAGGCACAGAAATACGTAGGCGGCGATATCTCCATGTTACCGAAATATGAAGAGGCAGGCGTCGTATATAAAGACAAAAACGGTGCCACCGTTTCCGATCCTCTCGCTTTCTTCAAGCAAGAAGGATGGAATGCCATGCGTGTAAGGCTCTTCGTAGATCCATCAAAAGATGCTGACAAAGCAGTATGTCAGGATATTGACTATGTAAAGAAACTCGGTAAACGCATCAAAGATGCAGGACTTCAGTTCATGCTTGACTTTCATTACAGTGACACATGGGCAGACCCCGCCAAACAATGGACACCGGATGCTTGGAAATCGCTCTCAGATGAAGAATTGAAACAGAAGATATACAACTATACCAAAGAGTCACTTCAGGCGTTGAAGGATTACGGTGCTACACCTGATATGATACAGACGGGAAATGAAATCAGTTATGGTATGCTCTGGGGTGTTGAGGGAAGTAGTAACTTAAAAAAATGCTATACCAACAACACGGCTAATTGGGATCGATTCACATCCCTGCTGAAAGAAGCAGGAAAAGCTTGTCGTGAAGTATGCCCACAAGCGAAAATCATCATCCATACAGAACGTGCTGCTCAGCCATCTGTCCTCACTGCCTTCTATGATAAAATGACAACTGCATCCATTGACTACGATATTATAGGACTAAGCTATTATCCTGCCTATCATAAAGATATTGCCACCATGGAAACAGCGCTCAATAAAATTGAAGAAAAACAGTATGGCAAAGACATCATGGTGGTGGAGACAGGATACAGCTATGCCTGGGCACTTGGAGGTACTGAATATGATTATACAAAAACTTATCCTTATACAGAAGAAGGGCAACGCCAATTCACTGCCGATCTTATCACCATGCTCAATAAACACACCTCAGTGAAAGGTCTTTTCTGGTGGTGGCCCGAGGATAACGGAAATAAAAATGTGACTGCAGGATGGTGGAATGCTGCTTTATACAACCATAATACAGGGCAACCATATTCTGCATTCTATGAACTGAAAAACTTTCTCAACAGCACCAGCATTGAATCCGTATTCCTAAAGCCACAGCCTAACGATGCCTGGTACTCGTTAGACGGCAGACAACTGCCAGACCAGCCCACCAATAACGGCATCTATATTCATAACGGCAAGAAAATCATCTTTTAGGTTAAAACAGTTGTTTTTTTTTTAGGCAATGATATAGAAGTTGGCACGGGTGGCTCATAATAACCGCAACGCGGTTACCGCTCAATAGCCGTGGGTCGTAACGACCTACGGACAAGATGTTATAACGATAATCCAGCCCTAGAGGGGTTGCCCATCAAATATATGGGGCACGCCTTCAGCGGACATATTTATTATTGATACATTCTCCGCAGGTCCTTGACCTGCGGCTACTGAGCGTTGACGCTTCAGCGTCATATGCCATCTGATATATTGTTCCCATATTTTAAGGCGAAAATATAGTAGATTACCAAATATGAATAACGTTCGCTGTTGCGTAAGTCCCGAAGGGACGTAAAGATAACAGGCAGGCGGTGGAGCGCAGCGGAACCCCTGCAATGATGCATACAACAACTAGAACCCCGACGGGGTGACAAATATTCTGCCGTACCTTCGGCACTAAATGAATTGCGAACCTTTACGCAGGGGTTTACGCTTCGCTTCACCCCTGCCTATATTCTGACGCACTTTCAGTGCTCTAAGTCAACTATTATATCATTGCATATTTAAAATCAGACAGAAGGTTGTGCTAATTTTCTGCAAAAAACATTCAAAGATTTGGATTGTAACTATTTTTTAGTTACTTTTGTCGTTAAATATGAATACAATGACATATAAGGGGTATTTAGGTACCGTAGCATTTTTGGGAAAGATTGAAGGTATCAACGGCCTGGTCAATTTTGAAGGCGACAGCGTTCGTGAACTGACGGATTCTTTCCACGAAGCTGTTGATGATTATTTGGCTTATTGTCATGATGAAGGTATAAAACCGGAAAAGCAATATACAGGTGTCCTTAACGTAAGATTAACACCTACCATACATCGTCAAATAGCAATGTTGGCCAAACACTCCGGTCTGACCATCAACGCCTTTATCAAGAAAACACTTGAAGAAAAAGTAGAGGCTGTATTATAATTATTCCTCGGTAATCTTCTGCGGCCCGCGCACCTTATCACCACGTTTCAACCCTTTCTTCACCTCGATGTGAATACCGTCGCTGATACCCGTCTCAACCTTCTTGCGGACATACGACGGTTTTTCACCGGTGCCCTCATTCACAAAGACATACGTATCGTCACCGTCGAAGACCAAGGCACTCTCCGGAATCATCATGGCATCACTGACACTCGACAGCACGATACGGGCATTGGCACTGTAGCCCGAACGGATCTTACTGCTGGCAGGAACCTTCACGGCAGCCTTGATCTCGAACTCATTGGCTCCGTTGTTCTCAATCGCTTTCGGAGAGATATACTCCAAGGAAGCCTCAAAGGAGAGATCCTGTAAGGCACCAATCGTAATGGTCATCGGCATACCCGTAACAATCTGCCCCACCTCCGTCTCATCGATGTTACCACGGAAGATCAAGTCTTTCATGTCGGCAACACTCGCGATGGTCGTACCATCGTTGAAGGTATTACTATTGATAACAGAGTTTCCCACCTTCACAGGAATATCCAGGATCACGCCACTGATGGTACTACGCACCAACGTACTGCTGGCCTTCGCATTACTGCGGGATACACCGTCACGCACCACCTCCAAAGCATCGGTAGCGGCATTCTTCTCTTCTTTAGCCTGCCGCCACACCTGCGCAATCTTATCATATTCATCGGCACTGACAAGTCCTTTGTCAAAGAGCACTTTCTCCCGCTCATAGTCAGTCTGTGCCTGCTGCAGATTGACCGTCGCCAGTCGTACCCTACTCTCGGCGCTACTCAACTGTGCCATATCCGGAATTACCTTGACCTTGGCAATCACCTCACCGGCAGTGACAATATCACCGGCCTCTTTCATGATCTGCGTGATGATACCACTGATCTGCGGCTTCACATTCACCTCATCACGCGGTTCAATCTTTCCCGTCACCACCGTTGTCTTACTGATATCACCCACCGTTACCTCAAACTCATCGTACACCACCTCTTTCGGTAATGAACGAAGATAGAGAAACACGAAGGTTCCTATGAACACAGCCAATATCAACAATGGCACCACAACTTTCAGAATCTTTTTCATATATTACACTCTAAACTCTAAACCCTAAACTCTAAACTATGAACTATGAACTATGAACTATTATTCACTCTTCCCTCATGGCATCCACCGGTTTGATGGCCATCGCCCGCAGCGCAGGAGCCAGTCCCGCCAAGACACCTAATATACTCAGTAAGGCAAGTGCTCCTATAGCCGTCCAGAAACGTACCTGATAGTGAGCCCCCACCACCCCATCGGTGGTATCACCCATCTCCAACATCTCCAAGATAAAGACGGCAAAGAGGATGCCGGCCAATCCGGATACCGCCGTAAGCACCACACTCTCTGTCACGATCTGTGAGAGGATCATCCGTGGGGTCGCACCGATAGCACGACGGATACCTATCTCCGTTGTACGCTCCTTTACCGTCACCATCATGATATTACTCACGCCTATGGCTCCAGCCAAGAGCGTGCCGATACCCACTAAGAGTATCAGCAGGTTTACGCCATGGAAGAGATTATCCACCAGACTGAACATCACCTGGGTATTGAAGATCATCACACTCTGTTCATCGGTAGGGTCCACCTGATGGGCACGGGCAATCACCGAACGCATCTTCTCTGTGATACTCTTCATCGAGATACCCGGCTGCACCGTCACGCAGATCATACTCACACGATCACCGTAGTTGTATGTCTGCTGCATCATCGTCAGAGGGATATATACCGACTCCTCACTACTGCCGTTGATGCTGATATTCCCGGAA
>JAFZPF010000292.1 GCA_017550455.1 Prevotella sp.
ACATTTTTATATTTTTGTAAACAGAAAGCCATCATACGATTGCATGCCTATGAGTGAAAGGAATCCCGTTACGATGAAAGATATTGCCAAAGAGCTTGGTGTGTCGGTTGCCACTGTGTCACGAGCTTTGAAAGACAGTCCACGAATCAGTGAGGTGCAGCGAGAGCGAATCAAAGCTTTTGCCAGGGAACATAATTTCTCCCCTAATATCTTGGCAGAGTCGCTGAGGCGCAGTAAAACGTCAGCCCCAAACATGATTGGCGTTATCCTTCCTCAGATTACCCATTATTATTTCTCTTCCATCTTGTCAGGTATTGAGAATGAGGCTAGTAGGAACGGTTATCATATTATGGTGGCTCAGAGTATGGAGCAGTTTGAGCGGGAACGCAACATCTGTGAGTCTTTTATGAAACACCGTGTCTGTGGGGTTATCGTTTCACAGGCAAAAGACACGGTCAATTATGATCATTTCAAGAAATTGATGGATGCCCAGATACAATTGGTGTTCTATGATCGTATCTGCACAGGTATCAACACCAGCAGGGTAGTGGTGGATGACTATATGGGTGCCTTTAAGGCTGTGTCATATCTGTTGGAAACAGGATGTAAACGTGTGGCTTACTATGGTGCTACGAGGGGCTTGGAAATTATGAAAAATCGTTACAATGGATATCGTGATGCCATATTGAAACATGGCATGAAGGAATCCGACTGTTTGGTTGTCAACTGTGAGACGCGTGCGGATGCAGAAACGGTCACCCCGGAGATCCTTTCCGGCGACAATCGTCCTGATGCTTTCTTTGCCGTCAATGATGATACAGCTATCGGCATTCTCTATACTGCCAAGCGGATGGGATTGCGTGTTCCTGAGGATATCAGCATCTGTGGTTATACCAATGGTATCAGTGCCGTAGCTTGTGATCCAATGCTCACCACGGTAGAACAGCGTGGACAGCAAGTAGGAGAGGAGGCTGTGAAAGTGCTCTTGGATCATGTCGAAGGTCGTGTGCCGATCGAGAAAGTTGAGAAACGTGTGGTGCGCACACGATTAGTGGTGCGAGGAACAACGAGGAAAGGAATTAATAATTAATAGTTAATAATTAATAATTAATAGTTAATAATTAATAGTTAAAAGGGCTATTGTATCTATTCTATCTATTGGTACTATATAATATTTTTAGAAAATAACAATATCATCAAATGGAAAAACCTAATTTACGATTCTGGCAATTGTGGAATCTGAGTTTTGGATTCTTTGGCGTACAGATAGCGTACGCTTTGCAGAGTGCGAATATCTCCCGTATCTTTGCCACCTTGGGAGCTGATCCCCACAACCTTAGTTATTTCTGGATACTCCCTCCATTGATGGGTATCTTGGTACAACCGATTATCGGAACCCTCAGCGACCGTACCTGGTGTCGTTTCGGTCGTCGTATACCTTATTTATTTGTAGGTGCTGCCGCTGCCGTTCTCGTCATGTGTCTCCTTCCGAATGCGGGATCATTGGGCTTAACTGTCTCTGCTGCAATGATCTTCGGACTGATAGCCTTGATGTTCCTGGATACCAGTATCAACATGGCTATGCAGCCGTTTAAGATGTTGGTGGGTGACATGGTTAATGAAAAGCAGAAAGGATTGGCCTATTCTATCCAGAGTTTTCTTTGTAATGCCGGTAGTGTGGTGGGATTTGTCTTCCCCTTCTTCTTCACGGCCATCGGACTGGCAAATGAAGCTCCCAAGGGAGTGGTGCCTGACTCGGTGATCTGGAGTTTCTATATTGGTGCGGCCATACTCATACTGTGTGTTATCTATACCACTGTCAAGGTGAAGGAATGGCCTCCTCAGGAGTATCAGCAATACAATCCCGTAGAAGAGGTCAAAGAGGATGACAGTGCCAATTGGTTCACCCTTTTGAAGAATGCTCCGAAAGAATTCTGGCAGGTAGGACTCGTACAGTTCTTCTGTTGGGCAGCCTTTATGTATATGTGGACATATACCAATGGTGCTATTGCCCGTGTCTGCTTCGGTGTTGACATGACCTCACCCGATGCTACGAGTTCGATGGCGTATCAGACGGCTGGCAACTGGGTGGGAATCCTCTTTGCTGTACAGGCTATCGGTAGTGTGTTGTGGGCTGTGGTACTTCCTCGTTTTAAGAATAGGAAGTTTGCTTATGCAGTGAGTCTTGTGCTTGGTGGAATCGGTTTTGCTACGGTTCCTTTGTTTGCCAACCAGTACGCACAGTTCATCCCGTTCTTACTCATCGGTTGTGCCTGGGCAGCCATGCTTGCCATGCCGTTCACCTTCGTGACCAATGCTCTTCAGGGATATGGTCATATGGGTGCTTATCTCGGACTCTTTAATGGCACTATCTGTATTCCTCAGATTGTTGCAGCTTTGGTGGGTGGACTCATCCTCACTTTGGTGGGTAGTGTGCAGAGTAATATGATGATCGTGGCAGGTGGTTTGTTGATAGCCGGTGCTTTCTGTGTGTATCGGATTAAGAGTAATTAAATGAAAGTAAACCGACCATTATGGAACAGAGTATTGTTTTTGAGATTTGCGGCTGGTTGGCAAGTATCACGATGATTCTGGGCTATCTGCCTCAAGCTGTCGAAACCATTCGGACACGCAATACCGATGGTATAGCCTTTCCCACGTTCCTGATGATGGCTGTAGGAGGACTCTGCTTTATGCTGCAGGGGCTCCTCCATAAGCCAGATATTCTCTGGGCTCTCTTTCTGACCAATCTTGTCACGACCAGCTGTAGTCTCATTGTGTTCGTGATAAAGGTGTACAACGACTACTTCAAGAAATGAGAGGGTGGATGACATGTCTGGCTCCTAGTATTGTAAGGTATTGCTGTCTTCTTGTCATTTGTCTGGTTTCCTGTCCGTATTTAGTGTGGGGTCAAGGTGAGACGGTTGATGATGTGTTACAGCATGTGCCTTTGGCTGCAGTCATTGGTATGAAGGCCAGTGGCGTGCAAGGCCAGTCGGCATCATGGACAGACTTGATTGTTTCTGCAGGAGGTTCCTATCTTATTGCAACAGGGATGACGTGGTCGCTCAAACATCTGGTGCATAAGGAACGTCCTGACGGAAGTGATCATTACTCATTTCCTTCGGGACATGCTACCTACGCATTTGCCGGGGCCACGATCCTTCGTCATGAATATGGCCATCTCTCACCTTGGATAACGGTGAGCGGATACAGTCTGGCAGCATTGGTTTCTATTGACCGTGTACGGCGTGACCGTCATCATTGGATGGATGTCATAGCAGGAGGAGGTATCGGCGTCCTGTCAGGAGAACTCGGTTTTTGGCTGGGCAACAAGTTGACGGGGAAGAAGAGACAGTGCCAGTTGTTGATGTCACCACAAAACATATATTTCTGCTATACCTTTTAATAATAGTATACACACTCCATACATCCGTTTTTTATCGGGTCGTTTTTCTTGTTTGTTGGTTCTATGCAATCGTTTGCGTTATAAAAACAGCTAATCTCTTTTGTTTCGTGAACAATATACCTTGAATAATAATTAATTTTACAACCAAATAATCATAACTATATTTAAATAATCTGTTTAAAGCCTATGAACGTACGATTTAATATTGAATATAGGACCGTGTTTGGAGAATCTCTGGTCTTGAATGTGATTGATTCAAAGGACCGGCAGACCGTCACCAGATTTGATATGTCAACCGTTGATGGCTGTCATTGGATGTATGAATTTACTGATGACTTTGCCGGCATACGTGTTGTGGAATATTATTATACGGTAAATCGCAATGGGGCGACCTACCGCGAGGAGTGGCATGTGATTCCTCACCGGCTGCAGATGGATGGTAAGAAACTTCATCAGTATCAGGTGTTCGATTTCTGGAAAGACATTCCCGAAGATACCTATCTGTACAGCACAGCCTTTACAGACTGTCTGGCGAAACATAGTGAAGCTTCACTTCCGCCCATAGATAATGCACCGGCCGTCATGTGTCTGAAGGTGCGTGCACCGCAGTTGGGCGATGGAGAACGACTGGTGTTGGCAGGAGATGATCTGTCGTTAGGCTGTTGGAATCTCGACAAGGCTGTAGCCATGTGTGAGCATCAGCCAAACGAGTGGATGGCTGTTATTGACGTTACCCATCTGCAACATCCGGTGATTGCCTTTAAGTTCGTCATCCTGAAGGAGAATGCTTCTCCTATCTGGGAAGAGGGTGATAACCGTACGATGGCATTGCCTTATTTCCAAGCCGGTGACTGTCTGAGTTATGAGTTGCCACAACCCATCTTTGCTCATGAGTTGGAACGTTTTGCAGGAACGCTGGTACCCGTCTTCTCCTTGCGCAGCAGAACCAGTTTCGGTGTGGGTGATTTCGGTGATCTGAAGAAAATGATTGATTGGGTATCTACTACCGGTCAGCGGGTGTTACAGATTTTGCCGATCAATGATACTACTCTTACACATACCTGGACCGACTCCTATCCTTATTCATGTATCAGTATCTTCGCACTTCATCCGCAATATGCTGACTTGAATGCCTTGCCGCCACTTAAGAGTGAGGCACAAAGGAAACAGTTTGAGGCTTTGAGGAAGGAGCTGAATGCTTTGTCACAGATTGATTATGAGCGTGTGAACCAGGCAAAGTCGGATTATCTGCAGATCCTTTTTATGCAGGAGGGTAAGGAGATGATGAAGAGTGCTGGTTTTAAGGCTTTCTTCCAGGAGACGCAGCAGTGGTTGGTGCCTTATGCTCAGTATAGTTATCTGCGTGATAAGTATGCCACGGCAGATTATACTCAGTGGCCCGACCATAACGTGTGGAATGAGGATGACCGTAAGGCTCTGTCATCTTCACGTACCAAGGCCTATCAGCATGTCGCTTTCCATTACTTCGTACAATATATCCTGCACACACAGATGGAGGATGCTCACCGCTATGCCCGTCAGAAGGGTGTCGTATTGAAAGGAGATATCCCTATCGGTGTGAACCGTCATGGTTGTGATGCCTGGATGGAACCCCGTTACTTCAACCTTAATGGTCAGGCCGGAGCCCCGCCAGATGATTTCTCTGTCAACGGACAGAACTGGGGCTTCCCTACCTACAACTGGGATGAGATGCTGAAGGATGACTGTCAGTGGTGGGTGCGCCGCTTCTCCAATATGGCACATTATTTCGATGCATACCGTATCGATCATGTATTAGGTTTCTTCCGTATTTGGGAAATACCTATCGATGCCGTTCACGGACTGCTGGGACAGTTCTCACCGGCATTGTCGATGACGCGTGAGGAGATAGAGAGTTACGGACTGCATTTCCAAGACGAGTTGTTCCTGGAGCCGTTTATCATGGATTGGGTGCTTGAGCGGATGTTCGGAGAGAAAGCTCAGATGGTTAGAGATACATACCTTGAACCTACTCATGACGGACGTTATCGGATGCGGGAGGAATTCAATACCCAGCGGAAGGTAGAGGCTTATTTTGCCCGACTTGTTGAGAATGTCAGGGTTGACACATCATTATTGCCGGAAGCAGTAAAGGCACAAATCACAGAACTGGAGAATCTGCGTGACGGCTTGTATGCCCTGATCAGTGATGTACTCTTTGTTCGAGACCATAAGAATCCCGAGCGCTTCCATCCGCGTATTGCCGTGCAGTCTGACTTTATCTATGAGTCGCTGTACGACAGTGATAAATACATCTTTAATAAGTTGTATAATGACTATTTCTATCGTCGTAACAACCAGTTCTGGTACCAGGAGGCAATAAAAAAGATGCCACGGCTCATCGATGCCACTCGCATGTTGGTGTGTGCCGAAGACTTAGGAATGGTTCCCGATTGTGTGCCTTGGGTGATGAATGAGCTGCGTATCCTCTCTCTTGAGTTGCAGAGCATGCCGAAGGATCCTTCCACCCGTTTCGGACATATTGAGATCAATCCATATAGGAGCGTCTGTACGATATCCTCTCATGATATGCCTACCTTACGGCAGTGGTGGGATGAGGATAACGAACGTACGCAGGCATATTACCACACGGCGCTTGGCTATGAGGGTGATGCTCCTCATCCGTTGTCGGGATATATGGCACAGGATATTATCGGACGTCATTTGGCTTGTCCTTCGATGTTGTGTATCCTGTCAATACAAGACTGGATGGCAATGGACGAGCAGTTACGTTTGCACGATGCAAATGCCGAACGAATCAATATTCCTGCCAATCCCAAGCACTATTGGCGTTATCGTATGCATGTGAACATTGAAGACCTGATGCAGAATGTTTCTTTCAATCATCAGGTTGGGGATATGATAGCACGTACAGGACGGTGAAAAATTGAATAAATGATACATATAATATGAAGAGATTATTCTTGTTGATAGGTATTTTGTTACCATTAGCGGTTATGGCACAACGTGTTACATCACCGAATGGGCAGGTGGAGGTGGCCTTCTCGCTCGATGGCTCCCGTCCACAGTATGAGATGACGTACAAAGGCAAGACCGTTGTCAAACCGTCACACTTGGGCTTAGAGTTAGCTAAAGACAAACATGCGAGCAAGGGCATGGAAGAAACCGACCTGATGGATGGCTTTAAGGTTGCGAAGGTGGAAAACAGTACCTTTGACGAGACCTGGAAGCCAGTATGGGGCGAGACAGCAACCATCCGTAACCATTATAACGAGATGGCGGTGACGCTTAACCAGGATATCCGTGAACAGCATCGTACGATCATCATCCGTTTCAGGGTTTACGATGACGGAATGGGACTGCGTTACGAGTTTCCGCAGCAGAAAGATCTGAATTATTTCCTTATTGAGGAAGAGCGGACGGAGTTTGCCATGACAGGTGATCATATCGCCTGGTGGTTACCCGGTGATTATGATACCCAAGAGCAGGAAACACAGGAGACTCGCCTGTCTGGTATCCGTGAACGTTTTAAGAGTGCTGTCAACTGGGGTAACTCTTCAGTAGCGGTATTCTCTGAGACAGGTGTGCAGACCTCCCTGCAGATGAAGACGGATGAGGGTCTGTATATCAATATTCATGAGGCTGCCTGCGCCGACTATGCCACCATGCACCTCGAACTGGTCGATGCGCAGACAAAGGCATTGACGAACAAACTGATGGGAAACAGTAATGCTCGTACTCCTAATCCTACATCATCAAGGTATCCGCTGCCTGCGCCCTTTACTTTCGTGAGTCATCTGACTCCCGATGCTACGGGATTGAAAGGATGTATGCAAACACCATGCACGACTCCCTGGCGTACCGTCATCGTTTCCGACGATGCCCGTGACATGCTCTCGTCCAATCTTATCCTGAATCTGAACGAGCCGTGTAAGATTGAGGATACCTCGTGGATTCATCCAACCAAATATTGCGGTGTGTGGTGGGAAATGATCGTGGGAAAGAGCGCGTGGAACTATACCGATGACTATCCCTCTGTATATATAGATAAGGTGGATTGGAAACGTGTGAAGCCTAACGGTCGTCATGCCGCCAATAATGAGAAAGTGAAGCGTTATATTGACTTCGCTGCAGAGAACGGTCTTGATCAGGTGCTCGTAGAAGGTTGGAATATCGGTTGGGAGGACTGGGCCAACCTATGGAAACGTGATGTCTTCGATTTCGTGACACCGTATCCTGATTTTGATATTAAAATGTTGAATGACTATGCTCATAGCAAAGGTGTCAAACTGTTGATGCATCATGAGACTTCTTCCTCTACTCAGAACTATGAACGGCATATCAAGGATGCCTATAAACTGATGAATAAATATGGTTATGATGCTGTGAAGACCGGATATGTGGGCGATATCATCCCGCGTGGCGACCATCATTATTCTCAGTCGATGAACAACCATTACCTCTATGTGCTCAAGGAGGCGGCAAAGCATCATATCATGGTGAACGGTCATGAGGCGACACGTCCGACAGGATTGTGCCGTACTTATCCAAATCTGGTAGGTAATGAGAGTGCTCGTGGCACGGAGTATGAGGCTTTCGGCGGTAGCAGACCCGACCATACGGTGATCCTTCCGTTTACACGACTGCAGGGTGGTCCGATGGACTTCACACCGGGTATCCTCGAGACACAGTTGAAGACTTGGAGTGACAATCCCAATTTTGTGCATACTACACTCGTCGGACAATTAGCCCTTTATGTCACAATGTATAGTCCGTTGCAGATGGCTGCCGACCTGCCGGAGAACTATGCGAAATTCATGGATGCCTTCCAGTTTATCAAGGATGTAGCCTGTGACTGGGATGATTCTAAATATCTGGAGGCAGAACCGGCCGACTATATCACCGTTGCCCGTAAGGCAAAGGGTACAGATAACTGGTTTATCGGCGGTAAGTGTGACGAGAACGGTCATAAGTCGGTCATCAAACTCGACTTTCTCGACAAAGGAAAGAAGTATGACTGTACCATCTATGCGGATGCCAAGGATGCGCACTATGAGCATAATCCCAAGGCTTATGTGATTTCCAAGAAGACCGTTAAGCAGGGTGATACGCTGAAACTGACGGAGGCACCCGGCGGCGGTTTCGCTGTGTCGTTAATAGCTAAGTAGAATGAAGAAGTTTATTATGTTTGGAGTCGCTGCTTTAACGTTAGGTTGTACGAGTCTGAAGCAGGAGGAATTTTGTTTTGATGAGATGACTTACTCACCGAGTGAGACGGTGTTTAAACTCTTTGCACCTGCAAATGCGGAATGTTACGTGGTGGTAGGTGAAGACAGTATTCCGATGACCCTTATGAATGACAGTATCTGGACAGCTACGATGAAGGGTGACCAAAAGGGTAAGAACTATACCTTTGTCGTTGATGGACAGTCATCTCCCGGTGTCTTTGCCAAGGCGGTAGGTATAAATGGTCAACAAGGTGCTATCATCGATATGAAAGAAACCAATCCGGAAGGATGGGACAAGGATGTACGTCCGGCAGTGGCATCACCAGCAGATCTTGTTATCTACGAGATGCATCACCGCGACTTCTCCATTGATCCTTCTTCGGGATTGGAGCATAAAGGGAAATTCCTGGCATTGACAGAAGAGAAAGCGATCAATCATTTGAAATCATTAGGTGTGAACGCGATCCATATTCTTCCCAGTTATGATTTCGGGTCCGTAGATGAGACAAAACTCAGTGATAATAAATACAACTGGGGATATGATCCGGTAAACTACAACGTACCCGACGGTAGTTATTCCACGGATCCCTATGATCCGATGTGCCGCATCCGCGAGTTCAAACAGATGGTACAGGCGCTGCATCAGGCTGGTATACGAGTTGTCCTTGATGTGGTATACAACCATACTTATGATATCGAGCATTCTAACTTCCAAAAGACTTATCCCGATTATTACTATCGAAAGAATGCTGATAGCACTTACTCCAACGGCTCAGGCTGTGGTAATGAGACGGCTTCTGACAAGCCGATGATGCGCCGCTTTATGATAGAGAGTGTGAAATACTGGATCAACGAATATCATATTGATGGCTTCCGTTTCGATTTGATGGGTGTTCATGATATTGAGACAATGAACATCATCCGTAATGAAGTCAATAAGATTGATCCTTCCATCTTTATCTATGGAGAAGGTTGGAGTGCCGGAGCCTGTGCCTATCCTGCAGAACTGTTGGCTACCAAGAACCATATTAATCAGATGCCTACCATCGCTGCCTTTTCCGATGAAATGCGTGACGGCTTGCGCGGTCCTTTCTCTGATGATACCAAGGGCGCGTTCTTAGCCGGACTGCCCGGTGAGGAGGAAAGTGTGAAGTTCGGTATCGTGGGTGGTGTCCAGCATTCTCAGGTGGATATGTCGAAGGTGAACTACAGCAAAGAGGTTTGGGCATTGGAGCCTACACAGATGATTGCGTATGTGAGCTGTCATGACGATATGTGTCTGACCGACCGTCTGCGTGCGTCTATCCCCGGCATAAAGGAGG
>JAFZPF010000293.1 GCA_017550455.1 Prevotella sp.
AGCAATGCCCAAGAGCACATCGATGATGTAATGGTGGGTACTGTAAACGGCTGTCCACCAGATACCTATGGTGATGATGGCGAATACGATAATCAGCCACTTACTTTGTTTGCTCAGGATTGCATAGACGGTGGCTATCAACATATAGGCGGCATGCAGGGATGGTACGGCCGCAAAGATATTAGCATTTCTGCCATAGATGGCATTGAAGATAGTCAAGCCTGTCATCTCGTCAAAACGTCCTAACCCCGCAGTGTTCCCCGGCGTTTCCTTGATCACCTCCATGCCATAGTTGATAGCATACCATGGGGGAGCAGCGGGGTGGATATAATAGATACAGAAGCCGAGGAGGTTGACAAGCAGGAAAGACAACGAGAAATGAAGGGCGTATTTCCGGTCGCCCTTGAAATACAGATACAGACCGAAGGCGATAGGCACTGGTACCCAACAGAGGTAGAAAATGCCGGCAAGAAAATCGGCCCAGCGGCTGGTATGCTCACTGAACCATTCCCCGGGGATCTGAACGATACCCTCCGAGGAGAGTACACCGAAGAGTTGTTTCTCTGCTTGATACAATCCCTCTACATCTACGGGGTTCACTTCGTAGTTGGGAACCAGCCGCATCCAGTCGTAGCTGATGCCGAAAATCATGAACGGCAGGAGGGCCACGGCGAGTTTACGGGTAGGGGAGGAAAGGAAGAAAAGCACACAGAAGAGTACTGTCAGCAAACCGTGTTCAGGCCGCAGTCCGATGAAGATGGCGGTCATGGCCAGAAATAATACTGCTAATGACAGACAGATGAAGGCCTCTCTCTTTGAGGGCGGGAAGAAGTATGACTTATTCACCACGTTCTTTCAGTTCCTTATAACAATGGGCGATACGCCAGAAGGCTGTGATGTTGGCCAGAACGGCAATCAGCCACATCGGGATGATCAGACACAACATTACATTGAAGGAGGCTTTGGCGAAGATTCCGCAGAGGAGACACCCTACGGCCGTGAGCACAACACGCTCAGGACGCTGCATGAGGCCTACCTTACACTCGATGTCGAGGCCTTCAGCACGTGCCCTCACATAACTCACCATCACTGAGCCTACCATGGCGGCAAAGGTTACCACGGCATGGAGCATGTCTCCCGAGGCCATGAAGAAAAGGACAATGGCAAACAGTGTGATCAGCTCACTGTAACGGTCTAGGGTGGAGTCCCACAGGGCCCCGAAGGTGGTGGACATATTTCCCATACGGGCCAACCGCCCGTCGATCATGTCGAAGAGTCCGGCCACGAGAATTACCAGTCCTGCCCATCCTACCATCGGCAGGTCGGGATTCGTCTCATCGGCCGCCATGATGATCATTACGGCTGCGAGGATGTTCAGCACGAGTCCGATGCCCGTGATGATGTTAGGCGTGATATGCAACTTGATCAGTCCTTTGATTAAAGGATTGATGATCTGGTAAATCACCTTCTGTAAATAATCTCTGTATTTCATAATGATTCTTTTGTTTCTTCTACTTGTTCATGATGTGTTCTCAAACGGCCCAACTTGTCTTTGAGATGATTGTCACGGTAAACGAAAAGACGCTGTAACTGGTAGTTCCAGAAGAAACCTACCAAGACAGCCACGATGACCTTTGAGATGAGGTAATGATGCGACGACAACTCGGTCAGCAGATAAGTGCCTCCCGTGTTGAGGAGGATGCTACCTCCCCATACCATCAAATATTTTATTGCCACGAAGCGTTTCTTTAACGTCTGGGCTTGGAACACCCAGTGGTAGTTCACCACGCAGTTGACAACACCTCCGCTGAGAGCCCCTAAGAAGGTGGCTATCAAATACCAGATGCCGAAAACCTCCGTGAGGAAGGCCGTCACGGTAAAGTCAACCACGGTGGCTACCTGGGCGGAGAGCTGGGCCTTACAGAAAGTGATGACTGCGTGCTTTACAGAACCCATCTTGCCACGAGAATAATCACCAAACTATAAATACCGGCCAGCATATCATCGGCCATCACGCCCATTCCGCCGGGCAGACTCTCCATCTTCCTGACACCGAGAGGTTTCACGATGTCAAAAAAGCGGAAGAGAACAAGACTGGCTAAGATATATTCCCACTCACCGGGGCGGACTACTACCAAGGGAATCCACACGCCTACCATCTCATCGACCACCACACGGTGAGGGTCTTCCCCCCAAAAAGGAATCACCTGATTGGTACAGATTACCCCTAAAACCGTGAAGAGGATGACGACGGCCAAGGTGGACCAGAAAAGGGTGACGGGAGTAAGCCATAGGGACGCCAACCACCATAAAACCACTGCAAGCACAGCGCCTGCCGTGCCTGGTGCTACAGGACAATAACCTGACCCAAACCCCGTTGTCAGGATATGAGCAATTAGTGGAGGTCTCTTCATACAATCGACAAAGGTAGTGATAATTTTTAAAAAATGCCCAAATAATTGGGAAAAAACGAAAAAAACTGAAAATGTTTTCTAAATATCATTGTAAATGAGTACCTTTGCACCTGATTTTTAATACTCGAGAAAATTGAAACATTGTATATTATTCCTTTATTTCCTGTTGAGTTGCGCTTTTTTGCCGATAAGTGCCCAGCAAATCAAGGGCGTTGTTTTGGATGCTGACGATGAAGGACCGATACCTTATGCCACTGTGGCATACAAAGGTAATCACATTGCTGTCTCCTGTAATGGCGACGGTGAGTTTGTCATCGATCGTCATAATGGATGGCGACTGACTATCAGCAGTGTGGGATACGACTCACAGTTTATCAACGTGACGGGCGCTACGCCCCACAACCTGAAGATACGCCTGAAATCGAACACCCAGAAGATCGACGAGGTGTATATACGCTCCAAGAAATCCTCGAAGTACAGTAGGAAGAACAATCCTGCGGTGGAGTTCATGCGGAAGGTGATCGCCGCCAAGAAACGGACGAACCTCAAGAACCATGAATACTATCAATATAACAACTACCAGAAGATTACACTGGGTCTGAATGATATCAAGCCCACCGACCTGGAGCAGGGAATGTTCAAGAAACACAGTTGGCTGGTTAACCAGGTGGAGATGTGTGAGTTCAACAACAAGCTGATCCTCCCGGTGAGCGTCGATGAGACAGTCACCCAAAAACTCTACCGAAAGAGTCCGGAGGATGAGAAGAACATTATCCAGGGACAGTCGTCGAACGGTATCAACGACCTTTTCCAGACGGGTGATATCCTCACGACCACCATGAAGGATGTGTTCACGGATATCGATATCTACAATGATGATATCCGTCTGTTGCAATATCCTTTCACTTCGCCCATCGGCAGGGATGCCATCGCTTTCTATCATTTCTACCTCACGGACACCACGTATGTGGGTCAGGACCGTTGTGTGGTTGTGGACTTTTTCCCAAACAATCCGCAGGACTTCGGTTTCCGCGGTCAGCTCTTCGTGCTGGCCGACAGTAGTTATCAGGTGCGCCGCTGTGAACTGATGATTCCTCAGAAGAGTGATGTCAACTGGGTGGAGAATATGCGTTGTACACAGGAGTTCGTCCAGTTGCCTAACGGAGAGTGGGTGCTCTCTGTCGATGATATGATGGCAGAACTCTATTTCGCGAAATTCCTCCGCCGCTTTGTGGTCATCCGCAACACCCGCCGATCGGACTTTGCTTTCGATGAAATTCC
>JAFZPF010000294.1 GCA_017550455.1 Prevotella sp.
GCGGCAGACACCTGAGCATAGTCCATATTGGAGAGGAACACCTCGGCAGTGTTCTTCCCGTCAATCATGAAGGGCGGCAACATCTGGACCTCATTACCCAGGAACATCGAACGGCTGGCGTTCTGCTCCATGGTCTTTATCACCTTACCATCCCACGTGGTATCCTGTCGTAACCACAGATGACTGTGTGCATCAATAATCTTCATATTTTATTAGTTGACCAGTTAACAAGTAAACAAGTTGACGAGTTAATACTCTACATTAAACTTAGTTTTGTAAACTATTAACTATTAATTTTCAATTATCAATTATCAATTATCAAATATTACTAGGTGTTCTTCCACCTCACACGCATCTGATTACCGATGATGGCTTGTACCTCTTTCACCAACTCCTCATCCATCGGGGCATTGACATACTCGATATTCTTCAGTACATTCTTGGGATTAGCACTGCTGAACAAGGTGGTGGCAATACGGGGATTCAGACTCGTAGAATACTGGATGGCCAGTTTCTCTATCGGATAGTCTCTCTCCTGACAATAAGCAGCGGCACGACGACATGCTTCTTTCAAGGACTCAGGTGCCGGATGCCATGCCGGTGCCCCACGTTGTGATAACAAGCCCATGGAGAAAGGTGAAGCATTCACCACACCGATATTGTTTGCCTCGAAGAAGTCGAGATAGTCGAGCAAGAGCTCATCATTCAGACAGTAATGACAGAAATTGAGCACACTCTCTACGGTACCTGCCTCGCAATGCTCAATCACCCATTTCAGGTTCTCGGGCTGTAAGTCGGTAATACCCACATGACGTACCACACCTTCCTTACGTAACTCCACGAGAGCCGGCAATGTCTCATCAACCACTTTCTGCAGGCCACCCTCAAGGTCGCCCTGAAACTCCACATCATGCACGTTGATAATATCGATATAGTCGATATTCAATCGCTCAAGACTCTCATACACGCTCTCCTTGGCACGCTTGGCAGAATAATCCCAGATATTGACACCATCCTTACCATAGCGCCCCACCTTAGTAGAGAGGTAGTATTTATCGCGAGGAAGGTCTTTCAGCGCCTTACCCAAAACAGTCTCGGCCTTGTAATGACCGTAGTACGGCGACACATCGATGAAGTTTATACCATTCTCTATGGCCGTAAACACGGCCTGAATACCTTCTGCCTCACGGATATCGTGGAACACACCACCCAAGGAAGATGCTCCAAAACCAAGATTACTCAGACGAAGTCCCGTCTTTCCCAGTTCATTATATACCATATTTTATCTGTTTATATATTATATCATTCAAGTTTATTCACTGAAGCTCAGTAGCAAGACAGTCGCATTCGCTTTGGCTTCTTTGTAGTTAAGTAGTTAAAGAAGTTATCGCTTCGCTCGTCCTGCGGACAGAAGTTAAGCCATTACTAATAGGTTGTTTTACGTCACCAGACATTTGGCTTTACTTCATTAACTTCTTAACTTCTTCATAGCATATGGCTTAACTTCTTTAACTTCTGACTTCTTAACTTCTTCAGAAAAATGTATTATATAAAAAGACGCTCATCATTCTTAGATGTACCCTTTTTAGTACAGATAAAACATCCTTGACATCATCTGCCACTTCTCATCCGAAGAAGCAGAGGCATCGCAGTCTTGGAACGTGGCCACATACTCCTCCCACTCCTGTTGACGCGGCAAGGTGGCTAAACGCTTCATCGCACTGTCCCACTCAAAGTCGAGTGGTGCATCCACGATCATCACCAGTCGGTTACCCAAGATATAAATCTCCATCTCAAGGATGCCCACCTCACGTATTCCATCAAGGATCTCCTTCCATGCATGCTCCTTGTCATGAGCCTCGCAATAGCGTTTGATTAACTCCGGACTGTCTTTCAGTTCCATGGTCTGTACGTAGCGTTTCACCGGCTGTCCGTACTCTTTTGTTTTATATCCTTCCATATACTGACTATTTTCAAATAAACATTAAATATTTTGTTGTTCAACCTAAATATCGTATTTTTGCAAAGGTAATGAAATTCTTCACTTATTGCAAGTATTATTAAAAGAAATACATACAGAAGAGATGCAAGACGAGGCGTATTTTGTACATAAGTTAGAACATCGGCAGATCAAGCCGACAGCCACACGACTGCTGATTCTTCAACAGTTGTGCCGCGGCGATGAGATGGTGTCACTGCCAGAATTGGAGCGATTATTGCCCACTGTTGACAAATCGACGATCTCCAGGGCATTGACACTCTTCCTGCTCCACGGACTGATCCATGCCGTGGATGACGGTAGTGGCTCCCTGAAATACAATATATGTCCCGACGACTGTGACTGTGGGGAGGATATCGATGATGAGCATACGCATTTCTATTGCACACGCTGTCACCGCACTTTCTGTCTCACACAGATACATGTCCCGGTAGTGAACCTTCCTGACGGTTTCACCCTTCATAACATCAACTACGTGTTGAAAGGGCTATGTCCGGAATGCTCTGAGCGAGCAAGTAGAGTGTAGAACTGAGAGTGTAAAGTGTAGAGTTATGATTAGCAGCGTTACAATTATACAAAATTGCGTAACGCATATTTGTATAATTGAAAACAATTTATTATCATCATATTCTTGAGGCATACACTGCTTTTATTAATTCTGATTTCGAAAAAGCTATGGTGCCTGTCCCTGCTTTTTGTTATACTAAAAATTTTTGCAAAAAAGGTTGTAAGGTTGTCAAAACCCTGATGTATAAAGGGGTTGCAACCTATTGGAGGCTGTCAAAGGCTGTCAAGAGGCTGACACGATTTTCGAGAGAATCGGAGAGTAAAAGGGTACTAAAAGCCCGGCCAAAGGTACCCTTTAGCCGGGAATTCTCTCGAGAATTCTGGAGATTTAATAGCCTTTTCACACAGAGCTACTGAGTTACAGAGGCTATATTAAGTCTTTGAGCAAGAAGAAGATGACCGGTATGAGCAATGCCGGCAGCATATTGATGGTCTTACAGTCTTTGATGTTCAGGATGGCAAGACCGGATGACAACAAGAGCAAACCACCTACGATAGATATCTCGACCATTAGCGCCTCGGGGATGATATCGCCAGAGTGCAGCAGATAAGCGACAAGGTAAATCCCTCCCTGCCACAGGAAAAGTACGAGTGCGCCCCATATCATACCAATGCCATAGGTAGCGGCGAAGATAGCCGATGACACCAGGTCGAGTGTCGCATTCGTAAATAAATAAGTATTGTCACCATACACCGCACTGAGGATAGGGCCAACAATCGAGAGGGTGCCGATACAGTAAAGAAGACAAGAGGTGGTGAGTCCTTGTGCCAAACGACTGGCATTATGGCGATTCGCATACCTGCTGATTCTTCCGTCAATATCTATCCACATACCGATAACAGCCCCTAAGGCAATGCTGACGATGAAAAGCACCGGATATTCGCTCTTATTGAGATTGGTGACACACATCCTTGCACCGAGCGCCAACGTAACCAAGCCTAAGGCATTATACAGGGCCGTCTGCAGTCGTTTGCTGATTTTCGCATGCAGCACACTGCCAGCCACGCTGCCAATGATAATACAACAGGTATTGACAATGGTTCCTAACATCTGTTTGGGGTATTTAAAAGGGAACGGAAACTACACATCAGGCCTCACCTGTGTCTATTCCCGTTCCCGTTATCGTGACCGTTACCGTTTAATAGTTATCTCCGTAACGCTCCTTGGTAATAGCCTCAAGAGAACGTCCACGAGTCTTGGGTGCAAAGATAACACCCACGATCAGAGAGATCAGCAACAGTGCTATCATACAGTAGGCCGCAATGGTAAAGCCTTCTCCATTTTCTCCATAGATATAGGTGAAGACGAGTCCCCACAGGGCTGATAAACCACGAACAATGAAGAACATCAGTCCTTGGGCACCGGCACGGAACTTAGCCGGGAACAACTCTGAACCCCACAGGGCATAGAAAATCTGAGGAGAGGCTCCACCCTGGATACCCCAAAGGATGGCGAAAGCCCACAAACCAACTTTACCGTTCACACCGATTGTCACGATGACAAACCAAGCTAAGAGCGCAGCCACCAGACCGAATATATAAATGCCCTTATGTGATGTCTTATCGATAATCTTTGAGGTGCAGAACGTTACACTGACAATGATGGCCCACTGGATAAAGTTCATCCAGTTTGCCTGCTCGTTGGTAACGCCACCAGCTGTCTCGTAGATATGCGGCTGGAAGAATCCCATCACTGATGCTACCAAATTCCATGTAAGGTAGATAGTAGCCAGGAAACAAACGGTCTTCACAGCAATATTGTTCTTGAACAGCACCTTGATATTCTCAGTCAGAGAAGCCTTTGGCTCATCAGCCTTAAATTCAGTACTCTCTTGCAGTTGACGCTGCAGGTTCCAGGCGATGAAGGCAACAACAAACAGGGAGAAGAACACGATACGTGAGCTGAACACATTGACGACATGCTCAGGCAGGTTAGAACCGAACAGACTGGCAACCGACTCTACCCATCCAAAGAGATAGCCGCCGGGAGCAAAAAGCATTCCCAACAAGAGGATTACCATCGGGCCGATACCCCATGACATCTGTGAGATACAGATATTTCGTCCACGGTTGTTATTCTCTGAACTCTCTGAGATATACGTCCATGAAGCTGGTACTCCCACACCCACGGAGATTCCCGTTACGAGGAATCCACATAACAGCATGGGGAAGTTGACACTCAGCATGATGAGCAATACACCCGTCATATATACCAGCAAGTTATACGTGAAGATAAACTTACGACCATACTTGTCTGCTAAGAAACCGCCGATAATAGCACCTACGGCGGCACCAAGACAGTTAGCACTGATAAAGTTCAGCCATCCAAGATGCACCTCTGACAATCCGAGGTAGTTCTGCCACAATGTCAATCCACTGGCTCCCGCCACGATAGCACCGGCATCCAAATAATTTGTAAGAGACACGGCTATCGTGCTCTTCAGACTTCCACTATTTGCCATAGTTATATCGTTATTATGATTCGAATTTATCTGCACACTACGTCACACTCAATATTGAATATCTTGGCCACCTTGAGGATGGTGTCGATATGACGACCTACGGCAGCAGCCATGTGATGGGTAGGACCGGCCTCACTCCACTTGTTCACAAATTCTCGGCATGGGAGCGAGAACTTCGTGCGCATGTTGGTATCACCAAACATAAAGATAGGACCTTCCTCGTTAACACCCTCGGCTACGACGAACTTAAACACGCCGTTTTTGTCCTGTGTGATAGCCAGATAAGTCACATCGCCCGTAGGAGGATAGAACTGTGTAAGATAACCGCCACCAGTCTTGCCATGGAACACAGGCACGATCTTCATAGTGGGCTTATGAGCCTGAGAAATGTCAAAGTCGCCAGAACCGGAGTGACCGATAATACAGATATCCTTCGGGAAGTCGATAGAGTACATCTCTGCCAGTGTGCCTGTACCGGAGATTGTCTTCAGGATACTCATAGCCATAGCCACCTTCATATCGCCCTCTACGGCGCAGGCGGTGTGCTGCTTGATCAACATAGAGAAGGCCGGAATCAGCATCGAATCAAGTTTTCCAGCAACACCCTGGGCGAAGCCTGCATAGTGAGATGCAATCATTCCTAACTTCTCATCCTTTACCCACTGCTCGAAGGCTACTACATAACGAGCCATATCCCACACCTTCTCAATAGTGCCACCACCTTCAATATCGAAGGTGTCGAGGATATCCTGTGCCTTGGCACGGATAGCATCCTCATCATTGATATCATCAGCGATAGCCCACATCTGCTCCCAGTCGAACTGTTTGGTATAGACAAACATACGGTGATAGAGGTTAGTCTCATCGATATAAAGGTCCATCATACCAGGATACGGGCGACCGATCTGTGCGATGTTCGTATCACGGAAACGACGACGTACCTGAGCAGCGCGGCACCAGTCTTCGATCTCTGCCTGTACTTGAGGATCGCCACCTTCCACGACACCCGTAATCACGGCCGAACGCTTGCCGGCACGGTTGAGGTCGGCTACCATCTCACCGATGGCACCACAGGCATAGAGTTCGCCCAGCCAAATAGGAATGTCCGTCTTTTCATAATCGGGAGCCAGTTTCTTCTGCACGTTCACGATCACTACCGGAACATCGAGGTCGCGCACTGCTGGCAACATATTATAAGAGGTACAATAGGTAAGCATCTGCAAGATGACAAGATCCACATCGGCCGCACGGAACTTATCACCGGCCTCCATAGACTGTTCCTTCGTGGTTACCATACCACCGTCGATAATCTCGATCGTATCGGGCAATGTCTTTTTAAATGCTTCGTACTGAGCCTCAAACTCAGGAACGAGTTGTGGGAACTGTGGTAGATAGGCTCCCAACGCGATGGAGAACACACCTACTCTTGCTTTGGTTTCTACTAATGGTTTCATGTCTTATCCTTTTTTGTTAATGATTTCTATGTATTTCTGATAGCCCTCACTCCACATGGAAGCATTGGCCGATGGCTCATAACGAACCATCTTCACTGAATGAGCGATGATACTGCGCATCTGCCATATATCATCTACCAGTCCGGCAGCTTTCGCCTGCATCATGATATTACCGATGGCGGTACACTCCTGCGGACCTGCCAGTACCTCAACACCCAGTGCATCGGCCGTGAACTGATTCAGATATTTGTTCAAAGAACCGCCACCGATAATATGCAGCACATGAAGATCGAAGTCGGCAAACTCCTTCAGCCACTGGAACACCTGACGATAACGCAGTGCCAGGGAGTCGAAGATACAACGGCAGATCTCAGAGGGTTTCTCGGGTACGGACTGCCCTGTCTGGCGACAATAATCCTGTATCGCCTCTATCATGGACGGTGGATTGGCAAACAGGTCATCATCCGGATTGATGATGCTACGGAAAGGCTCCACCTGCATAGCAGAACCCTGCAGCTCAGGATGACTCAACTGGCGAACCTCTTCAGGCCACTCTTTACGGCAACGCTCATAAAGCCACATGCCACAGATGTTCTTCAAGAAACGGGTAGTCCCCTCTACGCCTCCCTCATTGGTGAAGTTCAAATCATAACTGCGATCGTTGATAATAGCCTGCTTCGTCTCGATACCCATCAGACTCCACGTGCCGCTGCTCAGGTAGGCGAACTGCTCATTCTTAGCAGGAACGGCAGCTACGGCAGAACCTGTATCATGACCGGCGACAGCAATAACGGGTACCGCACCTAAGCCGGTAATCTTCTGTACTTCTTCGGTCAACACACCGATCTGTGTTCCCGGCTGCACCATCCGACCGAAATGCTCACGGGTCAGACCGACACTCTCGATCAATTTCTCTGAAAGATCACCTGTCCTCGGGTCAAGCATCTCTGAGGTTGAGGCAATGGTATATTCGCATACTTCCTCACCGGTGAGCATCCACGACAAGGCATCCGGCATAAAAAGAATCTTCCTGCAATGCTGAAAGGCTACGTTTCCTGCCTGTTGCATAGCATACAACTGGAATATCGAGTTGAAGTTCATGAACTGTATTCCAGTGATGTCATACACCTCACGCCGACTGACAACCTTCTCTAAATATTCTTCCATCTTACCGAAGGTATGGGGATCACGGTAAGCCATCGGATTACGGAGAATAGCATTGTCCTCACCGATGAAGACAAAGTCAACACCCCAGGTGTCGATACCGATAGAGGTTAGTGTAATGCCGCGACGCGCCACTTCTTTCAGACCGCGTATCATCTCGAAGTACAAGGCATAGATATCCCAATAGAAATGTCCACCTGTCTCAATGAGGTTATTGGGGAAACGTGTCAGTTCCTCCTGCTCCAACATACCATCGGTCAACGTACCTAAAATAGTGCGTCCGCTGGTAGCTCCCAGGTCAACGGCAAAAAAGTATTTCTTATTATCCATATAGTAAATTAGTATATCATGATTGTTCCACTGACAAAGGTACGATTATTTTCTGAAAAACATTCGTGAAAACATACAAATTATTATAATTTAATCGTATACCCTTCTATGATTGATGAAAAAAGCGGGCGCTTCTCGCGTCCGCTTTTCCAATTGTCTGTATGACAAAAAGACTTTAGAACTAACTATAACCAACTAAAAAATGATAACCTTCTTATTTTAAAAACGAATCTAATTTTGCGAATAACCTATGAACATCACC
>JAFZPF010000041.1 GCA_017550455.1 Prevotella sp.
ATCGAACGTGCCCTCTGAGGGACAAATGTCAAAATACCATTTTTTGTAATTATCAAAACATACCTTTCTGTTGATTCTCAGAGAATCAACACCTTGATTCGTCCTAAACTTATAGTAACATAATGTGTCGTAAGCATTAAAATACAGACTGTCTTGATGTGTAAAATGATATATATGATCTCTTTTGCGGATACAGCTAGTAATAAAAATACCCATCACACAAAACGCTAATATATTTATAAACACAATTTCCTTTCTCATAATAGATTATTGTTTATTTCGGTTTTCTATGAAATGCGTCTATAATATCTTTAATACCATGTGAACAATTTTTACCAACATATACTGGAAAGATCAACCGGGGTCGGTTCTGAAATGATCCGTTTTTCTTTTCTGTTGTCTCCGTTGTTTATCATCGGCTCCATTTGTTTTCGGCAAAGATATATCATTTTCTCGATACCTCCAAATGACCGTGTGTTATTTCCTGCCGAAGTCGGCGGGTATTTCTCCCCACTTGCATGTCTCCCATTTGATGATGGGATTACGGAAGTTGTGGGTGTTCAGCCATTGCTCTGCCCGTGCAATGATCTGGTAGAGTTTTTCTGTTTCTGGTGTGCGCTCCAGTTTGGTCTTGCATTTGCGTTTGTTCACCCACAGGATAGCATTGTAGGAGTCGCTGTAGATCGTCTTGTCGTAGAGTCCTTGCTGCCAGCAGAGTGCAAGGGCATGGACGATGGCTAAGAACTCCCCGATGTTGTTCGTACCCTTCAGCGGACCGAAATGAAACACCTGTGCACCGGTAGCTAAGTCGATGCACTGGTATTCCATCGGACCGGGATTGCCGGAGCATCCGGCATCCACTGCCCAGGCATCTGCCGTTACCTCTAAAGGCAGCGGCAGGACCGTGTCATGACGGTTGTCAGGAGGGTTGAGGAGTTCAGAGCTCATAGCTTAAAGTTTAAAGTGTAAAGTTTAATGTTTAAAGTTTAAAGTGTATAGCTTACAGCTTGAGATGTTGAGGTAATCATAACTATGCACTATACACTATACACTAAATTACATTCTTTCAGGCACTTCAATACCTAAGAGGGCCATACCCTGCTTAATGATCTTAGCTACGTTCTTAGCCATGACCAGTCGGGTGATCTTCACCTGCTCATCCTCAGCATTCAGCACGCTGAAGTCGTGATACCACTGGTTGAACTCTTTCGTCAGTTCATAGCAATAGTTGGCGATGCCGCTGGGAGAATAATCCTTGCCAGCCTGCTCTACCGCAGCTCCGTAAGCATTCATCTTCTGTATCAGGTCGATCTCTTTCGCATTCACCACAGCGGTGTTCTCATCCAGTTTGTCGGGTATGACGATACCCTGGTCGGCCGCCTTGCGCATGATACTCTTGATACGAGCATGGGTATATTGAATGAAAGGACCTGTATTACCGTTGAAGTCGATACTCTCCTCGGGGTTGAACAGCATGTTCTTACGGGCATCCACCTTCAGGATGAAGTATTTCAGGGCACCCATACCGACGATACGGGCAATCTCCTGTTTCTCCTCTTCGGTAAGGTCAGCATTCTTCCCTGCCTCGTCGGCTGTTCTACGGGCATCGGCAATCATCAGGGCGATGAGATCGTCGGCATCCACGACAGTACCCTCACGACTTTTCATCTTTCCGTTCGGCAGTTCTACCATACCGTAAGAGAAATGCACCAGTTCTTTACCCCACTTGAATCCCAGTCGGTCAAGCAGGATAGAGAGCACCTGGAAGTGATAGTTCTGTTCGTTACCCACCACATAGATCATCTTGTCGATGGAATAGTCGTTGAAGCGCATCTCAGCTGTACCGATATCCTGTGTCATATAAACACTTGTGCCGTCTGACCGCAAAAGCAGTTTCTGGTCGAGTCCCTCGTTGGTAAGGTCAGCCCATACGGAGTTGTCCTCATGACGCTCGAAGAGTCCTTTGGCAAGACCTTCCTCTACCTTTGCCTTGCCGCGGAGATATGTCTCACTCTCATAGTATATCTTGTCGAAGCCAACGCCCAGGGCTTTGTATGTCTCGTCAAAACCGGCATAAACCCAGTCGTTCATCTTCTTCCAGAGTGCTCTTACCTCAGGATCGTTCTGCTCCCACTTCACCAACATCTCGTGAGCTTCCTTGATCAGAGGTGCCTCGTCCTTGGCTTTCTTCTCGGCAGCCTCCTCATCGAGACCTTCTGCCAGATACTGTGCCTGCAGTGCTTTCACCTCCTCACGGTAGTGTTTGTCGAAAGCCACATAGAAATCACCGATCAGATGATCGCCTTTCTTACCGGCTGTCTCGGGTGTGACGCCGTCGCCCCATTTCAACCAGGCAAGCATCGACTTACAGATATGGATACCGCGGTCGTTCACGATATTGGTCTTCACCACCTTATTACCGTTGGCTGCCATGATCTGTGCTAGGCTCCATCCCAGCAGGTTATTACGTACATGTCCTAAGTGTAGGGGTTTGTTCGTGTTGGGCGATGAATATTCGATCATCACCAGTGGCGACTGCTCGTTAGCTTCCTTCTCGCCGAAGTGCTCCTGGGTGTGGATATCGTTAAGCAATGCGATCCATGCAGAGGGGGCGATGACCAAGTTTAGGAATCCCTTCACCACGTTATAGTCGGCGATGATACTGCAGTGTTCTTTGATCCAAGCACCGATCTCCTGGGCTGTATCCTCCGGTTTCTTTCTGGAAATCTTCAGGAAGGGGAACACTACCAGTGTGAGGTTTCCCTCAAAACCACTCTTCGTCTTCTGCAACTGTACCATCTGTTCATTAACTTTCTGTCCGTACAGTGCTTCTATCGCCTCAATAACGGCTTTCGTCAGTTCAAATTCTATATTCATCTTTCTCTTTCATTCAATTTGGGTGCAAAGGTACGAATAAATGACAGAAAAGCAAAAAATCATCGCAGTTAAATTCAGAATCTTATCACTTACTGACTTTCCGCTTGTATATCAGTTTTCCCTTCTGATATACACAGAGGATATACACACCCTGTGGTAAATGGGCGGTGGAAAGACTACAAAGGCTATCATCCTGGAAGGTTGCACTTACAACGATTTTTCCCATTTTATCCAACAATACCATGCGAGTCTCCTGCTGCTGTGGTTGTTTGTTGGAAAAGTCGAGTGAGGTGTCAAATGGCAAAGGCCCTACACGATAATCATTGCTGGAGACCGTGAGCGTCTCGATGCCGGTAGAAGCTTCGACTGTCACATCCCATTTGATGGAGGTGGAATGGAGCGTTGTATGTCCTGATTTGCGGACCATCAACGTGGTATCTTCTACGAGAACCATCAACTGATGAGAGCCTGCATCAACGTTTTCTTTCTTTAATACATAACTCTCCTGGTTGTGAGCCACAGTCTTTTCATCCATGAACCAATCCACCCTCAACGTGTTGGGATCAGGCTTCAGCAGATTCAGAGAAAAAGTCACATCGTCATCTAAGTTCACCGCCTGATCAGTAGGGGCATACGAGAGCACGTTCTTGGAGTTTGCATGTATATTTTCTATCAATGCTTCACGGCATACATAACAATATTCACGGTTCAGATAGCGCATCAGACAATTCTGATGAGGACGATACCACGAATAACCCTCTTCCTCTTCGTTGTCGCTGTGTCGATAGGTACCAACACCGTTTATGTTCATCCATCGATTCCATTTCACGGGATCTATCTGTTGGGTCATGTTAGCAGCCTCCCTTCCTTTATACCAGTATTCATCGGCAAGACCGCCTAATGAGTGTCCTGACTCATGACGTAATACCTCAATGGAATTCTTTTCCATACTGAAACAGATAAACTTTCCGCCGCCGCCGCCACCGTATTTCTGTGAATTCACCACGATGGGGACCATGTCGTAATCGGGTTTCACCGCACGGAGCACTTCATAAACCTTATTCCATTTAGTAGGCCATGGCATACGGTCGACACCTGATGTGCCGAAACAGACACCGAAGATATTGTCGATAGGCTCATCGGGAGTCATGCCGGCCCCACTCTCATTAGAGGCAGTCTTTACATAGAAGACATTGAACATCGACTTGTAGTTCCGCCAAGGCGCTTTGTCGAAGAATTGGTCGTTTTGCGCTGTTACGAATTCCACGAAACTATCCAATTCATCTTCTTTGAATCCGTCACCCAGATAAACAATATCAACAAAATATTTGCTGTCACCTGCGTAATGAAGGGTGTCAAGGTGATATGGGGATTGGGCACGACCGATAATCGTTGCCAACAACAGTAGAAAAACAAGATATGCTCTCTTCATCTTAATATATTATACTTAATCGTTTAATCAACTTCTGTCCATAGCGGAATTCCACAAACCGCACACCAGTATTCATTTGTACGCGAAAGAAAAAGTCTGCATGTGGCAAGACAATCACCTTATGCTCATACCCCTTTTCTCCTAAATATTCCATATCCCGTCGCAGAGGATCATCGATGGCATGACTGCTTAAGACGGTATTGTCTGCAGACAGTTGTACATAGTGTAAGCCGGAAAGATCACCACTGTCCTCATCGATGTTCACATAACCATCAACATACTCCTGACTGGAAATAATCATGTCGTAAGTGGCTGTCAGTGAGTCATAAGCAATCACTCCTGTGAGCAATAACAGATGGGGCTCACCGGGTGTCAACGCCTCTCTGGAATGACTGGCAACAACCGTCACTCCTCCTTTCTGTGTGCCACAACTAATCAAGCATCCTACTACTAACAGCATCCATAAATATTTCATGATACAAAAGTAAATAATATTTTTTAATCCTGCAATTTTTTTACAATTTAGCTTAATAGACGTTACTCTCGACAGGAAATGAAAAGAAAACACGTTTTTCTTTTGCTTTTCCCTCACTTTTCCGTATCTTTGCCTTTTTAATTAAGGTAAAATTATGAACCAGATACTTTCTGATATCAGTGGCTTCCTCTGGGGATGGCCAATGATCATCCTACTGTTAGGAACCCATATCTACCTGACTGTCCGTCTTCGTTTTCCACAACGAAAGATCTTCACGGCTATCAAACTGTCGTTCAAACGTGATGAAGGTGCCAAGGGTGATGTGAGTCAGTTCGGCGCTTTGGCAACAGCCTTGGCAGCTACCATCGGAACGGGAAATATTGTCGGCGTGGCAACGGCGGTGGCCTTGGGGGGGCCGGGAGCAGTATTGTGGTGTTGGCTGACGGGTGTCTTCGGTATCTCCACGAAGTATGCAGAAGGGTTGCTGGCTATCAAATATCGTGTGAAACGACCTGACGGCAGTATGCTGGGTGGTCCGATGTATGCCTTGGAACGCGGACTCGGATGGAAATGGATGGCAATATTGTTTGCTTTGTTTACGGCCATTGCGGCCTTTGGCATCGGCAATACCGTACAGGCCAATGCCATTGCTACGTTGACGAATGAGACATACGGCATCTCTCCCTATCTCACCGGCTTCGTCGTGTGTCTCTTAGCCGGGGCAGTGATCATCGGGGGTGTGAAGAGTATTGCCCGTGTATGTACCATGCTCGTACCTTTCATGGCCGTGTTCTATGTTGTAGGATGTATCGTCATCCTAATCATGAACAGCCATTACGTATGGCCGGCCATTCAACTGATCTGCGAGGCGGCGTTTACGCCTGAGGCAGCCGGTGGCGGATTTGTCGGCACATCGGTGATGATGGCTGCCCGTTTCGGTATTGCCCGAGGTTTGTTCTCCAATGAGTCAGGATTAGGCTCTGCTCCTATCGTGGCAGCAGCTGCCCAGACACGTAACCCTGTGCGCCAGGCCTTGGTATCCGCCTCCGGCACTTTCTGGGATACTGTCATCATCTGTGCCCTTACAGGTATCGTCATCGTGAGCAGCATCCTCGCCTTCCCGGATATCGACTATAGTAATGGGGCTGTCCTTACGAAGATGGCTTTCAGTAAGATTCCCTATATAGGTGCACCGTTGCTTACCGTGGGAATCCTCACCTTTGCCTTTTCTACGATCCTCGGATGGAGTTATTACGGTGAGCGTGCGGCAGAGTATCTGGGAGCCAAGCACACGGTTTACCGTATCCTGTTCATCATAGCTTTGTTCATCGGCAGTGTCGTCAGTCTGGATATCGTATGGAACATCGCCGACTGTATGAATGCTCTCATGGCTATTCCTAACCTGCTCTCACTGTTGTTCCTCAGTGGAGTCATTGTCAGTGAGACAAAGAAATACTTGTGGAGTGGAAGACTGGATGAGCATGACGAGGATAATGATCATGAAAAACCATCAGCTAAATGATAATTTCGTTTACTTTGGGGATATAAAAAGGTGAAACGAGACTCTCGTCTGATTTCACCCCAAAAGTATAATTATATTATGAAACGATGATAAATCAATTCTATGTATTAACCCTTTTGTCCAGCATAGATTGTATATTCGCTTGCAAAATTATAAAAAAAATTCAAACATACAAATATTTTTAAAGAAAAAATCATTAAAAAATACAAAATCGATACTTTTTTATTGAATTACCCTTTAAAGTGTAAGTCTTTATTGGAAATATCTATCACAATTATAAAAATTGCCTGTTGTAATGAACAGGTTATATTATTACCTTTAAAATTGGTAATGATATTGCATTTGACATATGACGCTGAAAGCGTCAACGCTCAGTAGCCGCAGGTCACGACCTGCGGAGAATGTGGAAACGACAAATATGCACGCTGGAGGCGTGCCCCATGTATCTGATGGGCAACCCTTCCAGGGTTGGATGATTGTTACAACACCTTGTCCGTAGGTCGTTCCGACCCACGGCTATTGAGCGGTAACCGCGTTGCGGTTATGATGTACATACATGTGGCAGGGGGGACAGGAACCACCGACGGAAATATTCTTTCCATCTGGTGATTCCTGAGAGCTAGCTTTCGGGTTCCTGTCCCCTCCTGCTATTAAAGACACAGGCCGATGGAAAGGGTCTTGAAATCCAAACCGGTTTTACTCTTCATCAGGCTCATCGGAGAATATTTGCAGTATATACCAACCCCGTAAACAGTTAGGATACCCATGAGGTCAACCGTAATTGGACGGCATCCGATATGGTCGGTGGTAATGTCATAATGATTGTCCCCGATATTGTAATTATTTTCAAGAGAGGCAGCGTTGATATTAACGACCGGGCCTAAAGATAGGCTGACATGACTCTTCTTTCCGAAATCCTGGGTGAACATGAGTGGGATAGACACACTGAAAATGGAAAGACCGGAATGAGCATGATCAACACCGGCAGGGAAATTATCCAGATGGATCAGTCCACTATCGTCTTTTACCAACATTCCTTTGGGAGACGGAGAGAAGTGTCGCCAAGTGCAAGCCAGTCCTGCGCTATAGGTCTGAAGTGCTTTATTCGGACGGTAATTGTATGCCAAGCCAAACGTAAATTCCCAGGATTTGAAGGTCTCGAATTCAATATTGCTATTGTTGTTAAGGCTGACAATAGGACCCAATCCTAACAGAAGTGATACATAATGGTTATCAGGCAGAGAGTCCTTCGAGATAGGGAAGTGTGTCTCTTTTTCATTGACAGACAAAGACTCATTTCTCTCAAAAGCGAAGGTATTGATCGACGTACATGCGAAAAGTGCTATAATAAATAATAATTTTCTCATAATGAAAATAATTAAAATAGATAAATATTTTACAGTTTGAAGCGGTAGCCGAGTGTCACACTCAGACAACGGTTGCGGGCATTGTCGGGATCCTCTGTCTTGTCTATCTTCGTCAACCCCATATAATACCCGACATTCAGGGAGATATTGAAGAGCTCGTAAGAGATGCCAACAGGGATACCGAAGTCGAAGGAATGACAGATGTTCGGTTGGGTATACTGGATGAAAGACGGTGTATCTTGGGGTATAGACTCAGCAAACATGACTTCGGTAACATCACCCTCAAGAAATCCCCGAGCAGTATAATTGCCCATCAGCATGGTCATTTTGTCGTTAACCAGGAAACCCATTTGCAAACCTGCTCTGAAAGATAGTCCCTTGACGGCGGGAATATATACGTTTACCATTATCGGGACGTTGAGGTAGGATGTTTTCAACTTTCCCTTCATGACGGTTTCACTATATACCTTTTCGCCATTCTCATCTTCTCCGAACAGTGAGAGGCTTCCCTCAACCTTCGCTCCTTGCTGGGAATAGAGCATGCCCGCGGAAATGCCGAGTATGGAGGATACACCGTATTCCACCTCTGCACCTCCGATCATGCCGAACTTATTTTTGTAAACATCATAGGTAGGACTGCCGTAGTAGGAGAGGTTCATACCTGCCATGGGCTTGATGGAAAACTGTCCTTTTGCGTTCTGAGCTGAAATGGTCATTGCAAGACTGACGCAAATCATTGTAAGCACTGTTTTTTTCATATCATTCGTTATTTGGTTAGTTAATAGTTCTGATGTAATCACATAGTCGTTTATAGAAGGGGTGACGGGTGAGGGTTTGGGTGTCACCGAGGATGATGAGTTTCATGCGTGCCCGTGTAATCGCCACGTTCATCCTTCGCAGGTCACGGAGGAATCCTATCTGTCCTTCCTCATTGGAGCGTACCATGGAGATAACGATGATATCACGCTCCTGTCCCTGAAAGCCGTCAACGGTATTGACGGTTATCAGATGGCGGTAGGGTTTGAAAAACTCCTTTTTCTTGATGAGCTGACGGATATACTGTACCTGTGCACGGTAAGGGGAGATGATTCCCACATCAATATGTTCATCAAGGATCCGTTGTTTTCCGATCTTCTCGAAATAACTTTGCAAGGCGATGAGCGTGATTCGTGCCTCTGTCTTGTTGATACGCCCGAAGGTAGCGCCCACGAATTCCTCACGTACTGCAGCCGTGGGTTGATCAGTGAGCTCTTCGGGGTTAAGCCATACGATGGGCGTGTCGAGGTCGAGAATACCTCTGTATTTCACCTCAGGAGCACACTCCACCTGTCCATGGTAGAAATAGTCACTGGAGAAACGCATGATTTCCTCGTTCATGCGATACTGTACCTTCAGAAGGGAAACCGCATCGGGATGATTCTCCACGATACGTTCCATGAGTGTTTTGTCGAGTCCTCCCTTCAAAGCTGCCAGACTCATGATGGTGGGAGGCAACTGACAGTGGTCACCGGCAAGGATCACCCGAGTGACTTTCCTTATCGGAATCCAGCAGGCTGCCTCAAGGGCTTGCGCAGCTTCGTCGATGAACAGTGTACCGAACTTCATGCCTTGTAACAGTCGGTTGGCACTGCCCACCAGTGTGCAAGCAATCACCCGTGCTTCGCCGAACAACTCGGCATTGATACGTATCTCAATCTCGGTAGCACGTGCCTTCAACCGTTCAATCTTCTGGTGGTATTTTTCGTCTCCCCGTTTGCGGTGGTCTCTCACTTCCCGTATCGCCTTACGGATGGCCCAGAGAGAGGGGTAGTCGGGATGTGACTCAAAACGACGTTCATACGTGAACGACAGCATCTTGTCGTTGACACGACTCGGATTACCGATACGCAGGACATTGACTCCCCGATCGACTAGCTTTTCGGAGATCCAGTCAACTGCCATATTACTCTGGGCGCATACCAGCACCTGGTTCTCACGCATCAGGGTCTCATAGATAGCCTCCACAAGGGTGGTCGTCTTGCCAGTTCCCGGAGGACCATGAACAATCATCACATCCTTGGCGGTAAGCACCTTGTTGACAGCCTCCTCCTGCGTTTTATTCAGATAAGGAAAGGTCATCGGACGGAAGGTGAAATGTTCGGGAGAGCGTCGACTATAGAAGAGGTCACGCAGATAACCCAGTCGGTTGTTCTTGGCATGTATCACCCTGTCGAGGGCGTCGAACATCGTCTTGTAGCTGGTCTCATCGAAAAACAGTTGGATGCCCAGATCGGCAGTGTTCTGCAGATCGGTTATCCGAATACTGTCGGGCAGGGCGATGACCATACGGTCACCATCAACATACGAAACACTGTAGCTGCCGCTTCTCACGCCGAAGGATGGATAGGAGAGTTGTCCGTTGTTGCAGGTGAAGAAGATAACCGGTTTGCCATACTCAAAATTATGCTCCACATCATCATCTTTCAGTCGGTACACCTCGATGCACAACTGATTCAGACTATTATAGTAGTTTCTGCCGATACGCAGGGGCCACCACGCATCACCACGTTTGATCTTACGCTCCAATCCGACCGATTCCGTCTGTAGCCGAAAAGTCTCTTTCTCGGTCGCATACTCCAATTCCAGCAACAGCCGTTGTTGAATTAAGTATTGTATAGGTGATGTGTTGGACAATGGCTATTTGATAATTTTATAAACGTCTTCTATCGTTCTTTCGAAGGCACCATGATGCTCCAACTTAAGGGTACACATGGCAGCTGCAAAGCGCCCTGCCTCTTCATAGTCAGCACCTAAAGCACGGGTGTACAGGTATCCTGCGGAATAAGTGTCCCCGCAGCCAGTGGCATCCACCACCTGTTTCGGTGTGTAGGCAGGAATCTCGTAGAACTTATCCCCGGCGTAGATCAGCGATCCATAACTCCCAAGCGTGATGATCACCTCGCGGACACCCCATGATGCCAGACGCTTGGCTGCCTCGCGGGGATCTTTCAGTCCGGAAACGACTTCCATCTCGTGCTCATTCACTTTTAGGATATCAGTACATTGGAGGATTCTCAACTTATCCTTCCAGTCGATAGGGTAAACCACCTTGTTGCGAACCTCACGGAGATAGCCTTGCACATCGATGGAGATCTTTCCTTTTCCGGCAAGATATTCCACCACCTCGTTGGGGAAATCGTCACTTAACAGGGTTCCTAAGTGATACACCTTTGCATCCACGTCTTTCACCTTCTCGATGGTGAAAGGCTCTGCCTTATCGAGCACACGTTGTGTACGGTTGTTCATATCCTCACCGTATTTGTTTTCGAAGATGACGGTATGACTGCTGATATGGTTGATGGCATCGATGCCTCTTTTCTGCATTCTCTTGACGGCGCATGCATCTTCCTCGGATGTGGAGGTAACCAACTGGAAAGAAACCTTCTGTGGAAGTTGGTTGATGGCATAAGCGAAATAGAACGACGTACCGCCGTTCATATATGTTGTTTTCTTAGGCGTAATGATCTTGTCTAATGTGATATGACCGATGCAACAGATATCTTTCATTTTATAAGTAGTTACAATTTTATTTGACTGCAAAGGTAATGTTATTTTACTATAGCACCAAATTTCATAGTAAAAACTCTTAATTATTAATTATTAATTATCAATTATTAATTTTATGTTGTACCTTTGCAACCGATATGGTAAAAAAGCAGATATTGTTAATCAACGACTTGGCCGGATATGGGAAGGTGGCTACAGCCGCCATGCTCCCCGTCTTGTCGTATATGGGTTATCCTGTGTACAACATGCCGACAGCTCTGGTGAGTAATACGTTAGACTATGGGAAGTTTAATATCTTGGAGACCACTGACTATATCCAGGGTGTCTTCCCTGTATGGAAAGAGTTAGGTTTCCGTTTCGATGCGATAGCCACCGGTTTTATCTGTTCTGCCCGTCAGGCAAGGATGGTTGCTGACTATTGCCGTGAGCAAGCCGCCTGTGGTACGCAGATCTTTGTCGATCCGATCATGGGTGATGAGGGAAAACTATATAATGGTGTTACGGAAGACCGTGTGGAGTGCATGCGTGAGATGATATCGGTGGCTCATCTGATATTCCCCAATTATACAGAGGCTGCCTATCTGACGGATTCCCCTTATAAGAAAGAGGGCATCACTTTCCAGGAGGCGAAAGAACTGATAGAGAAATTGCGTGCGATGGGAACCCTGTCGGCATTGATCACCAGTGTACTCGTTGACGGACAGACATCCGTGGTGGGGTATAACCATGTTACGGAGGAGTATTTCCTTATGCCATATACTGAGATTCCCGTTCATTTCCCGGGAACGGGTGATTTGTTCTCTGCCATCCTTATCGGTCATTTCCTGAATGGGAAATCATTGGATGAGAGTACCTCTGCTGCTATTGATGCGCTCTACCGGTTGATCGATGCCAATAAAGGCAATGTGGATAAGAACCGTGGCATACCGGTGGAGAATTATCTGAATATGCTGTAACGCTGGAGAGTCGGAGCGACTATTCAACTTTTTAAAGGGTATAGATGGAGTGGATCAGTAATTTGTTTTTTAGTCCTTCTGCAGTACAGACGGTAGTGATACTATCGTTGATATGTGCTGTGGGTCTAGCCCTTGGAAAGGTGAAGATATTAGGTGTCTCCTTAGGAATTGCCTTTGTCTTTTTTATCGGTATCCTTGCCGGTCATCTGGGTGTCCGTGGGGATGCAGAGATGATGGACTATGCACAGAACTTCGGACTGATCCTTTTCGTCTATGTCTTGGGATTGAGTGTAGGACCGGGATTCTTCGGTTCTTTGGCTCATGAGGGTTTATCGTTGAACATGTGGAGTGTAGCGATCATCCTCTTAGGCTCAGTCTTAGCACTTGTTTTATGTCCTTTGACGGGTATCAGTCTTCAGGATATGGCCGGACTGTTGTGTGGCGCTACTACGAATACCCCTGCCTTGGGAGCAGCCCAACAAACACTTTCGCAGTTGGGTATCTCTCCCAGTGGCACAGCATTAGGTTGTGCGCTCACCTATCCTTTGGGTGTGGTGGGTGTTATATTGGCTATTCTCGTATTACGGAAGCTGTTTGTACGTGCAGAGGATCTCATCGTCAAGCATCAGAATACCGAAAAAGAAACATATATCGCCCGTTTTGAGGTAGTCAATCCCGCTATCAATGGTAAGACATTGGCTCAGTTGGCCATCATGACGCAACTGAAATTCATCATCTCACGTGTGTGGAGAAACGGTGAGGTTATCGTGCCTAAGTCGGCTACACAGTTGAAGTTGAATGACCGTTTGATGGTGGTAGCCACCCAGGATGAGGCTTCTGTATTAGAGGTGCTTTTTGGAAAACGGTTGGAAGAAGACTGGAATAAGGAGGAGGTCGATTGGAACTCACTTGATACGAAGGTGGAGAGCAGGATCGTGGTACTCACCCGTCCGATGCTGAATGGTAAGACATTAGGTGATCTGCAACTGAGGCACACCCATCGTGTGAATGTCAGCAGAGTGTCACGTGGTGACCTTACCTTGCTGGCGCTTCCCAACCTTCGTCTGCAGTATGGCGACCGTCTGCATATCGTCGGTGAACCGAAGGCTGTGGCTGATGTGGAGGCATTGTTCGGTAATAGGGTAGAGAGTCTAAACGAGCCTAATCTGTCAGCAATCTTTATCGGCATCATCTTCGGACTGATTTTAGGAGCTGTCCCTATCCATCTACCGGGAATGAGTATTCCTGTGCGATTAGGTATTGCTGGCGGACCGATTATCGTTGGAATATTGGTGGGTGCTTTCGGACCGCGTTTCCATCTGATTACCTATACAACGCGCAGTGCTTCACTGATGTTACGTAAACTCGGATTGTCATTGTATCTGGCTTGTTTGGGACTTGACAGTGGCGTTCATTTCTTTGAGACAGTGATGCGTCCCGAGGGCTTGGTATGGATTGGGGTCGGTTTCCTGCTGACCGTCGTTCCTGTCTTGCTGATCGGTTTCCTGCTATTGAAGTTGAAGAAGTACGACTATGGAACAATCTGCGGAATCCTCTGTGGATCGATGGCTAACCCCATGGCTTTGACATATGCCAACGATACGATCTCGAGTGATACGCCCAGTGTGAGTTATGCTACCGTCTATCCCCTCGGTATGTTCCTTCGGGTTATCCTTATTCAGGTGATGCTGATGTTTTTCCTGTAGTCTTTTCAAAAACCTTATTCTTTACTAAAAGTCAGGCTCCGAGGCAAAGGTCATCGTTTCCTGTGTCTTAGGATGTGTGAAGGTGATCTTCCATGCATGAAGATACAGACGGTCGGCAGACTTACCGTATAAGGTATCTCCAGAGATTGGACAGTCAAGTCCTTCTTTATGGGCGCAATGTACCCGCAACTGATGCGTACGGCCGGTTTGTGGATGGAGAGCCACGCGTGTCTTTCCCTCTTTCTCTTCAATAATCTCCACATCCGTTATGGCTTCCTTCCCATATTCATAGTCAACCATCTGCCGTGGTCGGTCGTCGATATTCGGTCGGATCGGCAGTACGATATGCCTTTTCTCAGCAGGTTTACCGTCGAGGATGGCGATATAGGTTTTCTTAATCTGATGCTGCTCAAACTGTCTCTGTAGTTCTTGATGTATCCATTTCGTCTTGGCAAGCAACATCAGCCCGGAGGTCTCCATATCCAGTCGGTGAACGATGAGTGGGTTCGTGTCGTCATGGAGGTATTCTCTTATGAACGTTTCCACGGAGGGTCCCTGAATCTTTCCTGGCACACTGAGCATGCCGGCAGGTTTGTTGACGACAAGCAGTGAATCGTCCTCATAAATGATTTTGATCTCGCCTACGGACTTGTTCTCCATGGGGTTGGGCTCCACTTGAAGTCCTTGCATCATAAAGGTAAGGATTGGCAGGCATTTCCCACGACAGGATGGATAGTGATGCAGATGATGCCTCACTTCTGCCTTCGGCGATTTCCCATACCAGAACTCCATCATACAAAGTGGTTTTAGCTGATGCTGATAGGCGTATTGCAGTAACTTCGGCGCACAACAGTCACCTGCCCCTCCCGGAGGCAACTCTCCTTTATACTCATCGAAAATCTCTATCAGGTCTTTCTCCTCTCCTTTGGCGTTCAGGAGATGATATTGGGCGAACAACCAATGTTGTAACTGGTCGGATAGTTGTTTGCGCTGTGCTTTTAACGCTTCTATCTGAAGATTATATCGCTCGTATTTTTCCCTCTTGTCTTTGATCAGTTCCTCTTGCTTTTTCTTCAGTCGATGGAGCTCTGCCTTCATAAACTGACTTTCGCGGACGAGCTCGGCATGTTCTTCAGGAGAAAGGTTACGGGATATCCTCAGCATGTCACGGTTCATCTTAGCGACAGTCATCTTTTTCTTATAGTCATCGATCAACTGACGCATCTGTTGTTCACTATTTAGAAAATCTTTCCGACACGAGCGGTAATCGGCAGCATGCTCAATATCTTCAATCTTTTTGTTGATAACGGTGATCTCCCGTTCGTGAGTCTTGAAATAACCATCTGTCTGTTGGGCATCAAAGACAGGAGGCACAAACCACTCCCAGTCGTTTCTGCCTGCCAACAGTCCGGAATAAGCTGCGAGGAAGAAAAGATTGTCGGGGGTAACGGGTGTATCTTCAGGAGAAACCACCAAGATGCCAAACATCTTTCCCGTCTGTGCATCTTGGTGTATCTCCTGATGTCCTTCTATATATTCCACCACCTTCTCTTTTGCCTGCAGACACAAGGGATGAGGCTCATAACAGAAAGGATAGGTGAACAATGCCGGTGGTAGTATGTCCGTATGTAGTCTGTGAATCATCTACAAAAACCGATTTACAATTCAAATCGTCGTGCACAGAGCTAATCATAACTATGCACTATGAACTATGAACTCTGAACTATGCTCTATTTCCCGTATCCGATGGGATGGTTCAGCATGGGATAGTCACCCTCTTTCAGGTTGAGCGCTTTCTTGACAGCTTCCTGATCCATCATAGCACGGGCAACGGTCTTCAGTCCCATGGCTGCACAAGCCAGATAGATATCCTGTGATACATAACCGGCATCCATTGCTCCATAGCGCTCACTGGCACGCTGACGGCCGGATTGCTCACTGACTAACAACAAGGTGACAGGTGCATCCATAACGAACATCTGACGGGCACATAAACTCGGACGGAGATCTTCTGCACTTACCTGTGTCAGGTTGTTGGCCTTGGCATTGTAAAGCCATACTCCTTTTTCATTACAAACATACACCTTGATATCCTGCATGTTTACAGCAGTAGGGGTAACTAATCGACCGCCTTTGGGATCGTTGATACCGACAGATGCCCATAGGATGGTAGAGAGTTGCTGATCAGTGAGTGCCTGATTCTGATAACTACGGCCTGAGCGGCGCAGTTGCATAGCCTCACCTGTTGACATCTTCAACAATTGCATGTCGGGTTGTGGCAACTGAATGGTTTCTTGTGCCATTGCGCATCCTCCCATTATCATGAGAGCGAAGACGAAAGTAATAATTTTTTTCATATAACTAATATTTTACATATTTGAACTCTTCCTGCACAAAAGTACAAATATTTTTTGACATACCATCTTAATAAATGATAAAAAAAGGGGGATGCCGTTGGCAGCCCCCTTGATATGCTTGGTTGTATTCAGAATCTTACAATGAGAACTTATAACCGATGGTAAGCTGGAAAGCAAGGTTCTTCAGGTCATCGTTATAATCAAAGATCTTAGAGATACCAAAATTATAACGAGCGTCTAATACCAATCCACCGAAATCATAGGAAATACCTACAGGAATGGAAAGATCAATGCTTTTCACATCATCCATGTCTGTGCCAACCTGATAGTCACCTGCAGAGCCTTCGAACTTTGCATTCATCTTGAAACCAGGCTGTAAACCGGCCTTCAGAGCCAGACCCTTCCAAACATAGAAATTAGCAACGACAGGTACATTAACATAGTCAATCTTCCAAGTAAGGTCGCTTGATCCTATTTCTGCTGTAGCACCTTGCTGTGAGTAGAACATTCCTGCTGATAATCCCAGCCAGCTTTTTACCTGATATTCAAGTTCTGCACCTGCAATGAATCCTACACGAGCTTTTGTGTCAGATGCACCATTAAAGTCAGCTGCACTGATACCGACACGTGGCTGAACAGATAATGTACCTACCTCGCGCTGTGCGAATGTTGTCATGGATACCATCATGATGATGGCTGTTAACAAATACTTCTTCATAATCTTATAAATTTGATGAATAATAAACTATTTATATGTTTATGAATGCAAATATAGTTATAATTATTATAAAGAGCAAATATTTTTATCCTTTTTTATACAGATGACCAAAATGTAAAGAAAAGATACTTTTGAAAAAGCGTAACGAAACAAACCGTTTACAATGGCAATTGATACGAATTTTTTACTTCACCTAATACGAAGGTGGAGTGAAGAGAACCGATGCAGTCCATGTCACCCAGTATCTTGAGGATAAACTGCTGATACTGTTTCATATCCTTGGTATATATTTTCAGCATGAAGTCGTAATCACCGGAGATGTTATAGCATTCCACAATCTCAGGGATGTCCTGTACAGCCTGCATGATCCGCTGGGCATTCTCATACGAATGCTGCTTCATGCTAAGGTGGCAAAAGACGATAAAACCATGCTCAATCTTTTCTGCATCGAGTACCGCGACATATTTCTTGATGAACCCTTCACGCTCCAAACGTCTCATACGTTCAAAGACGGGACTGGGGGATAACTGTACCAAGGCGGCCAGTTCCTTGATCGTTAACCGTGAGTTTTTCTGCAACTGTTGGAGGATTTTGATATCAGTACTGTCGAGGGTCTGTTCCATAATTGAATGAGAAAAAGTAAAATATTCTGATAAATGAATGATGAAGAAGCTAAAATAATATCTTTATTCTAATAATTGAAGCAAAATTAGTGATATTTTCTGAATTATCAAAAATATTTGGAATATTATTTTTCAGTTACTAACTTTGCAAAGTGAAAAGATGCTTTAGTTGCTTTCTTTTTCAGAATATTATTCAAAATGTATAACAATAAAAAAGATAAAGAATATGTCAAAGAAACTTCATTTCGAAACACTGCAGTTACATGTAGGACAAGAGCAGGCAGATCCTGTTACTGATTCCCGTGCAGTTCCTATTTATCAGACCACATCGTATGTCTTCCATAACTCACAGCATGCAGCCGATCGTTTCGGACTCCGTGATGCCGGTAATATCTATGGTCGTCTGACAAACTCTACCCAGGGGGTGTTTGAAGACCGTGTCGCAGCCCTTGAGGGTGGTGTTGCAGGACTTGCGGTTGCTTCAGGAGCGGCTGCCGTTACTTATTCCTTGCAGAATATCCTGCAGGCAGGTGATCATATCGTCGCTGCAGACAACCTCTATGGCGGGTCTTTCAACCTGATTACCCATACGCTGACGACACAGGGAATCAGTTATACGATCGTCAACGTTAACGACCTCGAGGCTTTGGATGCTGCTATCCAGGAGAATACAAAGGTGGTATATGCGGAGACATTCGGTAATCCCAACTCCAACGTGCTGGATCTCGAGGGTGTCGCCGCAGTGGCCCATCGTCATGGAATACCTTTTATCGTGGATAATACCTTCGGTACTCCTTACCTGATCCGTCCGTTGGAGCATGGAGCGGATGTGGTCGTTCACTCAGCCACGAAATTCATCGGTGGCCACGGTTCTACCCTGGGAGGAGTCATTGTTGATGGAGGAACGTTTGACTGGAAGGCCAATCCGGAGAAGTTCCCTACCTTGGCAAAGCCCGATCCCAGTTATCATGGAGCTGTCTTTGCAGACGTGGCCGGTGCTGCAGCCTTTGTTACCCGTATCCGTGCGGTCATCCTTCGTGATACCGGGGCAACCATCTCTCCCTTCAATGCTTGGATTCTGTTACAGGGATTGGAAACACTGTCATTACGTGTAGAGCGTCATGTGGAGAATGCGCTGAAGGTGGTGGAGTATCTCAACAACCATCCCAAGGTGTCTTTTGTGAACCATCCTTCACTCTACTCCCATCCTGATCATCTCCTGTATAACAAATACTTCCCCAACGGTGGCGGTTCTATCTTCACCTTCGAGATCAATGGTGGAGTGGAGGAGGCATGGCGCTTTATCGATGCACTGAAGATCTTCTCTCTGTTGGCTAACGTGGCGGATGTGAAGAGCCTGGTGATCCATCCTTATACCACGACGCATTCACAGATGACTCCTGAAGAACTGGAGGAGCAGCATATTACCCCGAGTACCATCCGCTTAAGTATCGGTACAGAACATATCGATGATATTATAGATGATTTGGCCCAGGCTTTCGAACAGGTATAGTTGATGAATGAGTCATATAGAAGTTAGTGTATGATTTAGCCCCACGCCTATTGAAGGTGTGGGGCTAAAATGTGGTAATGAAGGCAAGTATCATCCATCATGCAGGATGATATGCCTATGACTTACTCAGGGAAGCAATAGTAATATGTGCCATCCTGCTCCTCTACGTTGTCACCTGCCGGGTTTCCGTTTCTGATCATCCAACCTGCAGTTTGCTCCAGCCAGCTGTTACCTTTCTGGGAATCATACATGTCATAGTGGATGGGATAGATGTAGTACCAACCACGCCATGCAAAGCGGAAATTCTGGTCGGTAGTTTTAGTACCACAGTCAAGAGCATACTTCATACCCATCTCCTCAACCTGCAGGGGATCATAGGTCTTGATACCGAGCTGGTTGAAGGCAGCCTCCAGCTTGTCAAATGCGGCATTACGGTCGCCTTCACTCATCTCACGGGTGATTGCCGGCACGGCATTCAACACTGCATTGTCCTTGAGCGGATGGTCGTAACTGGTTCCCGGCTCAATGGCATGAATGTTTTCGATATCATAACCCATCACCTTCGATGTGTGCTTCTTGCCACACCAACGGTCAAGGCCGAGACGTGTGAGCACATTGTCAGCCTTCGTGTAGTTGGGTCGTCCGTCCTTACCGTCATAGATCTTCCAACCGGTGCCCCATGCCCCATCAGGATCGTAAGCATAGGTAGCATCGTTGAAGCCACCGCCGATACGCGGGTCGAAGCCTGCACCTCCCTCGAAGAGGAGCCAGCGACGCATATCCCAAGAACGTTTGCCCTCATAGGCAAGTTCCACAAGACGCTCGTTGAGAACGGCGCGGATAAGTGCATAACGGTCGGAGATAGCACCTAAACCGTAGTTGTTTGCGGAAGGAATACCCACGCGCTGACGTATCTTACCAAGATATTTGAGACAGTTGCCGGCATCTCCCTTGGCAGCATAGCACTCAGCGACATTCAGGAGCAGTTCACCATAGCGGTACTCCATGATGTCAGTGCTGGCCGTTGACTCACTACCTGCTGCTACAGTGGGGTCGGACATCTTCCATACAATGGCACGACCTTTCTTGACGAAACCTCCATCACCCTGTGAACCGTCACTGTAACGATATCTGTTAGAGGCTGCATCGGCAAATTTCCAAGCATAAAGCCACACACGGGTTTTCTCCGGGTTTGGCCATTGACATCCTGAGAAACAGAATGTGCGGTAGAAGCGTGGGTCACGGTTGCGATAGAACTTGTCATCGTCATAGCCGTTGGCAACAGTGGCCGGCTTGCCATCTTTCATCGGGAACGCCATCAGTATCTCCTGTGGGGCAACCTTGCCGCCACCTGTGCTCTGGGCTACAACACCGGGACGGATATATGCCTCCCACTTGTTGAAAACACCTGAGGAGATCGGGTCATTACTCATAAGGATGGGTATGATAGCCTCTGGGTTGAATGTGTTGTTATAGGCATAGAAAGCCTTATCCCACGAGTTGATGTCGGTGACGCTCGTGCCATAGCCGGCAGCATCAGCTGCCTCAAGGGCTGCAACGGAAGCGTCGAGAGCCTGCTGCCAGCGCTTACTGCCTGTGTTGTCCCAACTGGCATTAAAGAGAGGACTGGCCATGAAGAGACGTGCACGACTGATCATACCGAGGGCAGCAACAGAGGTGAAGCGGCCGTAATCCTCAGCGTTCTGCCATTTTGTGGGGAGCAGATCGGCAGCGAGCTGGAAGTCTGCACATACCTTGTCGATGCAATCCTGGATGGGCATACGGGGTGACTGGTCATCATCGGCAGGCAAGTCTGATTCTGTCGTATAATAAGGGAAGCCGCCATACATACGGACGGCGTCGAAATAGATCCAAGCACGGAGGAATATTGCCTGACCTTTCAGGTTGTCCCAGAAGGTGTTATTGTTATAGAGATAACGTGAGGCATCAATCTCCTGGATAAAGTTGTTGATCAGTGCCACTACCGGATAAAGAGTCTTACGACCGGGATTGTTGTAGTTCTTGGTATTGTTACGAGGGTCATTCCAATAAGGAGGATTGGCAATATGGTTACCAGCCTTCGACTGTTTGGTATTGGCACCTGTGTAACGTGAGTCGTAGAAACCGCTCTCAGCCAGTTCCTCAGTAAATACCCACTGGTTACCGCCAGCACTTTGAGCATGTCGCATGATAGGGTCAGCGCCGTGCAGAGGCATTCTGTACGTCTCGAGCGCAAGCTTGTGGATATATGCATATACAGCCTTAGCCTGTGATGGGTCGGAATAGACATCAATGGTGGTAAGGTTGTTGTAGTCCTTCTTCTCCTCAAGGAAGGTATCACTGCATGATGTGGCAAGCATGAGGGAAGCAAAGACACATACGGAAAGTTTTATCTTTAAGTTTCTCATTTGTATTCTGTTTTTATACATTATCAATTATTCAGAACTCGTATTAGAACGTGAGGTTAGCAGAAATTGTCCATGTGCGCAGCGTAGGATAACCAGGCTGCAGACCATCGTAGTTGTTGACGCTGTGGTCAGGATACGGGTTGTAGAAATCCCAGAGGTTATTACCTGTCAGCGTGAATGAGAGGGCCTGGATGTTTACTCTCCTCAGGAGGTCCTTTGGTACGCTATACGATAAGGAAAGGTTGCGTACATACATGCGGAAGGTAGGCAACAGCCAGAAGTCAGAATACTGGTTCCATGCATTGTTAACAGCAATTGAGGGGAATTTTCCCATTGGGTTCTCTTCCGGGTCGAACATGTCATTGATGAAGGAGAGCTGGTTGGTGATGAAGCCACCGACACCATTGGGCTTATAGTATAGCCACTTGGCACCTCCCCATGAAGTGTTGATCATGGCGGAAATAGAGAAGTTACCCCAAGAGACATTCAGTTTCGTATTGATGCCGTGCGTGCGGCTGCCTCTCAGCTTGGTAAAGTCCTGGCCATGGTCGGTGGAGATGCGACCGTTAGGACCGTCGATGATACGTCCCTCTGTATCGATATCTCCGGCTATGTCCTCGTAAGCGAGCATACCCACATACATCAGTTCTTTTGAGGATATGCCAAGGTAGTCAGGTGTTGTGCCTGCCGCTGTGGCAAGTTCGGTGAGGTATGTCCAGTAGTTATCGATATCCTGCTGAGTACGTAGGATTCCATCTCCGCCGCTGGTATGCTTCCATGTGCGGAAACCAAAGATATCATTGTCCACCCAACTGCGGTAGCCGGTATATTGAGTTTGTCCGGCGAGATAACCGGGATAGTCGAATGTAGGCTCATTACCCAGGATAGTCTTGTTCCAGGAGATGCTGTAGTCCATGCCGATTGAATACTTGATGGGTCCCCACTTCGGCAGGATACTCTGTTGGATCTTGTCAGACCAGCGGGCGGATATCTCCCATCCCCATGCGTTTTTCTTTCCGTAGTTGGTAGAAGGCAGCTTGGTACCAATATAGATAGGTGTTGATGTATCTGCCACCACCATGATCAGATCCTTTGTCTTGTCATAGTAGAAATCTGTTGTTACGGAGAGACGGTTGTTAAGAATGTTGAAGTCGATACCGATATTGTTCTTGATCGTAGTATCCCATCTGATGTCTCGGTTGGCCGTGCCATTGATGGTAGCACCGCTGGTGTTTGCACCACCCAGAGAACCGAAGCCGAGACCCGAGGTAGGACTGATGTTGTAGATCTGCAGCCACTGCCATGCGTTGACGTTGTCCTTACCTGTCTTACCGATAGAGTAGCGTACCTTGAAATAGTCGAAGATATTACCAAGAGCACTGTCCTTGAAGAATTTCTCCTCGCTTGCTACCCATCCGAAAGATACGGTGGGGAAGAATCCCCAGTAGTTCTCAGGTGAGAACTTGGTGGATGCGTCGGCACGGAAGATGAACTGTGCGAGGTAACGGTCGGCATACTTGTAGTTGGCACGTCCGATGTAAGAGAGTGAACCACTCTCATATTTCTTGTAATAAGTCTGTCCACCATCGGCGCTCAGCGTACCGGCCGTAGGACTTGTGCCGTTATACGACTGTCCCATACCCTGGTATCGTGTGCTGAGGATGTCACCTTCACTCTCACCACGCTCCACAACGGCTGTGGCAGAGATGTCGTGCTTGCCGAACTGACGTGCGTAAGAAACCATGAAGTTCATCTGCTCTGAGCGTGATGTCGATTTCTGATAGCTGACATAAGGCTTTTTGGCATTGTCCTCACCGTTGGGATCACCATAATTGAGGAAGTCATATACCGTATTGGCGCTCAGCAGGTGATGGTTTGCGAGGTTCGTATCTGTTGCGCGAGCCACCTTGTAATAGCCACCCTGAGCGGAATTCGTACTGTTGTTGTAAGAGATGGCGTATGTGGCTGAGAGTTGGAGTCCCTTAATGAAAGGCACATCGTATTTTACAGAGAAGTTAGCACTGTAGCCGTTGGTCTTGGTAAACCTACGTGCTTTGGATGCTTCCTGCGCGAAGAAGTTCTGTATGGGGTAATTGTTACCTACACTGGCATCGGTATGTGTGCTCAGCGTCTTGGGGCCGGCCCATGGGGATGTGTAGAATTCCTCCATCTCGCCTGTCTCGGGATTGAGCACATTGGTCGTGATGGGAATGTAGCTCGGCATGGTGCGCAGTGTGGAGTAGTCGCTGGCGCCATTATTCTCTGTCTTGTCCGTGTTGTAAGCGGAAACGGAAGCAGAGAGCTTAAGGCCTGCGGCCACGTTTATATCACCGCCTGTACGGAAGGTCCACTTGGAGAAATCCTGTACCTTACCCAGGTTCGTGTCCTGGTCCTGATAGTTCAAGCTGGCAAAGAAGGTAGCCTTGTCAGAACCACCTGACACGCTGAGGGAATGGCGCTGTGAGAGTGCGGCACTCCATCCTTCATCCATCCAGTCGTAATGGAGACCCTTCAAAGTCTCAAGCTCTTGAGCGGAATAACTGTAAGGGATGTAGTCGGTGGTTTTGAGGTTGGTATCGATCTGCCTGAACATACGGTTTGTCCAGACACCGAGGTCGTAGGCACTCATCATCTTCGAGTGACTCACCGCATCCTGGATATCGAGCTTGGCAGAATAGCTGATACGAGCGGCACCTTGCTGTCCGCGCTTCGTCTGTACGAGGATGACACCGGCAGAGGCGCGTGCACCATAGACAGCTGCAGAAGCATCCTTCAGGACGGTCATCGTCTCGATCTCACTCTGGTCGAGCATGTTGAACTGCGTCATGGTAGGCTCACCATTCTCGTCAACCTGTACGACACCATCAATGACGATAAGCGGCTGGTTGAAAGATGCGGAAGAGTCGAAACTCATCGGCTGACGGATCTTAAAGCTACCTACAGAACCGGGGCGGCCGCTACTCTGACTTACTGAGAGTCCTACAACCTGTCCTGCGAGTGCATCAACAAGGGAGGCACCGGGAAGGTCGAAGACCTCATCCATCTTGACGTTAGTGGCAGAACCTGTGAGGTCCTTCACACGCTGTGTGGCATAACCCACGACAACGACATCGTTAAGCATCTGGTCATCGGCACTGAGCTTTACATTGATATGCCCTGACTTTGTGGCCTTTATCTCCTGTGGGGCATAACCGATGTAGGAGAAAGTGAGGGTGGCATTGGCAGGCGCTTCCAGTCTGAAGTTACCATCCAAGTCTGTCGCGGTGCCTGTCTTCTGGCCTTTTACAAGAACCGATACGCCAATGAGAGGTTCATCATTCTCATCAACAACCGTTCCTGTGTAGGTTCGGGTTTGCTGAGCAGTCTGCGAGGACTTCGAGCCATCCTTCACCTGTGCGTAAGCTCCGGTACATATGAACATACCGAGAAGCAAAGCAACGGAATAACCGATGCGGGAAATACGGTCAATTTTCATACTGTTAATTTGTTAGATTTAGTAGGTTATAATATTAAATAGGTATATTTGAAATCCCTTCAATTCAGTCGCGAGGGAAAGGTATCCGGCTTGCATGAGCAGTGGCGGGAAATAATAATCTGCCACAAATATATATCTTTTCCTTTATGATTCCAAATTTTTTCACAATAGTTTGTTAAAATATCTTCATATTTGTTTCGATGTCGGTCATTCGTATAAAAAAGAAGTCCTATCCCAAAGGTTTTGAAGAGTGGAAGATCATCATGATGATAGAAAACGTTATAATAATTTCATCACGGAACGTTATAAAAAAAGAAAGGATGTGCACGCACATCCTTTCTCCTATCAGTATTTCTGAAGATTACTTCAGTTTCTTGTAAGCGTAGCGGCTGGTAGCGCCGAGCTCTTCCTCGATGCGGATGAGCTGGTTGTACTTAGCCATACGGTCGGTACGAGACAGCGAACCGGTCTTGATCTGACCAGAGTTGGTAGCTACAGCGATATCGGCGATGGTAGCATCCTCTGTCTCACCGGAACGGTGTGAGGTAACGGTGGTGTAACCATGACGGTGAGCCATCTCGATAGCCTCGAGGGTCTCGGTCAGAGAACCGATCTGGTTAACCTTGATCAGGATAGAGTTAGCAGCGCCCATCTCAATACCCTTCTGCAGGAACTTGGTGTTAGTAACGAAGAGGTCATCACCAACGAGCTGGCACTTGTTACCAACCTTCTCAGTCAGCTTAACCCAGTTCTCCCAATCGTTCTCATCCAGACCATCCTCGATAGAGTCGATAGGATAAGTGTCGATCAGGTGCTCCAGGAATGCGATCTGCTCCTCAGCAGAGAGCTTCTTGCCGTTAGGATCCTTCTGCTTACCGTTCTTCAACTGCTTGTAGTCATAGAACCACTTGCCATCCTCGCATACAGCAAACTCAGAAGCAGCACAGTCCATAGCGATCTTCACGTCCTTACCCGGCTCATAACCGGCAGCCTTGATAGCGTCGCAGATGATGGTCAGTGCATCCTCGATACCATCGAGTGCAGGAGCGAAACCACCCTCATCACCAACAGCGGTAGAGAGGCCACGCTTCTTCAGCAACTTAGCCAGGTTGTGGAATACCTCAGCACCTACGCGGACAGCCTCACGGATAGAAGGAGCAGATACCGGACGGATCATGAACTCCTGGAAGGCGATAGGAGCATCAGAGTGAGAACCACCGTTGATGATGTTCATCATAGGAACAGGCATGGTATAGGTGTTGCAACCACCGATATAACGATAGAGAGGCAGACCGAGAGCGTTAGCAGCAGCCTTGGCAGCAGCCAGGGAAACGCCGAGGATAGCATTGGCACCCAGCTTGCTCTTGGTGGGAGTACCGTCGAGAGCCAGCATCTTATAGTCGAGTGCGCGCTGATCGAGCACACAGTCACCTACCAATGCGGGAGCAATGATCGTATTGACATTCTCAACAGCCTTCAGAGTACCTTTACCCAGATAACGGTTCTTGTCGCCGTCACGAAGCTCCAATGCCTCGTTCTCACCGGTAGATGCTCCTGATGGTACAGCAGCACGACCTAATACACCATTTTCCAATACTACGTCAACCTCTACGGTTGGGTTTCCTCTTGAGTCGAGGATCTCTCTTGCGTGAATTTTCTGAATTTTCATAATTACCTTAAATATAATTGTTATAAATACTTATACCTTATTCATTCTGCAAAGTTACGAAAAGTCGAGCGGAATGCAAAATAATAATGTTTTTACCTCGAAAAAGAGTAACTTCGCTGATTTTCTGCAAAGTTACAAAAAATATCTGATTAAGAGCGAAAGAAAAGTGTATGTTTTTTCATTGAGTGTGATTTTATTAAAATAAATCAAGCGCCATGGATGTTTTTCGGTGATAAAACTGATTATTATTCCCTTAAAATTGCTACCTTTGTTCCCGAAATAATCCATGAACAGCCTCACCTCTTGATGGGAGAAGTAGGGTGGGGATTTAGTGAAATTGAAAATGAAGATATCTGCAGAGATCAAGCATTGGTTAGCGGTACGGTGGCGGGCTTTCCGCATATGGCAACAGAAGCCTCATGAAGTAGCGCCGCTGTCAGAGCAAAGCCATATCTGTTCATCCTGTGCAACACAGTTTACGGGAAACTACTGTCCACGCTGTGGGCAGTCGGCTGCTATAGGGCGTTTCTCATTCAAGAAAGCCATACTCCTGTTCCTGGATGTCTGGGGCATAGGCAATCGTAGTATGTTCCGCAGCATCCGTGACCTGATGCTCCGCCCGGGTTATATGATCCGTGACTATCTGAGAGGTATGCAGTCGGCCTACTTCCCCCCGTTCAAGATGTTTTTCCTGCTGGCTGCTTTCTCGTTGGTCATGGATCAAGGTTTGGGTCTTGCCCCAGGAGACAAACAAGTGGCTGATAAGTGGCAAAATATTGAGCAGTTAGAGAAAGAGGAGGTAGCGGAGACAAATACTAGGAAGACAGATCTCTCAGACGAAGAACATATGATGATCAATGGAAAAGAGATAACTTCACCTGTCGCGAAAGCCTGTGTGAAATTCGTTAAGGTGATGAATACGCTCCGCCGGAAGAACCCTGCCGTTTTCTCTTTTCTGACGTTGGTGCTCTTCTCCATTCCTATGTTTTTCTTTCTCCGCTCCAACCCCAAGATCCCGGATCTCAGGTTCTCGGAGTTTATCGTGGCACTCGTCTATACCTCTAATGCCTACACTCTTTATTCTATCCTGGTCAAGCTCCCGTATTTGGCTATCTTTGATATTTTCGCCATCCTGATAGTCTTGGTCGCCCTCAAACAGTTGACAGGTTACCGCAAACGCCGTTTGTTAGGCTATATGACCCTGTCATTCATCCTGTTCCTCATCCTGCTGATCATCGTGATAAGCGCAGGGGTTTATATCATCTATCTGACGTCATAACGATTATCCGAAGTATCCATTATAAGTCATGCGTAAGATCCTACTGATATCCGCTGTCATCAGCGTGCTGAGCCTGTTCCTCTGTGGAAGTGCGGCAGCACAGCAACCTTCATCCACGTGTTCCCCTTCGGGTAACCGGTTGAAGGTAGGACTCGTATTAGGGGGCGGTGGTGCCAAGGGCGCTGCAGAGGTGGGCGCCCTCAAGGTGATTGAGCGCCTGGGCATCCCGATTGATTACATCGCAGGCACGAGCATAGGATCGATCGTTGGGGCCCTCTACTCGGTGGGCTATCGGGCGGAGGCGCTTGACTCATTGTTTACCAACCAGGAGTGGCTCTCACTGCTCACCTCCCGGAGTGATGCGCATAGTGATACGCCCATCAGTCAGCAAGACGGCGTCACCTATATCTTCGGCTTCCCGGTGTTGACGAGTGGTAAGAAACCGGCAGAGGGGACGTTGGGCGTGCTCAGCGGTGACAAGATCGTGGAGATGCTTCAGCAGATGACTCATCAAGCCGACTCTGTCAGTTTCGACAGTCTGCCCATCCCTTTCCGTTGTGTGGCTACCGATATCAAACGTCAGCAGACGGTGGTGCTCTCCTCGGGTAACCTGCCGATGAGCATCCGTGCCAGCATGGCGATCCCCG
>JAFZPF010000042.1 GCA_017550455.1 Prevotella sp.
CAAAGCACCTATTCGTCTTCTCACTATCGCTGCCCTTGAACTACATAACAAACAATCATTCTGGGATATCGGCTTCTGTACAGGGAGTGTGTCGATAGAGGCGCTACGTCTTTTTCCACAACTCTATATCACTGCTTTCGAGGTGAGAGAGGAAGGTCGCTCACTGATGGATAAGAACAGCAAACGGTTTGGAGCACCGGGTATCAAGACGGTGATTGGGGACTTCCTGAAAGAAGATATCGACAAACTGCTGACTGAGGCAGATGTCTTCCCACCCGATGCCATCTTCATCGGTGGACATGGCGGACAACTGAAAGAGATGGTCGAGCAAGCAGTACACTATCTCACTCCTGGTGGTGTGCTTGTATATAACTGTGTGGTGCCGGAAAGTGTCACCGACGAGCGGATACGTAAAGACAGTCGGCAGATCTTTGAGGATACAGCAATACGTTTAGGGATGGAGCTGTGTACTCCCCAGTGTGTAACTATCAATGATTATCATCCTATACAAATATTAAAATTCAGAAAACCATGACAACAGCTATTGTAGCCGTATCTGAAGAAGGAAAGAAACTGGCACAGTCTGTCAAGGGAATCCTTGAGGGGGAGGTGCAGTTATTGTCACGCGAGGATGTGAAAGTGCATTTCCATGATTTCGATGCGTGGGTGTTTATCGGGGCCTTAGGCATCTGTGTAAGAACCATTGCTTCAGAGATAAAAGACAAAAAGCAGGATCCGGCTGTAGCCTGCATCGACAGTATGGGGAAACAGGTGATTGCCGTATTGAGCGGACATAAGGGTGGGGCTAACGATCTTGCCCGTCAACTATCAGCGGCCTTAGGGGCCTTACCCGTTATCACCACCCAATCCGACAACCAAGGATTATGGGCACTCGACACGATGGATAAGCGATTTGGATGGAAGTTGTTGGATGACAAAGACATGAACAAAGTGATCTTTGCTTTTGTCAACAAAAAGCCGGTGGCTCTCCTGATGACCATACGTGATCAGGGCACTGACTATCTGGAATCCACCCTACCCGAAAATGTGACGATTATACAACGGGAAGAAGAACTGAAGGAGAATGACTATCACGCACTGATCATCGTTTCTCCCTTTGTAAGTAAGGTTAATACAAAGATTTCCACCATACACTATATCCCTCAGGTACTTACCTGCGGTATCGGACTGGCACATCAGGCGCAACCCGTTTCGGATATCCTCCGTAATATCGAAGAAGTGCTCCTGCAGCAAGATATCCTACCTGCAGCCAAAAGATGGTGTACCATCGATGTGAAGGCAGACGAGCCGGTGATACATGCATTACAAGAGAAAAGCGAGGTGGTCTTCTTCACGGCCGAGCAGTTGTCGGAAATAGAAGTGCCGACACCCTCCACCGTTGTTGAGAAGCATGTGGGTACCGCCAGTGTTTGCGAGGCAGCAGCCATCCTAGGGGCTAATGACGGACAATTGTTAGTCACAAAACAGAAAGGCAGTAACTTCACTGTGGCTGTAGCTATCGAAAGAAAATACCTGCGACAAGGACATATTGAGATTGTGGGAGCCGGTCCCGGAGACCCCGAACTGGTTTCCGTAAGAGGGCGTCGACTACTTGAGCAAGCTGATCTGATCCTCTATGCCGGTTCTCTGGTTCCTAAAGAGTTGACTTATTGTGCCAAGGCAGGAGCCACCGTTCGTTCATCAGCTGATATGAATCTAGAAGAACAATGTTTGTTGATGAAGGATTTCTACGACCATGGGAAACAGATTGTTCGTCTGCATACAGGTGATCCCTGTATCTTCGGGGCTATCCAAGAACAGATGGCTTTCTTCGACAAACATGGCATGGACTACCATATCACGCCGGGTATCTCCTCTTTCCTTGCCGCGGCCGCGGAGTTAAGGTCACAGTTTACGATTCCCGAACGTTGTCAGACGATCATCCTCACGCGAGGAGAAGGGCGTACCCCTATGCCGGAGAAAGAGAAACTGCATCTGCTGGCACGCTCACAGAGTACGATGTGTATCTTCCTCAGTGCTTCTATCGTAGATGATGTACAACAGCAACTTCTTACGGAATATCCTGAAGACACACCCGTCGCTGCCTGTTATCATCTGACATGGAAGGATCAGCGCATCTACCGGGGAGTACTCAAGGATCTGGCAACCATCGTGAAAAGTCATCATCTTACCCTCACTACGATGATCGTCGTAGGAGAAGCTATCGATAATCGCAGTGAGTATTCGAAATTATACGATAGACAGTTTACACACCTCTTCCGCAAAGGGGAAGTTTAGTTTAGGGTTTAGAGTTTAGAGTTCATAATTCATAGTTAAGAGTTTGGGGTATAAGGAAATGATATTGATTTTCGGAGGCACCACAGAAGGAAGGCGGGCTGTACAGGTTCTTGAAGAAGCCGGTAAGCCATTCTGGTATTCCACTCGTGGAAACGAGCAGGATATCCCTCTCGTCAACGGCATGCGTATCACTGGTGGTATGGATGTGTTGGCGATGAGACAGTTTGTTGCCGATCATGATATCCGATTGATCATCGATGCGGCACATCCTTTTGCCACGCTCCTGCATACCCATATCCTTCAGGCGGCTCATCACTGTCTTATTCCTGTCATCCGTTATGAAAGGCAGTATCCTCCCCATGAGAAGGATATCTCTTGGTGTGATGATTACGATGAGGCTATCCACCAATTAAAAGAAGAAGGTATAACACGGTTGTTGGCACTCACCGGTGTGCAGACGATAGAGAAGCTTCAGGGATATTGGAAGACAGCATCCGACACTGTGTGTTGGTTCAGGATACTGGATCGTGACCAGTCCCGGGATATTGCCCAACGATACGGATTCCCTGCCGATCATCTGGTATATTATGAGAAAGAGAACACGCTCAGTCTTATCCAAAAGCTCCAGCCACAAGCCATCCTCACGAAAGAGAGTGGTGTGAGTGGCGGTTATCAGGAGAAAGTATCTGCGGCACGCCTGTCAAACACCCGGCTTTTTGTAGTCAAACGCCCGGCCTATCCGCCGCTTATACCCGGTTTGGAAGGCGTAAATGTTCATACAGTAAACGGACCTCATGGCTTGCGTCTGAAGATACAACAACTGCTGCCCTCTTTCTACGAGTTACATACCGGACTCACCACGGGCACCTGTGCCACGGCAGCGGCAGTAGGAGCATTGACACAGTCGGATATCGTCAATGTACGTATTCCTGACGGGGAAGATATTGAGGTGTCCATCGGCCATATCACAGGGAATACAGCCACGGTCATCAAACATGCCGGTGATGATCCGGATATCACCGACGGATTAGAGATACAGGCAACGGTAACGATCACCGATGACCCTGAACAGAAGATTATCATCCGTGGGGGTGAGGGTGTCGGAAAGGTAACCCTCCCCGGATTGGGATTACCGATAGGAGGACCGGCTATCAACGAGACACCGCAGAAGATGATCCGGGAAAACCTATTGCCATTGCTGGATAATCATCAGGGAGCGGTGGTAACCATCACCGTGCCCGCTGGCAGGGAGATCGGTGAAAAGACATTCAATCCACGGGTGGGTGTCATCGACGGCATCTCCATCGTGGGCACCAGTGGTATCGTCAAACCTTTCTCGGCAGATGCCTGGATGAGCAGTATCCGCAAAGAGATGTCCGTAGGTTTATCGGTGGTACGCAGCATGAACGAGTCACCTCAGCCGGAGATCGTCATCAACAGCGGAGCCAAGAGTGAGCGTTTCATGCGTCAGCAGTTCCCTCATCTGCCACTGCAAGCCTTCATCCACTATGGCAACTTCATCGGAGAGACTATTCGCATGGCTCACGAACTGGGTGTTCACCACCTGGCTATGGGGGTGATGATCGGCAAAGCCGTCAAACTGGCGGAGGGAAATCTCGACACCCACAGTCATAAGGTGACACTCAACAAAGCATTCCTCCAGCAGATGGCTCACGAGGCGGGTTGTGAGAAGGAAAACATTGAGAAGATCTCCAAACTCACCCTGGCCCGAGAACTGTGGACCATGCTCTCAGAAACAGAGATGGAGAAGTTGGCGACTGTCATCCTCCGCCATTGTCATGAGCATTGTGCACCGCTATTGCCTGAAGGAACACTCGACATTCTTTTAATCTCCGACGAGGGGAAAATCATTCATTTAGATAATCATCAATAACAAAACATATGCACATACACACGAATCGTTTATTACTCATCATGTTAACAGCTGCTTTATTTGTTGGATGCAAACAAGTGAAGACGACAACAGCCACAGACCATGCAACAGCAGAGGATACGGTAACCGTTGACATTAAGTATGCCGAGGGTTTCAAAGTGACGCAAAAGGAGGATTTCCGACTTCTCGAGATCACCGACCCTCAGCGTGACAATGAAGAAAAAGAAAAGGTCTTTCGTTTTGCACTCATACCCCGTGGCACAAAACCGCAAGGAATTCCCGACGGTTATACCGTCATCGAGACACCCGTCAAAGGGGTTATCTGCATGACATCCCTACAACTGAGCGGATTTCTCAAACTGCAAGCCCTCGACCAGATCAAGGGCATTGCCTCTGCCAAACGGTTGTTTGACAAAGAGTTGAAGGCTCGTCTTGATGAGGGAAAAATCCTGAAGATCGGCAAGGAGGGTAACTTCGATGACGAGATCGTATTAGCCAGCAATCCCGATGCTATCCTCGTATCACTCTCCAAACGTGGTGGTTTCGATAAGCTCGAAGACTCCGGCATCCCTCTCATTCCGTATATGGGTTATCAGGAGACATCGCCCTTAGCTCAGGCAGAATGGATCAAGTTCGTGGGAATGCTCACCGGCAAGACGACAGAAGCCATCACCTTATTCAATGAGATAGAAGACAACTATCTCGCGGCCAAGGCCCTCGTCGCCGAGAAAACCACTGCCCAGCCCATCGCTTTCTATGGTAAGATGCATGGTGACAACTGGTATGCGATGGGTGGCGAAAGTTTTATCGCGAAGATTATCGCTGATGCCGGCGGGAAATATTTTATTGACGATGACCGCACCGGTGGGGTGAACCTCGATTTCGAACGTGTTTATGCGCAAGGTGAGCACTGCGACTATTGGGTACTCCAGAATAAAGGCAAGGACAGACAGACGTATGAGAATCTGTTGGCAGAAGACTCTCACTACGGTGATTTCCGGGCTTTCAAACAAAAGAAAGTGATCTGCTGCGATGTCAGTTATACACCTGTCAACGAGTTATCTCCCATGGAGCCCGACATCGTGTTAAAAGATTTCATTAAGGTATTCTACCCTGATGTGCTCACCGACTATACACCGAAATATTACCAATTGATAAAATAACGGTATGCGAACGTGGAAATTCCTCTTTATAGGCATCTTCATCGTGGTGTTCCTCATCCTGAACATCGCCATCGGTAGTATCGCCATCCCCTTGGAAGATACCTTCCGGATATTGTTTGGTGACACCACCTTGTCAGAGGTGGAGAAGAATATCATTCTCCGCTCTCGCCTGCCACAAGCCATCACCGCCATCGTGGCTGGCGCAGGACTGGCTATCAGCGGTTTACAGATGCAGACGGTGTTCCATAACCCGTTAGCTGGACCATCGGTGTTAGGTATCAGCAACGGAGCCTCTCTGGGTGTGGCCCTCGTCGTTCTGATGTCAGGAAGTATCGGGGGAGTCGCTTTAAGCAGCACTGGAATGATGGGTAATGCAGTCATCTCCATTGCCGCCATCATCGGTTCATTGGCTGTGATGACACTCATCCTATGGATCTCTCAGCGGGTGCAGGGGAATGTCACCCTGCTGATCATCGGTGTGATGATCGGTTATGTGGCCACCGCCATCATCGGTGTGTTGAAATATTTCAGTGTAGAAGAGGATATCCGTGCTTATGTGGTATGGGGATTAGGCAGTTTCAGTAAGGTTTCCGCCAACCAGATAAACCTCTTTGTGTTGATGATGGTGATCCTCATTCCACTCTCCATGCTCCTCATCAAATCGATGAACCTCCTGCTTTTGGGTGAACAGTATGCGAGTAACCTGGGACTCAACATCAAACGTGCAAGAACATGGATCATCTGTTGTTCGGGTGTCTTAGTGGCTATTGTCACAGCTTATTGCGGACCGATCATGTTCCTGGGATTAGCCGTGCCTCATCTGTGTCGGGCCATCTGGCGTACCAGTGATCATCGCATCTTAATGCCGGCAGTGATGCTCACAGGAGCAGCTTTGGCACTGATCTGTAATCTCATCGCCCGTATGCCAGGCTTTGAGGGTGCCCTCCCCATCAACAGTGTCACTGCATTGGTAGGCGCCCCCATCGTCGCTTCCGTGCTATTCAAGAAAAATAGCGGGATACATTAAATTGGTTTAGAGTTTAGAGTGTAGAGTTTAGAGATTTCAAGATCTCGAGATCTTGTCATATCGAAATATCGACACTTCGATAACCAATAATTCAATAACCCCTCAACGGATCAATAAAAAACACAGAGATACAGAGATTTCCAATGAGTCTCTGTATCTCTGTAACTCTGTGTCGGAAATGATCCTAACGCTAGGCTTTTATCTGGCAGACACGTACTTGTGAAGAGTCTTGCGAACGGCACCCTTGCCGGCAAACAACTCCTTCACCATCCCCTCTATCTGCTCACCCAAGCCAGCCTCGTAGAGATCCAGTCCGAAGAGGTCCTTACGACTGTAGAGTTGTTTCAGACAACTCCAATCCTGCTCTTCCTTACCAATCTCAAGAGGTGCGACAATAGCCTGCAACTCACTCAGCAGTGGATCGGGAGACGGCTCAAACGGTGTGCCGTCATCCGTGATACCTTTCAGATAACGGGCATAACCGGCAAGTGTCAACGGGATGAGTACGAGATTTGACATATCCAGACCGCGAGCCACATATTTCTTGATCGTTTCGCCAAAGCGGATTGGCAGTTTCTGACTCGTATCCATGGCGATACGCTGTGGGGCATCGGGCATGAACGGGTTCGGCAGACGACGGTTGATCACCGCCCCGATAAACTCATACGGATTCAGTACACCGGGATCCACCACCACCGGCATGGCTTCGATATACCCAATCTTCTGTATAAACGGACGCAGATCCTCATCAGCCATCTCAGCAGATATCAACGTATAACCGAGCATACATCCATAGATACTCATAGCAGTATGCAACGGGTTCAGACAGGTGGTCACCTTCATCGTCTCCACCTTGTCAACCGTCTCACGGGTAGTATACAAGGCACCACCTAAGTTGAGCGGCGGACGACCGTTGGTGTAATGATCCTCAATGACGAGATACTGCACTTCCTCGGCATTCACAAAGGGTGCCGTGAAGGTGTGTTTCTCTGTCTCGATATAGTTGTTGTCCTCAAAGCCATCAGCTGCCAACAATTCCTTCACTTTCTCATGCGGACGGGGAGTGATCTTGTCAATCATCGACCATGGGAAGGTAATCTTCGTCTCATCCTTGAGGTAATCCACAAAGCCCTGTGGCACCAGTCCGTCGGCCAACCATCTCTCGGCATAGGCAAAGACACCGTTCTTCACCTTGTCACCATTATGGGAGCAATTGTCCATACTCTGCAGGGTGACAGGCAGTTGTCCGGCATTGTAACGCTCCAGCAGCAAAGCACAGACCTTACCCATGGCAAAGAGTGGTTGTAAGCCACGTGCCAGATCGGCATCATTGTAACCATAACCTTTCTCTGTGATGGTAAACGACACCATCTGGAGGGAAGGATTACGGAACATTTCCACCAACCGCTGCCAGTCAGCAAACTGATAGTCAGCCTTCAAAGCCTCTGTAATGCTGGCAATCACTTTCTTCTCAATATTACCATCAGACTGCAGACTCACCAGCAACGACAGATTATCATAGGGGGCGTATGCTTTGTCCACCACCTCGAAATCAAAAGTCTCTGCCACGATGACACCACGGTCGTATGCACCGGTATTCAGCGCATCATTCAGGATCGCTGCAGGGAAAGCACGGAAGATATTTCCACCGCCGAAGTGTACCCAAGTAGGTTCTTTCGCCGTCTTCTCTCTGACAGCCTTGATATCAAATTTCGGGAGTTCATATCCTTTCGCCTCCCACGCTGCGGCATTCAACTGTCCGCTCAGAATATCTCTTAACTTCATAACTATAAAACTATGAACTATGAACTGTGAACTATGAACTGTGAACTATGAACTGTGAACTATGAACTATGAACTAATCAAAGAATCCCGGTTGCTTATACTCAATGCCGAGTTCACGATCTACCGTGGCAAGGATACCCTGCACCTGACCGAGCGCAAACATTCGACCGAGCAACGTATAACCTGCATTATGCCCATGTCCTGACTCATCGAAGACACCACCGGGGTTGTCGGTGAACGTCATACCATGATCTACACGCATCGGCAGGTTGGGATTGGTTTTCTCGAAGATACGGCAAAGCTCGATAAGATCGGCACGACCACCCAGGTGGGATGCCTCTGTAAAGTCACCGTTCGGGAAGATATGACAAGAACGGAGATGTACGAAATGGGTACGGTCAGCAAATTTCTTTGCCAGCTCCACCACATTATTATAGGCTCCGGCAGAGAGAGAACCGGCACAGAAGGTCAGTCCGTTATGTTTATTAGGCACAGCATCGAGGAACCACTGGATATCCTCTTCCGTACGTACGATACGCGGCAGGCCGAGCACTTCGATAGGTGGATCATCGGGATGCACGCACATATTCATGCCATACTCCTCGCAGGTAGGCATGATCGCCTCAAGGAAATACTTCATATTCGCACGCAACTGTGCCTTGTCGATACCTTTGTACAGATCGAGGAACTCACGGAATTTCTGCACGGGTGCCTCATCATTCTCACTGAAGTTACCGCTCACGAAACCCTGAGTCTTGATCACGATATTCTCCACCAACTGATGATCTTTCTCGGGCGTCATCGTCTTCGCCAACGCATCGGCCTCAGCAAGCACGTCACGACCCTCTCCCACTCCGGCAGGGAACTTAAACCGGGCCCATTCCTCACGGGCACCCTCACGCTTCAGGATGTAGATATCGAAATAGGCAAACTCCGCATAGTTGAAATACAGGTTTGTGGCACCGTTGGGATTCTCATGCAACAAGTCGGTACGCGCCCAGTCAAGCACCGGCATGAAATTGTAGCAGATACAGTGGATACCCTCGGCAGAGAGATTTCTGAGACTCTCCTTATACACCTCTATCTGATGGTCACGGTCAGGACCACCGTATTTGATAGTTTCCACCACCGGCAGACTCTCCACCACGCTCCATCGCATGCCGTAGCTCTCGATATACTCACGCAACTCACGGATCTTCTCACGTGTCCATACTTCTCCTAAGGGCACATCATGCAAAGCCGTGACGATACCCTCCACTCCAATCTGTCTCAGCATGGCAAGCGTGATCTTATCCTTCTTGCCAAACCATCTCCAAGTTCTTTCCATATAGTATTGTTTTGTAAAATATTATTTCATTTGTCTGCAGATCGTCCCTACAAATTGCAAAAATACAAAAAAATCTGTGTAAACGAAAAATGTTTTAGGATATTTTCAGCTATTCACAGACTTCAAAATGCCCCTGCAGACGGATATCCTCCGAACTGCTGCCGACCATCACGGTAAATGTGCCGGGCTCTACCACAAAATGATTGTCACGGTTCCATAATCCCAACTCCTGAGAAGTGAGAGAGAAACAGACATCCTTCGTCTCTCCGGGCTCGAGATGAATACGCTCAAAACCGCGGAGCACCTTCACATAGGTGGTCACACTACTCACATCATCCCGAAGATAGAGCTGCACCACCTCATCACCGGCACGGTCACCACTGTTCTGCACCTTACAACGCACACTGACACTGCCCTGAACACCTATCACAGGACGGTCTATCTGAAGATCACTGTACTTGAATGTTGTATAACTCAGTCCGTAACCGAAAGGATACAACGGATGAGCCACACGCACACGACCATCGGTATCCGAACCGGGCTTGAAAGGAAAAGCCATGGGGATCTGTCCGACTGATTTGGGGAACGTCACCGCCAATCGTCCACCGGGATTATAATCACCGAAGAGCACCTGTGCGACAGCCTGTCCGGTAAACTCCCCGGGGAACCATCCGTGAATGATGGCTTTCACGTTCTTCTGTGCCCAGTTGATGGATGCCGCCCTGCCATCGATCATCACGAGCACCACCGGTTTGCCGGTGGCGCAGACAGCCTCCAGCAGCTGCTGCTGTCTTCCGCAGAGGTCGAGACTGGTACGTGAGAATTCCTCACGAACGGTTTTCTCATTGCCGCCCAACACCAGGATGGCCACATCGGAGGAAGTGGCGAGCGACACGGCCTCGTCGATCATCCGCTGTTCTTCCTCATCGAGGGGAACGGTATATAACTCACTCTCAGGGAAATACTTGTCGATGATATCACACCCTTTGGCATAACCGACGGTAGCCTGGGGTAACAACTGTCTGATACCTTGATAGACGGAGGTTATAGGAGCATTGGCAGGACCGTAACGACATTCCAGCAATTTCACCTCGTCGGCATTCGGTCCTATCACCGCGATACGCTCGGTTTCTTTCTTCAGCGGCAGCAGTCCGTCTTCATTCTTTAGCAATACGATACACTCCTGAGCAGCACGCAACGACAGTTGCTGACTCTCTTCCGTATGGATAAACCGCTCGGGATGCTCCGCATCACCCTTGTAGGGGTTGTCGAAAAGTCCCATCCAGAACTTCACCCGCAGCACATCAGCCACCCTGCTGTCGATCGTCCGCATCGACACCAGCCCCTGAGCAACGGCCTTACGCATCGGCAGGATATAATCCTCTGGTTTGGTGAAATGGGTCCGCACATTCAGTCCGGCATTGACACACTGTGCCACCATGTCCACACTGTCCTTGGCCACATGGTGTTTATTCAACAGAAACTCCACGGCTTCACTGTCGGAGACGACATATCCTCGGAAACCGAACTCATGTCTCAGTAAGGTAGTCAGGAAATAAGGACTACCTGTGATGGGCACACCGTCATAGTCGTTGTACGAGCTCATCACACCGAGGGCTCCGGCTTCCTGAAAAGCCTTTCGGAAAGGTTCCAGATAGAGGGTGCGCATCTCACGGGGTGCCACATGGGGATCGGTACGTGTCCTACCGTCACGCCCACCTACAGGGATGCTGTAAACGGCGAAATGCTTGGGGGTGGAGACGATACCTTCCTGTTGTAATCCCATGATCATCCGCTTGCCCATCTCTCCCACCAGGTAAGGGTCTTCACCGTAACTCTCCACGACACGCCCCCAACGGGGATCCTGTGCAATATCCAAGATGGGGGAATAGATATTCGTATAGCCTAAAGTCTTGGCTTCCCGAGCCTCCACACGGGCAATGGCCGAGATCAGGTCTTTATCCCAGGTGGCTCCCTGCGCACACTGGGCAGGAAACATCGTGGCACGGTCGTGGTTCAACCCACGGATACCCTCATTGGTGAAATCCACGGGGATACCCAACCGGGTCTCCTCCACGAACCACCGCTGGATGGTCTGACGGTTACGCACACTCTTCACATAGGGAAACGACAACTGTGATCCTAAGCGCCCCACACCGTTCGCCTGCTCATCGATATTCGCGATGCCGTCTTTCCACACAGCCTGTTTCCAGGCCACCGTGGGCAAGGTGTCCTTCAGCACACGTCCCGAACCGTAAAGGGTGGCTAACTGGCAGGTTTTCTCTTCCAGTGTCATCTGCGACAACAGGTCTTTCACACGCTCGTCGATAGAGGCAGAGGGATTCTCGTAGATATCCATCCGACCATTCTTGTTGAAGTCGATCCATCCCTTATGGTAAATGTCTTTCTTTGCCGCCGACACCGGAGTGAGCAGCATCACACCGCCAATCACCGTCATGACACACCTGCCCATCATACCCGACAACCATCGTTGTATGCCCCCCAAGGGGCGGTTTCCCAAAACATCCTTTTCCTTCATTCCTTAAGCTTTATCATTGATAACTCTGACAAACGACTCCTTAACGAGCCAACGCATCCACCAATTCCTCCATCGTGCAACAGACCCCATCGAAAAGCTTGTACATCAGCTCCGGCTCCTGCCTGACAGGGATATACACCAACACACGCTTACCACTGCCGGCAAACCAACCGGCCTCGGTATGTGCACTCCTGCCGCATGGCAACACCAGCACACACGTATCACAACCCTCCATCGCCTCTATGTCATTAGCAAACTGACGGACGGCCTTAGGATGATTCAACTGCATCCGATACTCTTCCGTCGACCACTCCATATAATCTTCCGAAATACCACTCCACTTGAAGCCGGGGTCACCCGAAGGGGGATTACGGAAATCATACACCTCATGGCCTGCATCCCTCAGCGCACGGACCACCTCCGGGAAAAACTCATTTCTCCAACTGCTGGCAACATATATCTTTCTCATCATAATGCAAATGTATAAAAAAAAACTTAATTCCACTGTACAAGAAATGATTATTCGCACATTTTTGTATAACTTTGCTGCCAGAAGCAAAATAACAATCATAACAGACATGATCATGAAAAGAAAATTATTCGTATTGGCAGCATTGATATTCTCAATGACATTAAGCGTACAGGCACAGACCGTCAGCGAGGGTCAGGATGCCCCCGAGTTTACCTTACCCACCCTTGATGGCAGCACCCTCAAACTCTCCGACCTCCGCGGTAAGTATGTGGTGCTCGATTTCTGGGGTTCTTGGTGTGTCAACTGCATCAAGGGATTTCCCGAGATGGCAGAGTATTACGGTAAGTATAAGGACAAGATGGAGATTCTCGGTGTTGACTGCAATGACACCGAAGCCCGCTGGAAAGCAGCCGTGGAGAAACACAACTGTCCGTGGAAACACGTCCGTCAGGCAAGAGGTGAGGGCGACCAGGTTACCACGATGTATGGCGTAAAGGCTTTCCCCACCAAGGTGATTATCAACCCCGAGGGTAAGATTGCGAAGATTGTGATCGGAGAAGATCCCACCTTCTACACTATCCTCGACGAACTCCTGAAGTGATTTAGGTTAGGGTATAGAGTTTAGGGTATAGAGTTTAAAGGGCGCACATTAAATGTACGCCCTTTTTTATCGGGTAGAGATAAACCCTACCCCAACAACTCAAAAGCTCACTACAAATTCCGCTTCGGATAGAGCGTGTCCCACCAGGTGGAGTCACCCTTGAGATATTTCTCAAACCATGCTAAGATAGAGTTTGTCCACAGGATACGCTTGTTGTAATCCATGATACCGTGGTTCTCCCCTTTCACATGGATCATTGCCACGTCACGGCCGAGGAGTTTCAGGGCGGTGAACAGCTGCATGCTCTCCATCGGCGGCACGTTGGTATCTACGGTGCCATGGGTGAGCAACAACGGGGTGTGGATCTTGTCTGCCCGGTACAACGGACTCTGATCGACATACAGTTCCTTGGCGTTCCACGGGTATTTCTCCGCCATGCTCACCTCACTGTAGCTGTAGCCCCAGTTGCCGTTACCCCAGTAGCTGGTATGGTCGCTGATGCCCGCATGACTGACTGCACAAGCGAAGAGGTCGGTAACAGTCTGCAGATACTCGGTCATAAAACCACCGTAGGAGGCGCCCACACAACCGATATGTTTCTGGTCTATGAACGGGTATTTCGCACACAGCGCTTTTACACCCTCGATGATATCCTCTGCCACGCCCTTGCCTGCTGTGTTCACATGGCGCGCACTGTGCTTCTGTCCGAAGCCCGAGGCACCACCGGGGTTCACCACATACACCACATAGTCCATGGCGGCATACTGATGCCACGGATAATGTGTCATGAAGTTACGGGAGGTGGGAGAGCAACCGCCGTAGTAATACACGATCATCGGGTATTTCTTTGTGGCATCGAAATGCGGCGGCAGGTAGTAACGGCCGTAGATCATGTCGCCACGCGAAGAGGTGAAGTTAAAGACTTCGCAGGTGCCTAACTCCACATCCTTGAGTACCTGGGCGGCACAGTCGGCAAGCAGCACACTCTTCGGCTCCTGCACTTTCTTGTCGGACTTCTTAGTCTTGGCGAAACCGGTCAGATCCAAGGCATAGGCACGCACCGGGTTCATCGTGCTCTGACCGTAGTATGCCAGCATGGGAGCCATACGGGCTACGGAGAAGTTTGTCACCACATCCTCATGGACGGGTATCTGTCGGATGACAAGCGTCTGGGGATTCAGGGTAAACAGTCGTACGTAGTCGAGATCCTCGGCGGTGAAATAAATCTGTCCGTCACCCTGGCACCAGTCAGCACTCTTGATCGATGGGTTGAACGTCTTCGTCGCTGCCGTAGCCTTGTGCGTTGCGATATCATAGAGGAACAGTTGAATGTCGTACATACTCGAGTACGGTCCTGCTTGGGGATCACGCCCGATGCCGCCGAAAGCCTCTGCCGGTGCGGAGAAGAGGAGTTTCTTTCCGTCGGGAGAGAACTGTGCCGAATTGATGAACTCAGCATCTCTCATCAGTGTGTCCACCTTCAGCGTCTGTGCATCGATAAGCAGGAAGTCGGTAACTGTGGTCGGTCGTTTGGTCAACCGGGCCCGTGATACGGTCACCAACAGTTTCTTACCGTCGGGAGAGATATCACTCAGCGAACAGTTGTGATGACCGTAGGTGATAGGCTGTAACTGTCGTGTGGCGAGATCATAACGGAGCAGGCTGTTACGGTTACGCCATCCCGCCATCTTATCGTCGGGCTCCACCACGAGATAGACATCGGGATTCTCTGTCGGTGCTTTCTCCTCCTTCACGATAATCAGATAATCCTCCGTAGGACTCATCACGGCCCTACCCTCCGGCAGGTTCTCTGCGAAGACTGAGCGCTCACCCGTCAGCACATCCACCTTACGGATCACCCGGTTGGTACCCACCCGGTCTTCGTAGGTATAGGCAATGCTCTTCGGCATCCAACGGACACTCGACAGTTCGTTTCTGCGGATGATCTTCCCTGATGGCAGCTCCACGATATTACTGTATCCCGTGGTACGACCGCCCGGCTGCACATCCTGATAGCCCACAATGGCATATTTTCCGTCGGCTGATACCTGTGTGCGGTTAACCCGTAAGCCATTCATACCGTCGATAAACGAGAAACGATGTGTCTTCGAGGTAGTACAGTTGATCTTCTTGTTCGCATCGAGGCTCACCTTGATACTGTCGGCCTGCTCATTGGGATAGACGTATTTCACCATCAGCTCATGATGCCCCGGGGTGAGGTTCAGCGGACTCTTCGCCGGTTTATTGTCTAACAGCACGTCATATTTCTTCGTGCCCTTCACCGTCAGCTTCGCTTTGGCGAATGAGCTCGTATTGAGATAACACTTCATCTCCTTGCGGAAACCCTCCGTGAAATCGAGCTTCTTACCACTGATATCCACCGTATCAACAGTGATCGGCTTCACCTGACGGAACGGTCCCTCGGTGATAAAATCCTTCAACTCATACTTATGCTGGGCATTCACCTGCAAGCCCACCATCAGTCCCAATAAAACGAACAGTTTTTTCATGATAATCAAATTTTTTACAAAAATATAAATAAAATATTTCTGTTCAAAATTATTCATGAAATATTTTTGTGCAATGTCATTCGTAGAACGGATATTTCCGTTCTCCACTGCAATGGATTTTTTCCAGGGTGACTTCTCTGGGTTGTTTTGATAAGACGTGAATATTAATGAGTTATCATTCCATGATTGTCAAAGATAATGTGTATCTTTGCAGGAACTTACCATTTTGCATCATGATGAAGAGAACTCTATTGTCAACGATCCTGTTGTGTGCCTGCATGAGTCTGATGGCGCAGAAACCCTTTGGCTCAGGAACAATTAAGATCACGAAAGTGGCACGGAATGCCATCCGTGTTCAGTACACAACAGACAAGGCGAAGGCCAGCGAACTGCCAGACTGGCTCTACGTTAAGCACGATGAGGTGAAAAAACAGGACATTCGTTTTAAGGTAAATGCCCGCCAACAGACATTGACGGTCAGTGACAAACACGGAAAGACCGTGTTCAAGGCAACAAAACACCAGCTCACAGACGGTCAGGCAACGCTCGCTTTCGACTCACCTAAGGATGAGTTTCTCTTCGGTCTCGGGCAATTTCAAGACGGTTACAGCAACGTGCGAGGACTCTCGCGGCGACTGACACAGGTGAACACCCAGATCTCGATACCCATGCTGTTGTCGAGCAAGGGCTACGGTGTGTTGTGGAACAACTACGGCATGACGGAGTTTAACCCTTGTGGAAAGAGCGTGACATTGAAAAAGAAAGAGGAAAGTGGAAAGAGAAATGGGTTAGAGGCAGGAAAAGAGGTGGTGGACG
>JAFZPF010000043.1 GCA_017550455.1 Prevotella sp.
AATTTAGAATGTAACCGTAATACCACCAGAGATTGTACGGATAGGCTTATAATAGGTGTTAGTATTTTGACCGTTAAGGCCCTGACGCGGGTCGAGACCCTGACGCTTTGACCATGTCCAGATATTGTCACCGACAGCATAGAAACGTACTTTCTGCAAACCGATCTTTCTGACGAAACTCTTTGGCAAAGTATAACCTACCGTAATGTTTGCCAATGTCAGGTATGAGGCATCGGTCAGCCAGCGGTCAGAACCAGCATCCATATAAGAGTCGTTGAACTGCATACGTGGGATGTTGGAGTCGGGATTATCAGCACTCCATGCATCCAGCATATCTACGTGAATGGCACGACCTGCATCGAAGCCCATGTTTCCTGCATAGCTTCCATCATAAACCAAACCTCCGATCTGATACTGGAAGTCAGCAGAGAAGTCAAATCCTTTCCAGGCGATACTTGTTCCGAAACCACCATAGACATCGGGCAGCACATCACCGCAGAGATAGTAGTCACCGTCATTATAAGTGGTGGTTTTCTCCTCACCGATGATCTTACGGCGCTTCTCACCGGAATAGTTATCAGGATCATCAATCACCTTACCATCCACATCGTAATAGATGGTCTCCTTGATATCGTTACCGTCAGCATCCTGTCCAGTTACCTTAAACTCGTAGATATTCTTCCAGAACTGTGACTCACCGGTATCCGGATCAACGCCGGCATAACGTTTGGTATAATAGGTCCAACGGGACTCACCTTCAGTATAGAAATAACTGCCGGATGAATATCCGAGACGGCCGAGCTCATCATACCATGACTTACGCTCTTCTGCCAACTTGGTAATCTCGTTGTGGTTGGTCGTCATATTGGCATAAACATTCCATGTGAAGTCCTTGGTACGTATCACATCGTAGTGCAGATCGATTTCCACACCTCGGTTGACCATGTTACCTACATTGTCGAAGTAACCGGTGTATCCGTATGACGGTGGAAGTGGTACCCATGAAAGCATGTCGTTGGTACGGTTGTTATAGTACTCGATACTACCGGTGAGGCGGCTGTTGAACATCGCAAAGTCAAAACCGATGTTGAACTTACCGTTCTTCTCCCATGAAATATTCGGGTTACCCAGTGAAGAAGGTGTCAAAGAAACGTTGTTGTTAGAGTTACTGATAGAGAAGTAACGGATGTACCGGTATGAACCAATACCATCATTACCGTTCTCACCATAAGAAGCTTTCAGCTTCAGTTCATCCAACCAAGTCACGCCCTCCATGAACTTTTCCTTGTTGATGAGCCAGCCGGCACCGAATGACCAGAAGGTACCCCACCATTTTCCATCTTCCTTAGAGAAACGGGAAGAAGCCTCACGCATCAGAGAGAATGAAGCATAGTAACGCTCCTCATAATTGTACAGGAAACGGCTCAACCATGACTCTGTGTTATACTCACTTGCGGAAGAGTTGGCACTACCTGGAACCACAGCTCCTGCCAATTCCTTGTTGAATACAGAGAACTGATTGGTCTTGTTTGCCGACAGAGCGTAGCCATAAGAGCGATAGTACTCGTGTCCCAACATCACCTCAAACTCATTCTTACCGAACAGCTTACGCCAGTTCAGACGCTGCTGGTAGTTGTAGCTCCATGAACGCTCGTGCCCCTTGGAAACAGCACCGTTGGAAGCTGCATACTGACCGAAGAACGGGTTGGTCGTGCCGGTAGAACGCCATTCGTCCAAATAAACATTGTTGATCGATGTGAAAGTGAATCCCCAAGGCAGGCGGATTTCAATCTCACCGGTACCATTGAAGGTGTTACCCTCCGTATTATTGGTATCGAGCAGGTTGGCAGAAATCGGGTTACCCTGGCTCAGATAAGGACGGAACGGAGTAACCGTACCATCACCATAGTCATAACGGATCAAGCGGGATGTCTCGTCATAGATGATATTACCCTTTCCATCACGGATATACATCGGATAGATAGGAGCGATATTGGAGAATGAGAAGGCATTACCGGAAGAACCGGCTTCTCCGTCATCACCAAGCATATTATAATCATAGTGACCATAACTCATGTTTGCGGAAACCTTCAACCAATCCTTTGCCTGATAGTCAGCCTTCAGACGGCCGGTGAAACGCTTATAGTCAGAAGCGGCAGCGATACCATCGTTGCTCAGGTAGTTGGCAGAACCGTAGAAGTTAGCCTTGTCGTTACTTCCTGTGACGGAAATGGTATATTCCTGACGGAGACTGTTGTTGTACATCTCATCTTCCCAATCATCAGGAGTCAGATAATACTCATTACCTTTATGGGTAATCAGACGACCAAGTGTAGCATTCGGGTTCAGTTTTCCGTTAGTACCGATCATGGCCTGTCCTTCAGGATAGGTATACACATTGTATCCCAGACCGTAGTCTGTACTGTTAATCAGGTTGTCATTCGCCCATTTCCAGGCAGTAGCAGCATCGGCACCACGCTTGTCAACAGCGTAATTGTACAGTCCTTTCCACCACAACTCATAATATTTGGCAGGACTGGAGATGAGCTCATACTGTGGAATAGCCTTTGAGTTTGAACCCCACTTGGCATCAACGGTAACCGTAGCACCCTGACCTTTCTTTGCACCCTTGGTGGTGATAAGGATAACACCGTTACCTCCACGGGCACCGTACAGAGCGGTAGAAGCAGCATCCTTCAATACGGTCATTGACTCTACGTCGGCTGGGTTGATGCTGTTCAGATCACCATCATAAGGAGATCCGTCCAATACGATCAACGGAGCATTACCGGCATTGATAGAGTTGACACCACGGATACGGATCGTCGGTGTTGATCCCGGCTGACCGGAAGGAGTATTGATCTGAATACCGGCAGCCTTACCTTTCAAGGCATCCACGGCATTCGTCACCTGCACTTTACCGATTTCATCGGAACCTACAACAGCAGCAGATCCTGTAAAGGCTGAACGCTTCTGGGTACCGTAAGCCACCACGATCACCTCGTCGATAGACTTCTGGTCGGGCAGCAACTCGATACGCATGTTCTGCTTAAGAGTCAATGTCTGACTTACGAAACCGATGTAAGTAACCTCAATTTTGTTGTGGCCTTCACGGGGAGTAAGATAGAACTTACCGTTAACATCTGTTACTGCGCCGAAATTAGTTCCTATCAGACGTATAGATGCACCGACAATCGGTTCACCATCATCAGCAGAAACTACGGTTCCAGAGACATTTGTTTGGGCCAGAGCCATTCCTAAACATAAGAAGAGGCTGGCAAACAACATTGTTAGTCTTTTTTCCATAAATCTCTCTCGTTTTAAAGTTTATAATAATTATAAAAAGAATTCTTCTTCCTCATGTGTCCACAATGCAATTTTTAAAGGCAGAAAATGCGAACGACCCCCAAAATTACTAAAAAAGAAAAAGAAATCCAAATTATTGATAACAAGCACCCGCTAATTTTTGATTTATTAACAATATATGTGTGAAAAAAGATTTTTTTCCTAAATTATATCAATATAACATCTGCATTTATCTGCATGATTAAATTATCCATCGACTCCATTCCTGATGAGCCTAAAAGGATTGTTTTGAAATTATTCTACAAAGTCAGATACGAATAATCTGGATACGATGTTATGATTACAAAAAAGACTTTTATGAGTCATTTATAATATTCACTTATATTATATATGTACGCGTATATGAAGAGATATCTATGTCTTGCCCTTCTCAGTGTCTTTCTGCTACAGGCACAAGCACAGCAACAATGGGTTAACAATTATCTGCAGCCAACCAAAGATTACCAGCCCTGGACATTCTGGTATTGGATGTATGGCTGTGTGACCGACGATGGTATCCGCGCTGACCTGAAGGCCATGAAGCAGGCAGGTATAGCAGGGGCTTATCTGATGCCGATCAAGGATGTGTCTGACGGTGCACAGTATAATGGAACGGCCCGGCAGTTGTCTGACAATTGGTGGAAACGCATGGATACAGTATTCCGCGTGGCAGATTCCTTACAGTTGGATCTAGGTATTCATATCTCCGACGGTTTTGCCTTGGCGGGAGGCCCTTGGATCACACCGGAGGAATCGATGCAGAAAGTGGTGTACGCCGACACAGTCATCGCTGGAGGAAAAAGAAAGATATCACTGCAGGTGCCTACCCATCTCCAAGGATATTACGAGGATATTGCCGTCTTTGCATACCCTGCGACAAGCTACGACAACCGTAAGCCTACCAGTTCGGTAGCCTTTCCTTTCAGTGCTTCATCACCCTGTGACATCATCTATACCTATGATCAACCATTCACCTTACAGCAGGTGAAGATCATTACGGGTGGTAATAACATACAGGCCCATCGGTGGAAAGTGTATGCTTCCGACAACGGAGTGGATTATCATTTTATCAAAGAGATAGCGCCGGCACGACAAGGGTGGCAGAATACAGGGGCATACGCCACTTACTCAGTTCCGAAGACCACAGCCCGCTATTATAAGTTCCATTGGGATCCAAAAGGATCGGACCCTGGGTCTGAAGACTTAGATGCTGCCAAATGGAAACCCAACCTGAAGATTGCGGAGATACAACTGGGTTCTGAACCTGTTATCGATGGCTATGAAGGGAAGTCAGGATTGGTATGGCGTGTATCCAAACAATCACTCGACAATACGGAAGCATTGCCGTTGAGTGCTTTCAGAAACCTTACTTCCTCTTTAAACGGTAATGAAGTGGATATCGATTTGCCGGAAGGCCGTTGGCATATCCTGCGAATGGGACATACCAGCACCGGGCATACGAATGCCACCGGTGGCGGCGGCAGAGGCTTAGAGTGTGATAAGTTCTCCCGCGCTGCCATACAGAAACAATACAGCCATTGGTTCGGGCAGATACTGAAACGCGATGCTCACAAGGTGATCAAACGACTGCATGTGGACAGTTGGGAGTGTGGTTCACAGAACTGGAGCAGCAACTTCGCCAAGGAATTCCTGCAGCGCCGAGGATATGAGCTGTATCCTTGGCTACCCACCTTCGCCGGAGTGTTGATAGAAAGCAGGGAAAAAAGCGACATGGTCTTA
>JAFZPF010000044.1 GCA_017550455.1 Prevotella sp.
AGCTGACATGAGTGAAAAACTGCAAGAACTGGTAAAACGGAAAGAGACAATCATCAAGACGATAACAGAACAGCAGAAGATGACTCCTGAACTACTTCGGCAGATCAACGACTGTTGGGAGTCAACAACTTTAGAGGATCTGTATCTCCCATACCGTCCGAAGAGACATACCCGTGCTCAGGTAGCCCGTGAACGAGGACTCGAGCCCTTAGCAGATATCATCATGCTACAGCGTGAATCACGTATCGATCAAGTAGCCCTACGGTTTGTTAAGGATGATGTGAAAGATATTGACATGGCTCTACAAGGAGCGCAAGACATCATTGCTGAGAGAATCAGCGAAGACGAACGCGTAAGAAATATCGTACGACAGTCTTTCCAACGTAATGCCATTATCAGTAGTAAAGTGGTAAAAGCTAAGCAAGACACTGATGAAGCTGCGAAATATCGCGACTATTTTTCTTTCTCCGAACCGTTGAAACGATGCTCCAGTCATCGTTTGTTAGCCATGCGAAGAGGTGAGAAAGAAGGTATTTTAAAGGTTTCCATCACTACTGATGATGATTTCTGTATTGGTAAGATCCGTCGGCAATTTGTGAAAGGATTTGGCAAGTGTCAGTCACTCTTCTATGAAGCAATAGAAGATGGGTATAAACGTTTGTTGGAACCCTCCATAGAAACAGAGTTTGCGGCCCTCAGCAAAGAGAAGGCTGACGATGAAGCCATCACTGTTTTTGTAGAGAACCTGCGACAGTTACTGCTTTCCGCGCCTTTAGGACAGAAAAGGGTTATGGGTATCGACCCCGGTTTCCGTACAGGATGTAAGGTGGTATGTCTGAACGAACAAGGTGATCTTCTGCATCACGAGGCAATATTCCCCCACCCTCCTGTCAACCATCGTATGCAGGCTACTATGCATGTACAGCAGTTGGTCAATGAATACAAGATAGAAGCGATTGCCATTGGTAATGGTACGGCATCTCGGGAGACATCAGCATTTGTAAAGGATCTCTCTTTCGATCACCCTGTTCAGACATTCGTAGTGAGTGAAGACGGTGCATCTGTTTATTCTGCTTCTAAGATAGCACGTGAAGAGTTCCCTGATGAGGATGTGACAGTAAGAGGTGCTGTGAGTATCGGTCGACGATTGATGGATCCTTTGGCAGAACTGGTGAAGATTGACCCAAAGAGTATCGGCGTGGGACAATACCAGCATGATGTGGACCAGACAAAACTGAAAAAGAGTCTTGACCAGACAGTAGAGAGTTGTGTCAATGCCGTAGGGGTAAACCTGAATACTGCCTCAGAACATCTCCTACAATATGTCAGTGGCTTAGGTCCCACATTAGCAAAGAATATCGTTGACTACAGGAAAGAACATGGATCTTTTACCGACCGCTCACAACTGAAGAAAGTTCCCCGATTAGGTCCTGTTGCCTTCCAGCAGTGTGCCGGTTTCCTGCGTATACCTCAAGGTGACAATCCGTTAGACAACAGTGCTGTACACCCCGAGCGTTATGCATTGGTAGAACAAATGGCTCATGACAATCATTGTAAGGTTCTCGACCTGATGAAAGACAAATCTTTGCGAGAGGGAATCGATATTCACCGATATCTCTCTGAGGAAGTAGGGCTCCCCACCCTTACGGATATCATGAATGAGTTAGAGAAACCCGGTCGGGACCCACGGGAAACAGTTGAAGCATTTGAGTTCGATCCCAATATCCATGAGATTGATGATCTCGAAGAGGGAATGATCCTTCCAGGTATCATCACGAATATCACCAATTTCGGTGCCTTCGTGGATATCGGTGTCCATCAAGACGGACTGGTGCATATCTCACAACTGTGCAATAGATATGTGAAAGATCCCAACGATGTGGTTCATCTCCATCAACACGTACAGGTGAAGGTAGTGGAAGTGGACAGAAGGAGAAACCGTATATCCCTGACCATGAAGTTTTGAGTCTATGATTAATCTTTCGAAAAAAAGTATGCTCCATCATCTCTATTTTTAATATTTTTCATTAACTTTGCTGAGTAATGCATATAGCTATAGCAGGAAATATTGGTAGCGGGAAGTCAACACTGACAGAGCTACTGTCCAAACACTACGGATGGGAACCTAAATATGAAGCGGTTGACTATAATCCGTATCTGGACGACTACTACAAGGATATACCACGGTGGTCGTTCAATCTGGAGGTGTATTTCCTGAAACAACGGTTTAAGGATCTCCTGGATATAGCAAAGTCGGATAAGACCATCATACAAGACCGTTCCATCTTTGAAGGGGTTTATGTCTTCACTGCCACGAACAAAGAGATGGGTAATCTCTCCGAAAGAGATTTTGAAACTTATATGGAACTGTTCGAATCTATGCTGCAGATCGTTAAACTGCCCGACCTGATGATTTATCTCCGTTCATCTGTTCCCCATCTGGTTTCGAATATCCAGAAAAGGGGAAGAGAATATGAGCAGTCTATCCATCTGGATTATCTGAAAAACCTTAATAAGAGATATGAGGATTTTATCTATAACAAATACAAAGGGAAAGTGCTCGTCGTAGAAGTGGATGAAATCGATTTCCTGCATAACCCTGAGGACTTCCGGAATATCATCGACAGGATTGACGCTCAACTCTTCGGACTCTTCAAAGAATAATTAACAATAAAAATACAATCATTATGCACATCGCAGTAGCTGGAAACATTGGTAGCGGAAAGACCACCTTGACAAGAATGCTCTCCAAACGATATGGATGGATACCTCGGTATGAACCGGCAGACAACAACCCTTATCTGGCTGACTTCTATGCAGACATGCCCAGATGGTCGTTCAACCTGCAGATTTATTTCCTAAACAAACGATTTAAGGAGGTGGTGGAAATCTCTAAGAGCAGTGACACCATCATTCAAGACCGTACTATTTTTGAAGATGCAAAGATCTTCGCACCCAACTTGCATGAGATGGGAATGATGAGTGACCGAGATTTCGAGAACTACACCGATCTTTTCGATCTGATGATCTCTCTTGTCAAACTACCCGATCTGATGATCTATATCCGTTCTACCATTCCTAATCTGGTAGCACAGATTCAGAAACGAGGAAGAGAATTTGAGAAGTCTATCCGCATTGACTATCTTCAAGGGCTGAACAATCGTTATGATGAGTGGATCAGTAACTACAAAGGTCCGTTGATGATTATTGATGGTGACACTTGCAAGTTTGGCAATAACCCACATGACTTCCAGCAGATTACCGACAAGATTGATGCCCAACTATACGGACTGTTCCCTTTGGAGGGAAGTAATCCCTAACATTCTCATCAGATTGATAACAAGACAAAAACCCTCGGAAAGTATCCGAGGGTTTATTATAATGGCGTGGATCTCTGACTTATTATATACATAGGTTCTGGACCACCTGTTACAACTAATAAGCAAAGCCCACGCCAAAGAGTTTATTCTTCGTACGTGTTCAGCGTGCTTATCATCGTTGTAACTGAGAACTGTCCAGATTCTTATATAGACGATCTCCGCAATAGCCAAACTAACAAAATCACACCATTATAAAATGGCGTTAAAAAGTGTACAAATATAACGAAAAATCCCTTGAAATAAAAATTATTTCATGTTTTTTAAGATATTTCTTTCTTTTAGAAAGAAAATGGTTTGTGGTAAACAAAAACGGGCAGATACTATTTGCATCCACCCGTCATTATCAGATTTGTACTGTTTTTACTTTACTTTCTCAACGATAGCTTTGAATGCCTGAGGATTATTCATGGCTAAGTCAGCCAAAACCTTACGGTTGATCTCGATACCTGCTTTGTGCAATGCACCCATCAATGTTGAATAAGTCATACCCTCGAGACGTGCAGCTGCATTGATACGCTGGATCCACAATGCACGGAAATTACGTTTCTTATTACGACGATCTCTGTAAGCATAAGTAAGACCCTTCTCATAGGTATTCTTTGCTACTGTCCAAACGTTCTTACGTGCTCCAAAGTAACCGCGCGTAAGTTTCAGAATTCTTTTTCTCTTTGCTCTTGAAGCAACATGATTTACTGATCTTGGCATAATTTTCTTCTTTTAAACTGTTAATAAATTAACGAAGGCAGAGCAAATCGCGTACCTGCTTCAAGTTGCTGTCATCTACAATTGCCTGGTGTACCAGGTTTCTCTTTTGTTTCTTAGTCTTCTTTGTCAGAATGTGACTGTGGTAAGCGTGATGTCTCTTAATCTTACCAGTACCGGTGAAACGGAATCTCTTCTTCGCACCGGAATTCGTTTTTACTTTTGGCATTGTTTTGTATTATTTAATGAATTATTAATAGGAACGCGGTAACGTATATACCCGACGTTACGCGCAGTTCAGAATTATTTCTCCTGTAATTTCTTTAAGATGTCCTCACCGTTCTTCAAGTTAGCAAAAAGACCACCATTGGCTGATGCCTCTTGTTTCTGGTCATCTTGCTGCTGACGGGCTGCTTCCTTAGCCTCAGCCTCTCGCTTCTCGCGATCCATTTTCTGCTGACTCTTCTTGGCAACACCCGCTTTCTTGGGTGAAAGGTAGAGGAACATCTTTTTACCTTCCAGTGACGGCAACTGCTCTACCTTGCCCCACTCCTCAAGATCGTTGGCAAAACGTAAGAGCAACACCTCACCTTGTTCTTTAAAGAGGATAGACCGTCCACGGAAGAACACATATGCTCGAACCTTATTACCTTCCTGAAGAAACTCCTGGGCATGTTTCAACTTAAAGTTGTAATCATGGTCGTCGGTCTGAGGTCCGAAGCGAATCTCCTTCACTTCCTGCTTAACCTGCTTGGCCTTCATCTCCTTGGCACGTTTCTTCTGCTGATAAAGGAACTTACTATAGTCGATAAGACGGCACACGGGAGGATTGGCATTGGGAGAAATCTCCACCAGATCAACACCCTCCTGATGAGCCATATCCAAGGCTTCACGGAGTGTCACGACAGTAGATCCACCGTCGCCAACAATTCTCACTTCACGAGCTCTAATCTGCTCGTTTACTCTGTATTGAGCACTCTTTTTGTCCTGTTTCATCAACTATTTACGGTTCGAAAATGCATTTTGCGGCTGCAAAGGTACAGTTTTCCAATGAATTAAAAAAATTTTTCCTAATTTATTTGTACTAAAAGATTCTTTTTTCTTCTATTTTCATAAAATAACGGGAAGCATAACGCCTCCCGCTATATAATCGTCGAATAAACAGCATCTTTATTCCGGACGGATATCTGTAGCCTTCAACATAGTGGCCACCTCTTCAAGGAGTTGCTCAGCAAAGACTTCCATCTTCATCTGTCCCTGATCACCGGCACCCTGACGACGTACACTTACCAAGCCTTGGTCGGCTTCTTTTTCACCGACAATCAGCATATAAGGAATACGTTTCAATTCATTGTCACGGATCTTACGACCGATCTTCTCATTACGCTCATCTACAGTAGCACGTACGCCCACTGTATCAAAATATCTCTTAACCTTGTTGGCATAGTCGACAAACTTCTCTGAGATCGGAAGGATAGCCACCTGCTCAGGTGTAAGCCACAGTGGGAACTTACCGGCAGTATGCTCAATGAGTACGGCGGTGAAACGCTCCATAGAACCGAATGGCGCACGGTGAATCATCACCGGAGTCTTCTTGGTATTATCCTCAGCAGTATATTCCAACTTGAAACGGTCAGGGAGGTTGTAGTCCACCTGAATGGTACCTAATTGCCAACGACGACCGATAGCGTCCTTAACCATGAAGTCGAGCTTTGGTCCGTAGAAAGCTGCCTCACCTAATTCCACTTTGGCATTCAGACCTTTCTCCTTACAAGCATCTATAATAGCCTGTTCTGCCTCAGCCCAAACCTCATCAGAACCGATATACTTCTCATGGTCGTTAGGATCACGCAGAGAAATCTGTGCTTCTACATTCTCAAAATTGAAAGTTGAGAATACACTGTGGATAATATCCATCACACGCTCAAACTCCTGCTTGATCTGATCCGGACGACAGAAGATATGTGCATCATCCTGAGTAAATGAACGAACACGTGTCAGGCCATGTAACTCTCCACTCTTCTCATAACGATAAACCGTTCCAAACTCTGCGATACGCAAAGGAAGATCCTTATAAGAACGAGGTTTGTTTGCAAAGATCTCACAGTGGTGAGGACAGTTCATCGGCTTGAGCATGTACTCCTCATCCTCCTCGGGCGTATGGATCGGCTGGAAGGAATCCTTACCGTAATGTGCATAGTGGCCGGATGTCACATAGAGATTCTTGCTACCGATATGCGGAGTGATAACCTCTTGATAACCATAGTTTTTCTGAATCTTGCGCAACATTTCCTGCAAGCGCAGACGAAGATCTGTTCCCTTCGGCAACCAGATAGGTAATCCCTTTCCTACCCTGTCGGAGAACATGAAGAGTTCCATCTCCTTACCGATCTTACGGTGATCACGTTTCTTTGCCTCCTCCAACATCACAAGATACTCATCAAGCATCTTCTGTTTGGGGAAGGTGATACCGTAGATACGGGTGAGCTGCTCACGCTTGGCATCACCACGCCAGAAGGCACCTGCAGCACTTGTTATCTTGATCGCTTTGATGATACCTGTCGACACAAGGTGAGGACCACGGCAGAGGTCGGTAAAAGCACCCTGCGTGTATGTGGTGATAGTACCGTCTTCGAGATCCTGGTCAATGTGCTCGTACTTATACTCTTGTCCATCGGCCTTGAAATCTTTCAGGGCATCAGCCTTAGAGACTTCCTTACGAACCACCAGTTCGTCTTTTTTTGCCAACTCCTTCATCTTCGCCTCAATCTTGGGGAAGTCATTCTCAGAAATAGCAGTGCCTTCCGGTGGCATCACATCATAATAGAAGCCGTTCTCAACAGCAGGACCGAAACCGAACTGAATACCGGGATACAGTTCTTGCAGTGCTTCTGCCAGCAGGTGGGCTGATGTGTGCCAGAAGGTATGTTTGCCTTCTTCATCCTCAAACTTATAGAGCGCTATTGTACTGTCCTCCATGATCGGACGGTTAAGCTCTATGGTTTCACCGTTTACTCCACAACTTACAACGTTGCGTGCCAAAGCCGGTGAGATACTTTCAGCAATTTGATAACCCGTGACGCCCTGTTCATACTCACGGACAGAACCGTCTGGAAAAGTGATTTTGATCATATTTACAATATATGTTTTGAATTAACCGTGCAAAGGTACGAAAATTCTCATTAAACGAGCAATAAAGATGCTTGTTTATTTAAACGTATATGAAGATTTTCTTTAATAGACGAGTGAAAAGCCAAAATTCATCGATGAGAAATAAAAGAACAGTGGGAATAAAGAAAAAAAACAGCCTTACTTCCCACGGTATTTCTTGATGATACCATATGCTTCGTAGAGACCGAGTTCTCCAGCCTTACTGAGATCCTCTATTCCTTCGTTCTTATTACCTGAATGAATACGGGCCAATCCCCTGTTGTAATAAGCCTCAGCAATATTAGGATCAATCTTCAGGGCCTTGGTATAGTCATCTATTGCCTTCACATAATCTTTCTGTTGGGCATGGACATTTGCACGGTCATAATAAATATAAGGATTCTGCGGATTCAATGCCAATGCAACATCGAAATCTGCCAGCGTACGGACAGACTTCAGTCGTGTGTCCATACCTTGCGAAGCACTGAACTCATTCATCATCGACTGACATGCTGCCCTTTGCCAATAAGCAAGAGAAGAAAGACTGTCTATCTGAAGATAAGCTGTAAGATCGTTGATGGCATCATCAAAGTTTTGTGTAACAGTATATGCCACAGCCCTTTGTAACAAAAGATTCTTGTCTTTATTCAGATCTTTCGTATCTTGAATGGCTGCCGACAGTTTATCAATCGTTGCGAAATATGTCCGTGTCTCTTCCACACTGAGGGTCTTCGGATTACAGGTAATGTTGATACGTTGCAGCGGACTCAATGTGCTGTTAAACACCTCTACCTGCTCATCGAAAGCCACATACGACTTCACGCCGTTGCTGTACTGTCGGTAAGAAAGGATAAACATCGGCATGAGCTCATCATCCACCTTTCTGTTCTGTACCTTTCCAC
>JAFZPF010000045.1 GCA_017550455.1 Prevotella sp.
GCAGGATGGTCGGCGGCAAAGTTCATCTTCGTAAACACATGCAGGTCGTCTTCCACCTCCGGTCCGTCGGCTAAGACAAAGCCCATACGTGAGAAGATATCAATGATCTCATTCCTGACAATGGTCAGCGGATGACGACTGCCCAGACGGACGGGGTATGCTGTACGGGTAAGGTCGATATCCTCACTTTGTGCGTCGGCTGTCAGTATCTGTTCGCGCAGCATATTGATCTTATCAAAGGCACACTGCTTCAATTCATTGATCTTCATGCCCACCACCTTCTTCTGGTCGGCTGCCACATTGCGGAATTCCGCCATCAAAGCGTTGATCTCACCTTTCTTACTGAGATATTTCAAACGAAGTGCCTCTATCTCATCGGCGTTGGAGGCTTGCAACGTATTTACTTCCTTAAGAAGTTCTTCTATTCTGTCGAGTATCATGATGTTATTCTAAAAATCGGGGACAAAGGTACGAATAAGTGAGAGAAATACAAAATAATTTATTATTTTTATTTCCGAACGAGAGTACCTTCGGCGAAGCCAAAGTAGAATATAAGAGAGAAATACAAAATAATTTATTATTTTTATTTCCGAACGAGAGTACCTTCGGCGCAGCCAAAGACGAATAAGTGAGAGAAATACAAAATAATTTATTATTTTTTATTCAACGATACTAAGTCATTATTGATAACGATGATAGCATTCTTCTCCAGACTGAGGAGAACCTTCTTGATGGTCTCATTGATCTTGGCGCCTGCACTGGAGAATCCCAGTTTTCTTGCAGCGATGGTGGGAATCTTATCTATGGGCAGAGAGAACTCTTCTTCGATGACTTCCTGGATGGCATTGGCTATCTCCACGGCAGGTATCTCTGTGATGCTGCGTGGTGAGGGTGCCCGATAACCTTGAAAAGCTTCTGCACTTTCCTTATCCAACCAGAAACTTTGGATGCCGCCCACAGAAAGCGGATCCTGGTATAATCCTGAAATGGCGAACGATACGGCTCTCTGGATATTGGCACCGGCATGACCGAACCCGAGGATCTTGGCCAGACGCTTACAGAGATAACTCTCCGTAGCTGGTTGCTCCTCCTTCAGAATCTTCTGAAGGATTTTGGTATATCGTTTGTCGTAGGGATTGAACTTGTCCTTGTCGATAGCGGTCGTCTCAATGGCACACTCCTTATAGGGTTTCATCGCTTTGTTTCGTACAAGGATGTCGGCAATGCCGGCAATCCTGATCTTATCGGCATCAAAGACATAAGAAGCCGTCCCTTCTTCCACTTCCGGTTCTGCTGCCCCTGTCTCGGCATTTTTCAGTTCTTCAAAGATCTGTTCTAAGGTCCGTTCCCTATGTTCATACCAGTCAATCGAGTAAACCCTCATGACTTTCCAGTTGAGCATTTTTAAGACATTGGGTTGTACGATCTCCCTGTCTCTGGTGGTCTTTGTCTCATAATACGACTTACCGTCGCAGAGGATGCCAAGGAGATATTTCTCCGGGTGCTCACGGTTGGAGACGGCGATATCCACCTTGAAGTTAGATCGTCCTACAAACGATTCTGCGATATATCCCTTTCGGGCTAATGCATTACAGATCTGATCCACCATGACATTGGCAGTTGTAGAAGACGAAGAACCAGCAACAAACGGCAGCTTGCCGGTCTCTGCATACTCGAGGAAGCTCTTCAGTCCTTCCACACCCTTCGCATTGGAACGCTTCAAGTCGATCTGATTGGCTTTCAGGGTGGAGTAAACGATCATCTCATAACGGGCACGGGAGACCGCAACGTTCAGTCGGCGCTCACCACCCGCATTGTTCAGTGGACCGAAATTCATGGATACCCTACCGTTCTTATCTGCACCATAACCGATGGAGAAGAGAATGATATCGCGCTCATCACCCTGCACATTCTCCAGGTTTTTCACGAAGAGAGGTTCTTTGCCATTCATGGCAATCTCCTTGAGTTGAGGGTGTTTATCGAGTTCTTCCAACAGATCATCTTCGATCAAGTCACCTTGAACCTTACTGAACGCCACCACACCGATACTGTATTTCTGCAGTTCAGGATCGGACAGTCTTCGGATAATCTCGTTCACAATCGCTTTCGATTCCTCCCGGTTACTCCTTGTACGTCCTTTGTCATAGACACCGTTGACCGGCACCAATCTCACTTTCGCAACATGGTCGTCGACAGACGGGAAGGTAAGCAGGTTGTTACCGTAATACTGTGAGTTGCTGAAGGCTATCAGACTCTCATGTTTACTACGGTAGTGCCAGTTTAGCTGGTGCTCACAGAGCGACAGGGTGATACAGTCATCGAGGATGCTCTCCATATCATCGATGTCGGCTTCTTCCTCATCCACCTGGGTGGAAGTGAAGAAACTGGTGGGTGGCATCTGCTTACTGTCACCTACGCATATCAGTGCCTTACCTCTTGCAATGGCACCGACAGCCTCGCTGGTTGGCATCTGTGATGCTTCATCGAAGATCACAAGGTCGAATTTCTCCGCATTTATGTCGATGTATTGTGCTACGGAGATCGGGCTCATCAGCATACACGGGCAGAGTCTGGGCAACAGGGTAGGGATATTGTCGATGATCGTCCGGATAGAGTTTCCCCTACCGCCATTGGCAATATTCCGTTTCAGGATACTGATCTCAGAACCCTCGGCAATGGCTGCTGAGGAAGAAGGAACCCTGGAAGCCAGTTTGCTGTACAGTTCTTCTTTACTGAGTTCCTGGAACCGGACCGTGTCCCGTTTGTATTTCTCTATCTGCTGACGGAACTTCAGTCCGTTGAACATTCTGAGTTGGTCATTCTCGTTAATGGCAGACTCGATGAGCTTGTGGTAGATTCCTTTCAGGAAAGAGTGGATAGCCTCGTCAGGACTGATGCCATCCTCAATCCTGGTAATCACAGGTTCTAGTTCCATCTGCCCCATCTCCCGCTTTTTATCCACCCAGTGATACCAGTCTCTGACCTGAGAATAGTTGTCCAGCCAGATATCCAGATGCGAGAGAATCTCTGTCCTGGTGATCTTCGGGTCGGTCACAGCCTTCACCGCTTCTGTCAGTGCTGTCAGCTCCTTATCGGTGTTGACGACAGCCTCTGCATCATAAAGGAATTCCTGTCTTCCAACAGCGGGTTGGCTGCCGAGATTACCGTTATAGGTATCCACCCGTTGCTGATGACGGAAACCATGGGTATGAGCAAACGCTACCATCGATTCCGATTGCTCGTTGAGATTCTTGGACATCTCCTGATAGTCACCGACAAGTGTGAGTGCTTCGTCGATGCCCGATTCGAAAATCTGTCCATATACCTGTAAGGATTTCAGGAATTTCTTCTTGGCAAAATAACGGGGGAGGAACCACTTTGACTTCACCTCTTCCCATTCCCGGCGATAAGCATTGACATCCATCTTGATGATATCCTCCTGATAGGAAGATAAGATGGTTTTGTGCAATTCCTCTTTTTTCTTCTCTGTGTTGAGATAACCGATGAACATTTCCAACCACTGTATATCTTCGGCGGTCTTCAGATCCATGGGCGTCGTACTGTTCAACGTGTGGAGCTGGGTGATAAATGTGTTATTCTTACCTTTCAGCTCCTGCAGCAAGGTACGGATGGCTTCCAAGGTCTCCTGACGGTTGTCCTTTGGTGCCAGCCCATATAACCGATGCTGCTTGGGTTGTCCCACAATATCAAGGATGGCATTGACTTGCTCTATCTGTTCCTTGCACTTCTCGATATAACTGACAGTGATTCTTTTATTTGGAGGCAACTGCTCGCTGAGTTCGTCTTCCGTGATAGCCAGGTATTCCGAGATACAGTCATAGAGACTCAGTCCGCTCGATCCTTTCTGGTGTAAGGCTTCGATATAACTGATCAACTCCTTCCGCTCCCGGAACAGTTCCTCGGATTTCTGGGCATACTCCTCCGGTGACATGATCTTGGTTACGTTCAGCACCTCGTCCATCTGTTCAAGGAAATGCTTCTTAGTGGCTTTGTTGGAATGGAGTTCCAGGCAGAACGGGGCCAGGTTGATCTTCTCCAGTCGTGACTGTACCACTGACAAAGCCGCCATCTTCTCCGCCACGAACAAGACGCGTTTGCCTTGATACAGGGCGTTGGCAATCATATTGGTGATGGTTTGCGACTTACCGGTGCCCGGAGGACCGTGGAGTATGAAACTCCTGCCTCGTCCGGATTCTACGATAGCTTCCATCTGCGAAGAGTCAACATCCAGTGGAATGGCAAAGTCCATGGGGGCATTCTCTTTGTCTATGACGCGGGCATCCACCACATCAGTATCAGCATGCTGTTTGTCTTGCTTCTCTATCAGTGAGGCAACCACCACGTTCTCTTTCAGTTTCTGGGCATTCGAATGGATGTCGTTCCACATCACGAACTTGTTGAAAGAGAACAGTCCCAACATCGCTTCTTCCACCACATTCCATTTCTTCTGTTCTATGATCGCCCTGCGGAAATAAGTAAAGATCAGTTTTACATCCACACCGCTTTCATCTTTCGGCAGTTCTTTCAAGACATCAAGACTGATGCCGAAATTCTGTTTCAGCAGTTCTACCAGCGTGATATTCAGGATAATATCCTCATCACGTTTCCGGATGACATAATTGTTGCCGCCCTTACGGATGATGTCCACGGGCAGCAGCAGGATGGGGGCATAGCGGGGCTGCTCACTTTTGGCTGTCTCATACCATTTCAGCATACCCAAAGCTAAGAACAGACTGTTGGCTCCATTCTCCTCTATCGTAGTACGGGCTGTTCTGTACACATACTTCAAGGCATTCTGCAGTTCTGTCTCGGTGAGATAGGATGCTATCTTGTGGTCGCGGATCAGTTCCGATACATAGTCCTGATATTCCAAAGCCTGTAACTTAGAAGCATACATACCGTCGGCATTCGGTTCTATCTTTTTGCCCGGTGACGGCGTGATGGAATAATCCTCCCCTTTCTGCAGATGGTCTTCCAAGTGATCTATCTCGAAGGATATGAAAGGAACAACCTTCCTGCCCAGACGGGTATTCAACAGATTGTTGCGTAAGGAGAAGTCGAGGAGTTTACGTTCCCAGATCATCTGTTTGGTAGTCGGTACTCCCGTATCCTCCAACCGGAGGTCGTAATGACTCAGGCTCTTGACAGATTCTGTTGTTTGCTGGTGCTCAATACCTTCATTGGCGAATACCCACGTGCCGTCTTTCTGAATCCGTTGGGGTAGGGGACGGATGTTGCCTAATCTGCAACGGTGGATATCCACGAAATACAGGAATCTATTCTCGTCACTGATCTGTGTCATCGCATGTTTCACGGCATCTTCAAAGCTAATACCTTCAGAAGAGGTAATGGCTGTTGACTCCAGTAATACCACATTATTGTTGCCGTCAGCCGTCTCTTTGAGCAGATAGCTGACATCATCACAAACCATCTGATGGAAGACGTTCGGGGTGAGCCAGGCACCTACCATCGCATGACCTTTCAGCATGATGATGATGGGAAAGATACCTATTTCTTCCAGGCAGGAAGCAATCAGCAGACTGGTGTCCAAGCAGGTGCCGATCTTGTCTGTCAGCACCTTGTCTGACAAACGAATACGCTGACCATTATTCTCAAAACTGGCTGGTGGTGCAGAGTAGATAATCCCCTCGGCGCGCAAAGCCTCATAGATAGCGGCTACCTGTGCACGAACCCTGTTACGGTCTTGTGTCTGGTATTCATCGAAAGCAGAGGATCCTGTCCATTGCTCCAAGAAACGGGCTGCCTGCACTTTGATCTTCGGCAAGAACGGATTGTTTGGAACGACAAAGGCTGCAAGGTGCTCCGGCATGACACCGCTTCCCGCCCACTCTTCGTATGACAACAAGGTGATAGGGTATTCTTTTTCGAACAGCAGTTCGTCGGTGGCATGGATGGTCACCATAAACGATGTCTTGACAGCTTCAGTGGTATCACTGAGTATCTTAATGTCTGGTTCGATCTTGATGGTCTTGATTTGCATGGCCTGCCCCTTCTTCAGGTGCTCTAACAAACAGCTGCTTTCCTTAATATAGGATCCACTGATTCTTACTGACAACAGGTCCCAGTCTCTGTCGTCTGTATTCTCGAGCACGAATGAGTTGCATACCTCCACACCGCAATTCATCATCGAATAGTTGACACATGGCAAATAGTCGATTCTCAAAGTCACCTTATCGTGATTTTTTTCTTGTCCGTTCATACTATGTACAGTTCTGTTTTTAAGTTTATGCGTTTGATCGCATTCTTCGCCGCAAATATAATAAAATAAACCGAGAAACAATCTCAAATAATGTTCCTTTTTCATGATAACTTTATTTGTTGATAGCATAGAAGGAAATATTCTTCGGGAAATAAAAAAGAAAATTACTTTTTCTTTTCTTGTATTCATATTTTTACATTACCTTTGCAAAGTATTTGAGGTGAATAGAGAAAGCATACCTTGAAACATACGATAGAGAAAGAAATGAGAAAACTTCTTTATGTAGCCTTTGTGGCTGTATGCCTGGCCATTGCGGTAGCTGCATGTTCTGACAAGAAACCTGTTGAACAGCCGGTACCGGAAGGAGATTCCATTGTGGATTCCGTTGAGGTGGATACCATGGAAGAGCTCATCGAGGAAGAGCCTATCCCCGTGGCAGCTGATGAGCTGTTCGATGATTTTATCTTTAATTTTGCCGGAAACAGAAAGCAGCAGTTGGCACGTATCACTTTTCCGCTGACCGTCGTCAGTGGGGAGACTACCAGTACGATTGAGCGCAAAGACTGGAAGGTAGATCATTTCTTCATGTCCCAAGGTTATTACACGCTGATACTAGACAATCATAAACAGTTGGATCTTCCTAAGGATACCAGTGTCAACCATGTGGTATTGGAGAAGATCAATCTATCCGACGGACTGGTGAAGCAATATAATTTCGATCGTCAGAATGGTACGTGGATGCTTACGTCATTGCGTAATGTTGACTTAGACACACATAGCAATGCCTCGTTCTTACGTTTTTATCAGCGCTTTGCTACAGACTCCGTATTCCAGACAGAGAGTCTTAATGAGGTAATGTCGTTTATCGGTCCTAATCCTGATGATGACTTTGAAGAGCTGGCCGGTGATATCACTCCCGAGCAGTGGCCTGCCTTCTGTCCAGGGGAGTTGCCCTCGGGGCAGATCTATAATATCATCTATGGCACACCGTCGGGAACCAAAAACCAGAAGGTCTTCCTGCTGCGAGGCATCTCTAACGGTCAGGAGATGGAGATGACATTCAGGAAGGTGGGCGATCATTGGAAACTGTTTAAACTGGTGGAATAGGAAGATGAAAGATATCCGAGATTATCATTTGTTCAGTCATAACACCTTCGGCATCGATGCTGTATGCCGCCGTTTCATTGAGTTTGAAACGGTAGAGGAGGTGCAACAGACAGTGCCCGATTTAATGAAAGAAGGCATGCCCCTGCTGTTGTTAGGCGGTGGTAGTAACCTCTTGTTAACCAAGAATTTCGAAGGAACTGTCCTGCATGCTGCCATCAAAGGTGTGGAGCGTCATTTCGTGGATGGTGGCATCCTGTTGCGTTGCGGAGCCGGAGAGGTATGGGATGATATCGTGGCAATGTGCGTGAAGAACGACTGGTATGGTGCGGAGAACCTCAGTCTGATCCCTGGAGAGGTGGGTGCTTCCGCCGTTCAGAATATCGGTGCGTACGGTGCGGAGATCAAAGACATTATTTATAAGGTAGAGGCTGTAGAACTCAAAACCGGTCTGATCCACTGGTTTACGAATGAGGAGTGCGACTATCATTACCGTCAGAGCCGGTTCAAACACGACTGGAAGAACCGTTTTCTGATCACCCATGTCACTTATCGTCTGCAGGAAACATTTACCCCGAACCTCGACTATGGGAATATCCGTGAAGAACTGCGTAAGGAAGGTATTGAGCAGCCCACAGCACAGCAGTTGCGCGACTGTATCATCCGTATCCGTGAGGCAAAACTGCCAGATCCTAAGAAAGAAGGAAATGCCGGCAGTTTCTTCATGAACCCTATCGTTGACAAGAATGTTTATCGCTCATTGTCAGCAACCTATCCTGATATCCCTCACTATGTCGTGGATGATGACCATGTGAAGATTCCTGCCGGATGGATGATTGAACGTTGTGGCTGGAAGGGGAAAAATCTCGGGCGTGCTGCCGTTCATGACAAGCAGGCATTAGTGCTGGTGAATAAAGGGGGAGCTACAGGCAGTGAGGTTCTTTCCCTCTGTGAACGGGTACGCAGCGATGTAAAGGAGAAGTTTGGTGTGGATATTCATCCGGAAGTGAATATCCTATAATATAATAAAAGGTAAGATGAGGCTGATCTTTCTCGGAACAGGTACATCGGTAGGTGTCCCTTCCATTGGGTGTCAGTGCAGGGTGTGCAGGAGTAATGACCCGCACGACAAGCGACTGCGCTGCTCTGCATTGGTGGAAACCGAGCAAACACGGATACTCATCGATGTGGGTCCTGACTTCCGGCAGCAGATTCTTCAACAGGATTTCCGAAAGATAGATGCAGTGTTAGCCACGCATATCCACTACGATCATGTAGGTGGGGTAGATGATCTGCGCCCATACTGTCAGTTCGGAGAAATCAATATCTATGCTGATGAACGTACCTGCAGAGGACTGATGCAGACCGTTCCTTATTGTTTTGCGGAAAACAGATATCCCGGGGTGCCGAAGATCCATCTGCAGACGCTTACCCATCATGTGCCGATACAAGTGAATGAGTTGACCGTGATACCGATACAGGTGATGCACGGTAAACTGCCGATTACCGGTTTCCGTATCGGTAAACTGGCATATATCACAGATATGAAGACGATCGATGATTCAGAGCTCCCTTATCTCGAGGGTATCGACACATTGGTTGTCAATGCCTTACGCTTCGACCGTGAGCATCCCACCCATCAGACAGTTGCCGATGCGGTGGCATTCTCGGAAAAGCTTGGCAGTAAGCATACTTACCTGATTCACAGTTGTCATGAGATAGGGCTACACGAAGAGGTAAACAAACAATTACCTGCCCATATACAATTGGCGTATGACGGGCAGGTAATCGAGATTTAAATGTGACTGACGAAAAGCTATCGTTTTAACTTGAACTTCTTATACAATTTCCAGATAAGCAAGATACTGTCGAAGACACCGGCACCGGTGGCCATCAGACCGTTGACATTCAACTTGCCACGCTTGGTCATCAGGGGGGCAGGCTTCGTGAACAGTTGTTTGCTCAGCTTGTTGATCTGATCATTATCCCTGCGGATCTCCTTCCGCAACTGTAACTTCCTGTCTTGTATCGACTCCAGGGTCTTGTACGGGGATAAGTTCTGCATGTCTTCCGTCATATCACTAAAAGTTTATTCCATTAACAGACCGGCCAGAAATCTCACTAAAGGTTTCTCCACCCAGTCTTTTCTGAAAGCAAGGAAAAGTAAAAAGATAATGATGTAAATACCTGCCACAATGAGGAAAGCCCATCCGTGACCGATATGCGGACCGATGGCATAGGCTAATGCAAACGACAGGTAAATAAAGATGATGAGGATTAAGAGAAAGACGACAGCGGCAATGATCAGCGCGGTTATCAACCGCACAATCTTCTCTATCACATCAAGCCGCAGATATTCATTCTGCAACCCGACATAATGCTTGATCACATCTACCAGCTGACCGATGGTCTCAATATTCTTATCGTTGGAAAACATCGCTTATCTCTTATTCTGCTATATCCTCTGCTGCTTCCTTGATGTCGTCAGCCAGATCACACATCTCTTTGCGTGACAGACTGATGTTATGCTTCTTGCAAAAATCCTCAATGGCGTCAGTGATTTTCTCACGTGTCTCTGTTCCCTTTTCCGGGGCAATCAAAAGTCCTAAAGCGGCGCCGGCAAGTGCACCACTCATGAATGCTGTCAAATAACCTAATGTTTTCATAATTCTTTATTTGTTAATAATTAATATTCGAATAGTCCCGCAAATATAGTGAATTTTCTACTTATTGCCATCAAAAAGAAGTTCATTTTTTGTTAAAAACGATGTATTTGTCTTATTTAACAAACTTTATGTACGTTTTTTTATTTTGTTTCCTCGATTTTGTGTAATTTCGCACAGTAATTATAAGTTGGCATATAATAATCATTAAATAACAAAGAACGATTTATGAAAAAGTACATTCTTTTATGTGCAGGATTGGCTGCAGTAATGGCATTCACAAGTTGTAAGTCTAATGAGAGTGCTTACAAGAAAGCTTACGAAAAGGCTAAGGCTCAGGAGACAACACTCGCTACCCAGCCCGAGGAGACAACAGTAGTGGCTCCTGTAGTGTCAAGACCTGTAACAGAAACAACCGTTGTGGATAATGTAGATAACGTATCTGTCCGTCAGGAGAGCCTTACCGTTGTTGACGGTGCCGGTCTGAGAAACTTCAGCGTTGTCGTTGGTTCTTTCTCTGTAAAAGCAAATGCAGAAGGTCTGACACAGACATTGCGTAACCAAGGCTATGCTGCACAGATCGCATATAACGCCAGCCGTAATATGTATCGCGTGGTAGCATCCACATACGATGATAAGGCAAGTGCCGTACGCAGCCGTAATGACTTGCGTAACACTTATCCTGATGCTTGGCTGCTCTTTAACCAGCAGTAATCATCAGTGGCAAGAATTCTTTCGATAGACTACGGTAAGAAACGTACAGGAATAGCAGTCACCGACCCGTTGAAGATTATAGCTAACGGGTTGGCGACTGTTTCTACATCTGAACTATTGCCATTCTTACTCGACTACATTAAAAAAGAACCGGTTGAGCGGATTATTATCGGTAAACCCATGCAGCTCAACGGTCAGGAGAGTGAGAATATGGTACGTGTTCAGCAGTTTTATAACCGTTGGAACAACCTGCATACGGGGATTCCTATAGAGTATGTGGATGAACGCTTTACGTCTGTTATTGCCCATCAGGCAATGATTGATGGAGGACTGAAAAAGAAATCAAGACAAAACAAAGCACTTGTTGATGAAATCAGCGCTACCATCATCCTACAGAGTTACATGGAATCCCGACGGTAGTCTACTTTATTAACCTTATTTATTTTATTCACAGTGATTTTACCCATTTATATTTACGGTCAACCCGTTTTACGTAAGGTATCCCAAGATATCACTCCCGATTATCCGGAGTTGAAAGAGTTGATAACCAATATGTTTGAGACCTTGGATGCTTCTGAAGGCATCGGACTGGCAGCTCCGCAGATAGGAAAGGCTATCCGAGTGGTAGTAATCGATCTCGATGTGTTATCAGAAGATTTCCCTGAGTATAAGGGATTCCGCAAGGCTTTCATCAACCCTCATATTGTAGAGCTTGATGATACGAACACAGATTCTTCAGAAGAAGGCTGTCTGTCGTTGCCGGGAATACACGAGAAGGTGGTACGTCCCACACGTATTCATGTGACCTATCAGGATGAGAACTTCCAACAATATGATGAATGGATAGAGGGATATCTGGCTCGTGTGATGCAGCATGAGTTTGACCATCTTGACGCACATATGTTTATCGACCGCATCAGTCCGTTGCGCCGACAGCTGATCAAGAATAAGTTGAAAGCTCTGACAAACGGCAAATATCACTGTAGCTATCGCACAAAACCGGTGAGAAGAGCATGAGACACCGTCTCCTCATAATAGGATTATTCATCGTACAGACCCTGTCGGCACAGTATAATATCGACCGTGTGCTGATGGCTGGAAGAAGTGCGCTCTATTATGAGGATTATGTGTTGTCTATGCAATATTTCAACCAGGCTATCAATGCAAAGCCTTATCTCTACGAGCCCTGGTATTTCCGTGCAATAGCAAAATACAACCTCGATGACTATGTGGGAGCAGAGAGTGACTGTAATGAGGCTATCGCTCTGAATCCCTATGTGTCGAGCATGTACGACCTGAGAGGTATCTGTCGCATCCGACAACAGAAATACAAGGAAGCCAGTGCTGACTATGACTGTGCAATCATCTATGATCCTACCAATCAAGGACTGTGGTTCAACAGAGCTTTATGCAGAATCCAGGATAAGGATTACAACAGAGCCAACTTAGAGTTGGACTCGATGATGAACAGATGGAAGACCAACGCAAAGATCTACCAGTTGAAGTGTGAGGTTTGTCTGCTCGAGAAAGATACAGTGAAAGCAGAAAAATATCTCGATCAAGCCTTGGAGATAGATCCTTACGATGGTGAGGCATGGTCTGTGCGTGCCATGATGAGCATGAACAAGAAGAAATGGAAGGATGCCGACCAGCAACTCAGCAAGGCTATTCACCTGAAGCCCACCGTGGTAAGCTATTATATCAACAGAGCCATGACCCGGTATAATATCAATAACTTGAGAGGGTCGCTGGCAGATTACGATAAAGCTCTGGAACTGGATCCGAACAATTTCCTGGCTCATTATAACCGTGGACAGCTACGAGTGCAGGTAGGTGATGACAACCGCGCTATCAGTGATTTCGATTTTATCATCCGTATGGAGCCTAATAACGTGATGGCTATCTTTAACCGTGCCCTGCTGCTTGACAGGACAGGTGATTTGCAAGGAGCTATCCGTGACTATTCCACCGTGATTGAAGAGTTTCCGAATTTCTGGACCGGTCTGCAGTATCGTGCCCGTTGTTATCGTCGATTGGGCATGACGGCAAAGGCAGAGATGGATGAGTTTCGGATTCTGAAAGCGCAGATGGATAAACACCTGGGCATACAACCTCGTTGGAGTAAAAACAAACAGAAAGAGGTTCGTAAGAAGAGTGATGTGGATCTGGAGAAATACAGCCAGTTGGTGGAGGAAGACGAGCAGACTGTTGATCATGAGTATGCCAGTGCCTATCGTGGAAAGGTACAGAACAGAAAGGTGGATGATGAGCTCATGCCGATGTTTATCCTTTCTTACCGACAGTACAGCAACGGCGTGAAGTCGTATGTGGCTTTCGATGAGCAGGTAGAGGTGTTTAACAGCACATTGAGTCCGC
>JAFZPF010000046.1 GCA_017550455.1 Prevotella sp.
CCTTCCTTCCATTGTACATAATACTCAGTATCCACAGAAGACACGTCGAAAGAACTTTTTCCATTGATAGTCACGTCTTGTCCTGGTTTCATCATCAGACTCTGATTATTCTGAAGGTTATCAACCTTTACCTGCCCACTCACCAGAGTGACATGCGGATTAGAATTGGGATATGCACGAAGATTAAACTCTGTTCCTAGCACATGTGTTCGTATCTTCTCGCTCTCTACGATAAACGGATGATGGATATCTTTCGTAACGGTAAAGAAAGCCTCACCGACTAACCGCACCACGCGTTCTGCTCCATCAAAACGGTCAGGAAAGGTTAGACGACTGTCGGCATTCATAAGAACTTGTGTCTTATCAGGTAGTATAACCTTATATACTTTCCCGCGTGGGGTACTGATCGTTTTCCATCCAACAGTTTCTAATACAGAAGAGGCCCCAATACCCTTTAAACCTTTTGCCTCACCCTTCATATTCAGAGATGAAGAGGAGAAATCGGCTACCATATCATTGACTCTGTCTCCATTTTCTGATTGAATTTCATCAAGGACCTGCTCATTACCTTGTTCATCAACCAAACGGATTACCTGAGGGGTAGTATCACGAGTAAAGGCCATCAAAGGAGTGCTTGACTCTATCTCGTTATTTTGAACTGAATTCTTATTCAAAAAGAAAACTAAAGCGAGTACTGCAGCAGCTGACAATAATGCTGAAGAAATCACACGGATACGGTTTTTCCGTTTTTCTCGTAGTGGCATAATATTATGTGCCTCAAAACGTTGCCACATCTCTTCTACATCCGGTGATGGATAACGATGTCGAAGAACTGACTGACGAACAGCAGAAAGCAAGCTCATGTCATGGCGCAAATCAGGATCAGAGAAGAATTGTTGCAATTCCTCTTCACTCAACAAGTCAATCTTCTCCATGCAATCAAATGCATTCAAGGAAGATTTATTTTGCGCGGTTGACCTTAATTCTTCATCCATTATTCGTATACCTTTATATATATATAGGTTTTAAAGACCTAAATGGTCACTGACCTTTCTTATATTTAACAGAAAATACATTTCTTAACATTTCAAGACCTTTCATTACCTGTGCACGAATACCATCTCGGGAAAGACCCAAAATCTCTGCAACCTCGACATATTTCTTATCTTCAAAATAGCACTGTTCCATGATAAAACGGGTGCGAGGAGGCATCTCTTCCAATACCTTATAAATAGTTTCTAATCTGCTGTCTTTATCATCATCGTCATAAAGGAGGCCATCATCATGTAATTGCTTATACAACATCGCATACTTGTTATGCACGTTCTGATGTCTCAACAAATCCACGCAATGACTGTGTACAACTTTATAAAGATAGGTGTAGTTGTACTTTGGGGGGTTACTCTCCTTTCGGAATTCTTCCCAAACAGTTGCAAAGGAATCATAGACTGCATCTCTTGCTGTCTCACTATCATTCAAAAGATAAAGAGCAACATAATATAAACGGGAATAATTCTCTGAGAATAATTCCTTGAATGTTAGCTGTTTATCTTCTTCTCTCATATTTTATGTCGACAATTCCTTTATCACTGCAAAAATAAGAATAATAATTTAAACTATACTATTCTTTTATTATTTTTTGAAAGTATTCCTAAGACTCCCATATCTCCCTCAGTGGTATCATCACGAAGTCGCGTTCCTGCATCAGTGGGTGTGGGATCTTCAGTGTAGGGGTATCGATGGTGACATCGTCATACAGTAGGATGTCGATGTCGATGATACGGTCGTGATACTCCACGAGGGGCTTTCCGTCCTTGATAACCAACGACTTCTGCGTACGTCCCATCTCCCGTTCTATCCGCTGGGTGGCATTCAGCAGTCGGCGCGGCGTCAGGGTGGTCTTACAGCAGACGGCACAGTTGACAAAGTGGTGCTCACTCTCGAAGCCCCAGGGCTCGGTAATAAGCAAGGAAGACTGGCGCACCACAGCGCCAATCTTCTCATTTATCTTTACAATCGCCTGAACGATATTCCTTTCCTTATCACCCAGGTTGCTGCCTAACGACAGGTAAACGGTATGCAGTATCGTATCAGTCATCTACTATCAACAGGGCATCACCGTAGCAACCGAACTTATATTCATGTTTCACAGCCTGCTCGTAGCCTTCCATCACCAGGTCATATCCACCGAAGGCAGCCGTCTCCATCAACAATGTTGACATGGGATGATAGAAGTTGGTTATCATCGAGTCGGCCACACCAAACTCATAGGGTGGGAAGATAAACTTATTCGTCCATCCCTCATATTCCTTCAGCATCTTGTCGGTTCCCACAGCGGTCTCCGTGGCTTTCAGCACGCTTGTTCCTACCACACAGATATGTTTCCCGTTCTGCTTGGCAGTATTGACCTTATCACAGGCTTCCTTATGGATGAACATCTGCTCAGAGTCCATCTTATGCTTGGTAAGATCCTCCACCTCGATATTATGGAAGTTGCCGAGGGCACAATGCAAGGTGATAAAGGCCGACTCGATGCCTTTTATCTCCATGCGTTTCAGCAGTTCACGGGAGAAATGGAGTCCGCTGGCAGGAGCGGTCACCGCACCCTCGTTCTTGGCAAAGATACACTGGAAGTCGTCCATATCCTGCTCCGTGGCGGGACGATGGTCAACGATATAGTGAGGCAGAGGAGCTTCACCGAGAGCGAAGAGCTCACGCTTGAACTCATCATGAGGACAGTCGTAGAGGAAACGCAAGGTACGTCCACGACTGGTGGTGTTGTCGATCACCTCTGCCACCATCGTGCCACTGTCGTCGAAGAAGAGCTTGTTGCCGATACGTATCTTCCGGGCCGGCTCCACGAGGACATCCCACAGTCGCATCTCTTTGTTGAGTTCCCTGAGCAGGAACACCTCAATCTTGGCATCGGTCTTTTCCTTGGTACCATAGAGTCGTGCCGGGAACACCTTCGTATCGTTGAAGACGAATGTGTCGCCCTCGTCGAAATAGTTCAGGATAGCACGGAAGTCAAGATACTGAGCGGGGATGATATTTCCCTCACTGTCTTTCTGCGTGCCGTCGATAGGGTTTCCGTCATCGTCTTTCTGAAACATCTCTATCGTATTCGACTTCTTGTGTAACACCATGAGGCGACACTCATCGCGGTGCATGGGAGGATTGAGGGCGATGAGCTCCTCGGGTAGCTTGAATTTAAATTGTGATAGTTTCATATTTATATATTTTCTTTCTTATCCTTCTATCTGTTGTGCTTCCAACCATTGTGGGAAGTCTTCCATGATGATGCAGTCGTCGATGCAGGCATCCCCTACCCTTGTGCGACACAGGGAGGTGAGATAGGCACCGCTGTGGAGGGCCTCACCGATATCTCTTGCCAGAGAACGGATATAGGTGCCTTTGCCACACCTCACCCGTATTCCCATCTGCATCAGGTCGGCATCGAAAAACAGCAGATCTATCGCATCGATATGTACGGTCTTGGCGGCCAGCTCCACCTGGGCACCTTTTCTTCCCAGCTGATAAGCCCGTTTGCCGTTGACCATCACAGCACTGTACACCGGCGGCACCTGGGGGATATCCCCCACCATCGAGGCCAGCACCTCTTCCACACGCTCACGGGTGATATGGTCTGTCGGATAGACTGCATCTACCGGGTGCTCCATATCATAACTCGCTGTGGTGGCGCCCAGCTGCAGCGTAGCGACATATTCCTTATCATGCCCCTGCAGTTCTTCAATCCTTTTAGTGGCTCTTCCCGTGCACAGCACAAGAACACCGGTTGCCAAAGGATCGAGGGTGCCAGCATGCCCTGTCTTCAGTCGTTTTACCCCCAGTCTTTTCGACAAGAGGTATCTGACATGTGCCAGTGCTCCGAAACTCGACATGGCATACGGTTTGTTGATATACAGTATTTCTCCTTCGTGAAAATTCATTTTTTTCTTTAGTTGACGAGTAAACAAATAGACGAGTTGCTTGTCAAAGATTTCCCCCGCCCCCGTCCCCTCCCCATAGGCATGGGGCGGGGTGTTCGGTTCGTATCGCTACTACATCTTGCTATTGCAACATATTTAGTTGACGAGTAAACGAGTAGACGAGTAGACGAGTTAATTGTCAATGATTTCCCCCGCCCTCATTCCTTTGATGTTTCACATCGAACTCGCTCACGCTCGGCATAGCTTAAGTAAAACTTAGCTCTGCTCTCGCTTAATCGCGACTTTCCCCCACGGTTGGGGGCGGGATGTTCGATTCGCATCGCGACCAGGCTATTGTCCTTTTAACTTCTGCCGCCGAAGGCGGCTAACTTCTCTTTAACTCCCCTTTAACTCCCTTTCAAACATCAATTTGTTGCGTAGCAACATGTCCTCTGTGATCTCTGACTTCTCTGAGACCTCTGTACTAATAAAGACCTAAACCCTTACAGCGCCGACAGCAACGCGATCATACCCACGACAGCACAGTAAATACCGAAATATACCAGTTTGCCTTTCCTGACGATATGCAGCATCCAGCGGCAGGCGACACATCCCGAGATGAAAGCGGCTAAGAAGCCGACCACCAGGGGCAGTGTGTCTATATGTTCGAACACAGCCTCACCCTTCACGGTCTTCATCACATCCAGGAGGGCTTCCCCGAGGATGGGTGGTATGACCATCAGGAAGGAGAACTGTGCCAGTTTATCTTTCTTATTCCCGAGTAATAACCCTGTGGCGATGGTGCTCCCCGAACGTGACAGTCCGGGCATCACCGCACATGCCTGTGCGATACCGATGATAAAGGCATCGAGGACAGACAGCCGTTCCTTCGCCTTCGGCTTATAGTAATAGGAGAAGATCAGGAGAGTAGCTGTCACGAGGAGCATACACCCCACGATGAGCAGTCCGCTGCCGAAGATCTCCTCTACCGTGTCTTTGAAGAAAAAACCAACGATGGCAATGGGTATCATCGACACAAGGATATTGATGGTGAAGCGGGCGGCTTCATTCATCTTCCCTTCGGTGAGACCTCTCAGTATCCACACCACCTCATGCCAAAGGATCACCAACGTGCTGAGCACCGTGGCCACATGAACCATTACGGTAAAAGCCAGATTGTCAGAGTCTTCTATCCCAAAGAGATAGGCGCCAATGGTCAGGTGGCCACTACTGCTGACAGGCAGATATTCCGTCAGTCCTTGTATCAACCCAAGAATCAATGCTTGTATCCAATCCATTATTTTGCAGGCTTTTCTGAATCGTCATCTTTGTCGGATGGCTTGTGCATGATGGCAAAGATGATAGAAATAAAACCGATGAACGTTACTACCGGAGCAACCTTAATATGTCTTGCGTCAAAGATGGAGGGATCATAGGCAGCATCCGAGGATCCGCCACCACTCATTAAGATCAGTCCGACGATGACGATAAACACTCCTATCGCCAAAAGAATAAAGTTCATGCGGCCGAAAGCCAAATTCTTTTTATCCATAATATTTTATTATAACATTTTCTTTTTTACAACAACGGGAACGTTAACGGGAACGATAACCCTAAACTATGAACTATGCACTATGAACTATGAACTATGCACTATGAACTATGCACTATGCACTAAATCTTGTACAGGTCGCAGGCTTTCATCTTCAGGAACCTGTTCACTGAGAAATAGCTGCATACGAAGGTGATCAGTAATCCGAAGAAAAGCACCGACACACCTGTGATAACCATCACCTGCCAGGTAATCACTGAGAGCACGTTGGGCTCATACACGTAAAGCGCATAGATGCCGCCGCCCAATACCAAAATGGCGATGAGCGATGCCAACACACCAATCAGCAACGCATTCCTGAGGAACGGTGCACGGATAAAATTCCATGAGGCACCTACCAGTTTCATGGTATGGATGGTAAAACGACGGGCATAGACACCAAGTTTGATGGAATTATTGATCAGCGAGAACGACACGATGGTCAGTAAGATCGCCAGGATGAGCAATACCAGATTGACCTTCTTCAGGTTGGCATTCACACTGTCCATCAGATCCTGCGGATAGGATATCTCATTGATCTTATGATCTTTCTTCAGTTCTTTGGTGATCCATTTAAGGGAATCACTGTTGGCATAGTCGGACTTCAGCTGAAGCTCTATACTACTCAGGAAGGGATTGACACCTACGAACTCACTCGGGTCAGCACCCATCTCTTTCTTATTCTCCTCCAAAGCCTGTTCCTTACTGATGAAGGTCCACCCATTGATATAAGAGCGTTTTTCCAAGTCCTTGCATAACCTCTGCGCCTCCGGATTGGTGACGTCATCATTCAACATCACTGTGACAGTGAGGTTTTCCTTGACATATACCGATAAGTTATGGGCAGTAAGTACCGAGAATACCACCATTCCCAATAAAATCAGCACCAGGGCGGTACTTATACATAAAGTTATGGCCTGTAACCCTCGGTGGTTACGGGCTGTAGATTTATTTTTTACCATTCGTATTCGGCCGTAATATACCTAATTTGCTGCAAAAATATAAATTATTCCCGAATCAAAGAAATAAATTAAGATTTATTTCGAGAAAGAACAAATTATTTGTACCTTCGCAGCCAGATATACAAAAGAGTAATGAGTACGATCATCTATCCATCACCGATATTCGGGCCTGTCCATAGTCGCAGACTGGGCGTGAGCCTTGGTATCAACCTGCTGCCATCTGACGGTAAGATATGCACATTCGACTGTGTGTACTGTGAGTGCGGACTGAATGCCGATCATCGTCCGAAGAACAAAGTTCCTTCCCGTGAGGAAGTTGCCAAAGCATTGGAAATACGGTTGAGCGACATGCAGAAGAATGGTCCTTCACCCGACGTGCTTACCTTTGCCGGTAACGGAGAGCCCACCTGCCATCCGCAGTTTGCGGCAATCATTGATGATACGGTGAGGCTCCGAGACAGGTATTTCCCCCAGGCAAAGATAAGTGTGCTCACCAATGCCACGCTTATTACCCGTGAGGAGGTTCATCAGGCACTCATGCGGGTAGATAATAATATATGTAAGTTGGATACCATCAATATGGATTATATCCGACGGGTGGACCGTCCTTCAGGCGAGTGGTACAAGGTGGAGGACATCGTGGAAGGAATGATACGATTCAACGGTCATGTGATCATCCAGACCATGTTTATGAAGGGAGTCATCACTGTCAACGGAGAACAGGCAGAGGATGCGAACAACATGGGGGAGGAATATGTAGGCCCCTGGTTGGAAGCCGTCAAAGCCATCCGTCCTCAGCAGGTGATGATCTACACCATCGACCGGGAGACACCCGACAAAGGATTACAGAAAGCCACGCCCGATGAGCTCAATGCCATACGTGACAGGGTCATCGCTGCAGGCATCCCCTGCACCGCATCGTATTAGGTTTTCCCCCAAGGGGGAGACAATAAACAATAAACAATGTCCGGGGACAGGTCTGCAAGCGGCCTTGTCCCCGGACATTTTTGGACACTTTTTAAAAGGATTTTCCCGTTTTGTCTCAACATTCTTATTCTGTCCATACAACTAAAGATAGTAATACAGAAAAATCATTGTTTGTTTTGAAATCGACCTTATCTTTGCAATAGAAACAACGAAGACAGGCTGCCTGTCGGAGTTAAAACAGAGTAATAAATTAATAATAAAAACAAATAAATTATGAGACAGAAGAGAAATTTGATGGTAATGGCAATAGTTGCTATGCTATCCTTAACA